>JAICSU010000075.1 GCA_025936735.1 Amnibacterium sp.
AGCACGCCGGCCCAGATCCAGGCGACGGGCGGACGGTTCGAGGTGGTGACGTGCTCGACGTCGTCGAACGCGAGCTGCCGCACCGTCGATTCCGGCGTCTCGACGGCGCCGCCGAACAGGTCGGTGGTCGGATCGATCACGGGGAGCCGCGCCGTGGGGGTGCGGCCGGCGACCACCGCCTCCACGTCGGCGCGGAACTCGTCGGCGGACTGGTAGCGGTGGTTCTTGTCCTTCTCGAGGGCGCGCAGCACGACGGCGTCCATGCCCTCGGTCACGCGCGGGTTCAGCTCGGACGGGGGCGGCGCGGGCTCGCTCACGTGCTGGTAGGCGACCGCGATCGGGCTGTCCCCGCGGAAGGGCGGAACGCCCGTCAGCATCTCGGAGAGCACGATGCCCGTCGAGTACAGGTCGCTGCGGGCGTCGACGGTCTCGCCCTTGGCCTGCTCCGGGGAGAAGTACTGAGCGGTGCCGAGGATCGCCGTCGTCTGGGCGACCGTCGCCGAGGAGTCGCTGATGGCCCTGGCGATGCCGAAGTCCATCACCTTGACCTGGCCGCTTCGCGTCACCATCACGTTGCCGGGCTTGATGTCCCGGTGCACGACGCCGGCCTCGTGCGAGTACTCCAGCGCGGTGAGGATGCCGGAGACGATGTGACCGGCCTCCGCGGCCGTCATGGGGCCGTCCTTGATCAGGTCCTTCAGGAGCTTGCCGTCGACGAACTCCATCACGATGAACGGCAGCTGCGCCTCGCCGCCCCCGGACTCGAGCACCGTCTCCTCGCCCGCGTCGAACACGCGGACGATCGTCGGATGCGTCATGCGGGACGCGGACTGCGCCTCCTGCCGGAACCGCAGTCGGAACGTGGGGTCGTTCGCGAGGGACGAGCGGAGGAGCTTGATCGCGACCCGCCTGCCGAGGCGCAGGTCCATGCCGAGGTGCACCTCGGCCATGCCGCCGCGGCCGAGCAGCTGCTCGACCCGGTAGCGCCCGGCGAGCAGCCGTTCGCCGGATTCGAGGTGCGCGACCCGGCCGCCGGGCGCGCTCCCGAGATCGCTCATGCTCATTTCGGGAGGAGGCCGGTGGAGGACGGGGTGGGGGTCGGCGCCGTCGGCGTCGGGGTGCTGGCGGCCTGCTCGACCTGGACGGACAGGGTCGGGGAGTAGGCGGAGTCCTTCGAGCCGCAGTAGACCTTGTACTTGACCTTGATCGGCCCGCTGCCCTGGTTCCCGGTCGGGATCGTGATCTCGGTCGCGTTGCGCCCCTCGGCCGTGTCGCCGTTCGAGGCGGCGCCGCTCACGGTCACCGTGTAGCCCGAGCGGGACTGCCCCGCAGGGCAGGCGTTGTAGACGGGCCAGGTCACCGTGATGCTGCTGTTCGCCGGCACCGGCTGCGACGACGGGTCGGACAGCACCGGTGCCGAGGACGGCGCCTGCGCCGTGGCGGTCTCGTCGTAGTAGGTCACGGTGATCGAGGAACCCTTGGGCACGTTCCCGGAGCGGCTCAGCTCGTAGACGTTGCCGACGTCGCCGTCCGTGGGCGCGGCGTCACCCTTCTGGGCAGTGGCGTCGAGGCCGAGTCCGTTCAGGTTCGACACGACCTGCGCGTACGGCTTGCCGATGTAGTCGGCCTCGTTGATCGTCACGGTGCCGTCGGTCGTCGAGCTGGCGGAGGCGCTCGCCGAGGCGGACGGGCGCGTGGACGTGGACGGCGGCGCGCTCGTGTGGGCGGCGGTGTTGTGGCCGTTGAACTGCGACACGGCCCAGGCGATCGCGACGATCACGAGCAGCAGGATGAGCGCGATGAGCGGCCAGGTCCACGGGCTGCGGCGCCGCCGCGGCTCCTCCGGTCCGCCGTCCGCCGGGATCGTGCTGGTCGTCGTGGCCGTGGGCGGGCCGGCGTAGGCGGCGCCGAGCCCGGCGGCGCCGGCGGCCGGCACGCCGAGCAGCGTGGTCTCGAAGCCCGGCGCCTGCGTGGGCAGCACCGTCGTCGCGCCCTCCGCCTGCAGCGCCATCGTGGGCGCGGCGACCCCGGCCGGCAGGACCGCGGGCACCGCCGATGCCGCGGCGAGCACGTCGCCCCGCCGCAGCGCCTGCGCCGCGCGCGCGAGGAGCGCGGCCGTCGTGGGCCGCTCCGAGGGCGCCTTCGCGATGCACGCCATGACCAGCCGCCGCACCGGCTCGGGGATGCTCGTCGGCAGGTCGGGCGGGGTGTCGTTGATCTGCGCCATGGCGATCGCGACCTGCGACTCGCCCGTGAAGGGCCGGTGGCCGGCCAGGGCCTCGTAGGCGACGATGCCGAGGGAGTAGATGTCGGTCGCGGGCGAGGCCGGCTGACCGCTCGCCTGCTCCGGGGACAGGTACTGGACCGTCCCCATGACCTGTCCGGTGGCCGTGAGCGGGACCTGGTCGGTGATGCGCGCGATGCCGAAGTCCGTGATCTTCACCCGGCCGTCGGGCGTCACGAGGAGGTTGCCCGGCTTGATGTCCCGGTGCACGAGGCCCGCGGCGTGGGCGGCCTGCAGCGCCGTCGCGGTCTGCGCGACGACGTCGAGCACACGGTCGGGCGGCAGGGTGTGCTCGCGCTCGAGGATCGACGAGAGCGGCTCGCCCGGCACGAGCTCCATCACGAGGAAGGCGGAGCCGTCCTCCTCGCCGTAGTCGTAGACGTTCGCGATGCCTTCGTGGTTCACGAGGGCCGCGTGCCGCGCCTCCGCCCGGAACCGCTCGAGGAAGCCCGGGTCGCCGAGGTACTCGTCCTTCAGGATCTTGATGGCGACGGGACGCCCGATGACGAGGTCCGTGGCTTCCCAGACCTCGCCCATGCCGCCGATGGCGACGCGGGACGACAGCTCGTAGCGGCCCCCGAAGGTGAGCCCGGCGACCGGTCTCATTTGTTCAGCACCGCCTCCATGACCTTCTTGCCGATGGGCGCGGCGACGAGGTTGCCGTACCCGGTCTGCCCGAGTCCCCCACCGTTCTCGATCACGACCGCGACCGCGACCTTCGGGTTCTTCGCCGGAGCGAAGCCCGTGTACCAGAGCGTGTACGGATCGTTCGCCCCGTTCTGCGCGGTGCCCGTCTTACCGGCCACGTCGACCCCGTCGATTCTGCCATTGGTCGCCGCGCCTTCGGCCACCGACGACACCATCATGTCGGTCACGGCGTTCGCCGTCGTGGAACTCACCGGTTGGGAGAGCTGCTGGGGCGTCATCTGCTCCACCGTGTCGAGGGTCGGGCTCAGCACGCGCTTCACCAGGTTCGGCTTCATCAGCACGCCATCGTTGCCGATCGCCGCCGAGACCATGGCCATCTGCATCGGCGTGACGCGATCCTCGAACTGACCGAACGCCGTCTGCGCGAGCTGGGCCTTGTCGAGGGGCTGCGTCGGGTAGATCGAGGGCGTCACCTTCAGCGGGATCGACAACGGCTTGCCGAACCAGTACTTGGTGGCCTGATCCAGGATCGCCTTCTGACCGAGCTGGTCGCCGAGCTCGGCGAACGGGATGTTGCAGGAGAGGCTCAGCGCGAGCTTCAGCGAGGCCTTCGGGCCCGTCCCGCAGATCTCGCCGTCGGAGTTCTGGATCACGAGCGACGTGCCGGGCAGTGTGAGCGACGTCGGGCTCGGGAACTCGCTCGACTCGGTGTACTTGCCGCTCTCGAGGGCGGCGGACGACACGACGAGCTTGAAGGTGGACCCCGGCGGGTTGAGGTTGCCGGCGATCGCCCGGTTCACGAGCGGGCTGGGGCTCGCGTTCAGCAGCTGGTTGTACGCCTTCAGCGCGCTCGAGTCGTGCACCGCGATGCGGTTCGGGTCGAACGACGGCTTGGAGACCATGGCGAGCACGGCGCCGGTGGAGGGGTCCAGGGCGACGACCGCGCCCCGCTGGCTGCCGAGCGCGTCGTAAGCGGCCTTCTGCACCTTCGGGTCGATCGTCAGCTCGACGGAGTCGCCCTTCGGATCCTGCCCCGTCACGATGCTCTGCAGGCGGTCGAAGGCCTGGTTGCTGCCGGTGCCGGCGAGCTTCGCGTCGAGGGCGCCCTCGATCCCGGTCGGCTCGCCGTTGACCGGGTAGTAGCCCGTCACCGCGGCGTACAGGGGCCCGTCGAGGTAGTCCCGCTGGAACTGGTACTCGTCCTTCGACTCCTTCTTCGACACGACGATCGCCTTGCCGTCCGAGGTGAGGATCTGGCCGCGCTGGATCTTGTACTCGTCCGCCCGGGCGCGGGCGTTGCGCGGATCGGCGCCGAGGGCGTCGGCCTGGAACACCTGGATGATCGAGGAGGCCGCGAACAGGGCGACGAACATCACCACGATGAGCGCGCTCACGCGCTTCAGCTCTCGATTCATCTAGATCACCGTCCTCGGGGAGCTCCGGATCGTGTCGGAGATGCGCAGCAGCAGGGCGGCGATCATCCAGTTCGCGACGAGCGAGGAACCGCCCGCCGCGAGGAAGGGTGTGGTGAGCCCCGTCTCGGGGATCACCCGCATCACGCCCCCGATCACGATGAAGCACTGCAGGGCGAACACGAACGACAGGCCGACGGCGAAGAGCTTGCCGAAGTCGTCGGGCCCCGAGAAGCCGATCCGCAGCCCGCGGGAGACGAACAGCAGGTACAGGCAGAGCACGGCGAAGAGCCCGACCAGGCCGATCTCCTCACCGAGCGACGCGATGATGAAGTCGCTGTCCGCGGCCGGCGTGAGGTCGGGCCTGCCCTGCCCGAGGCCGGTGCCGAAGAGGCCGCCGTGGGCGAGCCCGAAGATGCCGTTGACGATCTGGAAGCTGCCACCGGGCTCGTTGTAGAGGTTGCCGGAGAACGCGTCGAGCCAGTTCGTGATGCGGCCGTGCACGTAGCTGAGCACCTGGGATGCGGCCCAGGCGCCGGCGGCGGCGAGCAGCAGGCCGAGCACGATCCAGCTCGTCCGGCCGGTGGCGACGTAGAGCATCGCGACGAACATGCCGAACAGCAGCAACCCGGTGCCGAGGTCGTGCTCGAAGACGATCACGGCGACGGCGAGCACCCAGACGACCACGATGGGCCCGAGGTCGCGACCGCGCGGCAGGCGGACACCGAGCACCTTGCGGCCGACCATGGCGAGGGAGTCGCGGCGCGCGACGAGGAAGCCCGCGAAGAACATGGCGAGCGCGATCTTCGCGATCTCGCCGGGCTGGAAGTTCAGGGGCCCCAGGTGGATCCACACGTTCGCGGTGACGTTGGACAGCCGCAGGCCGGGCACGAGCGGCAGCAGCAGCAGCACGATCGCGACGAGCATCGCGATGTAGGTGTAGCGCTGCAGCGCCCGGTGGTTGCGGACGAGCAGGATCGTGACGATCGCGGCGCCGACCCCGAGCGCGGTCCAGAGGATCTGCCTCGTGCCGTCGTCCGAGTGGTTCTCGACGCCGGTCGGGGTGAGGTCGATGCGGTAGATCTCGGCGATGCCGAGCCCGTTCAGCGCCGTCGCGATCGGCAGGATGAACGGATCCGCGTCGCGTGCCGTGAACCGCAGCACCACGTGCATCGCGAGCACGAGCCCGGCCAGCCCGGCGGCGAGCGTCAGCAGGTGGGTGTCGATGTGGCCGAGCGCGCCGAGCTGCACGAGCAGGATCGACGACGCGGCGACCGAGAGGGCGAGCAGGAGCAGCCCGAGCTCGATGTTCCGCAAGCGGGTCGACGGACGCGTGACCGGGACGCGGTCGTCCACCGCCCTGGTCAACGTGGTCGTGGCTCCGGGGTCAACCACTCGAGCCCTCCCTCGCGTTCGCGACGATGCGCTCGGCGGCCGCGAGGCTGTCGGCGCTGATCGTCCCCTCGATCTGCTCGAGCGCGTAGCCCGACAGGGTCGACCGGGTGAGGTCGGTGTCCTGCACGACGTGACTCAGCTGGACCGGCCCGATCGAGGCCTGCACGCCCTGGTAGATGGCCACGCGGTCCCCGTCGAAGCCGACGTAGTAGCGGGTCTGGGTGTAGCGGTAGGCGCTGACGGTGCCCACCACGAGCGCCGCGAGCAGCGCCGCGATCGCGGCGAGCCAGATCAGCCGGCGGCGCCAGACCCTCCGCCGATCCTCGCGGATGAGGGCGTCGAGGTAGTCCTCCGAGTCGGGCACGAAGCTCGCCTCCGGCGGCTGCGTACGCAGCGGGTGGAGCAGCAGCGACGGGAGGCGCGCGTGCTGCCGCGACCCGTCACCGGTGTCGAACTCGAGCGGCTCGGCGGCGGCGCCGACGATGGCCGCGTGGGACGCGTCCTCGCCGCCGTGGTCGATGTCGACGACGATCGCGGTGACGTTGTCCGGCGCCCCGCGGTCGAGCGCCTCCTCGACGAGGGCCTCGCAGGCCCCTCGGGCCGAGTCGGCGTCGGCGAGGAGGGCGCGGATCCGGTCCTCGCTCACGTAGCTGGAGAGACCGTCGGAGCAGAGCATCCACCGGTCGCCCGGGACCGTGCCGAGGATGCCCGTGTCGATCTCCGGGGACTGGTCGATGTCGCCGAGCACCCGCATCAGCACGCTGCGGCGCGGATGCACGGCGGCCTCCTCCGGCGTGATGCGACCCGTCTCGACGAGTCGCTGCACGAAGGTGTGGTCGTTCGTGATCTGGCTCAGCTCGCCGTCGCGCAGCAGGTAGATGCGGGAGTCGCCGATGTGGGCGGTCGCCACGGCGTCGCCCACGCGGACGAGGGCGCTGACGGTCGTGCCCATGCCGGTGAGCTCCGGATGCTCGTACACGGCCTCGCTGATCAGCTGGTTGGCCGCCACCAGGGAGGCCTGCAGAGCGAACTCCGCCTCCTGGGGGTTCGCGAAGTCCAGCCGGTCGGTCTGCGCGATGCGGTTCACGGCGATGGCGGAGGCGACGTCGCCGCCCGCGTGGCCGCCCATGCCGTCGGCCACCACGAACAGCTGGCTCCCCGCGTAGCCGGAGTCCTGGTTGTTCGTCCGCACGCGCCCGACGTGCGAGACCGCTGCCCCTGCGGTGACGATGGTCATGCCCTCACGCACGGAGCTCGAACGTCGTCGCGCCGACCTTCACGGGAACGCCGATCGGCACCTGCGTCGGCGAGTCGATGCGCTGCCCGTCCACGAAGGTGCCGTTGGTCGAGTCGAGATCCTGCACGACCCAGTCCGAGCCCCAGAGCAGGAGTCGCGCGTGGTGGGTCGAGGTGTAGTCGTCGCGGATCTGCAGCCCGGCGTCGCTCGCCCGGCCGATCGTGAGCGGCTCGCTGCCGAGCGGGATCTCGAGGCCGGCCTTGCCGCCGGAGGTGATGACGAGGCGGGTCGCGGGCCCGGAGTGCGACGGCTGGGGCACCACCGGGATGCCGGCGCCGGGCGTGACGGGGGAGGTCGGCAGCGACTGCACCGCGGGCGGCGCGACGACGGGGCCGCCCCCGGCCAGGCGCGCCTGGTCGGGCAGCTTGCGCACCCGGCCGCCGAACAGGTCGCTGCGCAGCGCGTAGACGACGGCGAAGACGAACACCCAGAGCAGCGCGAGGAACGCCACTCGCAGCACGAGGAGCGTGAGCTCGCTCACCGGCCGCTCCGTGGCTGCGCGACGAGCCGGAAGACGATCGTCGTCCGGCCGATCTGGATCACGGAGTCGTTGGGCAGGGGCGCCCGGGTGAGCCGGGCCCCGTTCAGGGTCGAGCCGTTGGTGGAGCCGAGGTCCCGGGCCTCCGCCTGGCGACCGTTCCAGAGGATCTCGAGGTGCTTGCGGCTGATGCCGGTGTCCTCGACGGTGATGTCGGCCTCCGTGCCACGGCCGATCACGGTGCGCGGGCCGATCGGGTGGCGCCGACCCTCGATCTCGAGCACCGGCGTCCAGTCGACCTCCACCCGCTCCGTGGACGACTCGACCTCGAGCATCCCGATCGCGAAGGACTCCACCGGTTCGAGAGTGATGACCGGCGGCGAGGCCATCTGGTAGCGCTGCTCGGCGACGTACTGGGTGAGCAGTCCGGTGAGCTCGTCGATGAGCGGTTGGCCGAGCGCGGTCATCGCCAGGTGGTCGCCCTCGCTCATCCGCACGACGAAGCGGTTCGGGACGAGGATGCGGTCCCGCGCCACCGGGGAGGCGTGCGTGTCGACCTCCCGGCGGAGGGCGGCCGTGATCTCCACGGGCTGCAGGCCGGACCGGAACGTGCGGGCGAAGGCGCCGTTGACGGCACGCTCGAGCCCGCGCTCGAAGCTGTCGAGGATGCCCACCGTCGTCGAGTCCCTGTCCTGTCGCCGCGGCTGCTCCCGCGATTTCGGTCGTGTCAGGGTAGCGCGAGCACCTCGGGCGGACGGCTGGCGGCCCGCCGCGAGCCTCAAGTGGAATCGGCCGTCGTGCTACTCTCGTCGACCGGCGCCGCGCGAGCGGGGTCGGTCACGCGCGAGTGGCGGAATAGGCAGACGCGCACGGTTCAGGTCCGTGTGCCCGGAAGGGCGTGGGGGTTCAACTCCCCCCTCGCGCACGACTCGAAGGCCCCGGGATCATCCCGGGGCCTTCGTCGTCGCACGGCCCGTTCGCGGGCTGCCCCGCTAGGTTCGCCGGATCCGGTGCGCGCCAGGCGACCGGCGGACGATCGGAGCCAGGTCGGATGAGCATCGGAACGGGCGTCGCGCTCGTCGTGATCGGCGCGATCCTCTACTTCGCGGTCCACGTCAGCGTCGCGGGGATCGACATCCCGGTGGTGGGCCTGATCCTCATGGCGGCGGGGGCGATCGTGTTCGTTATCGGCCTCATCCTGCTGTTCGGCCGGCGCCGGTCCGTCTCCGTCTCGCGCTCCAACGTCGACCCCGCGACCGGTGAGCGCATCGAGCGCCGCGACATCGACGGCGGCCCGCTCGTCTGAGCACGGGGATCGGAGGATCGGTGGCGGAGGTGATCCACGTCGTGCTCGTGCGCTGGCGCGGGGACGCCGATGCCGGCGCTCGCGAGTCGGTGCGGGCCGGCGTGCGCGGGCTCAGGACGGCCGTCCCCGGCGTCCTGGCCATCGAGGAGGGGCCGAGCGTCAGCCCCGAGGGGCTCGAGCAGGGCAACGACTACGGGTTCGTCGTCACCTTCCGGGACGCGGCGGCGCGGGACGCCTACCTGCCGCATCCGGTCCATCTCGAGGTCGCAGAGGCGATCGGCCGGACGGCGGACCGCGTCACGGTCTTCGACATCGCCGCGGGCTGACGCCCGCGCGGCGCGATCAGACGCTCGGCTCGAGCTCGTCGACCTCGCCGGCGAGGTCCCCCACCGCGTTGCACAGCGCGGCGCTGAAATCGATGAGCAGCGCGACCTGCTGCTGCAGGTGCGCGGTGACGGCCTGCACGTCGTCCGAGGCGGCCTGCGCGAAGCTCGCGTTCACCTCGTCGAGGCGGGTGGTGAAGGTGCTGAGGGCAGCGACGAGATCGGTCTGAACGCTCATGTCCCCACGCTAGAGGCTCCGGGTGCCCCTGCCCTGATTCCCGCCGTCGAGGCGGTTGACCCAGTCGGCGACCCTGCCGTCCTCGTTGTCCCGCAGCTCCCAGGGGAGGGGTGAGGCGAGCACGACCGGCTCGGGCGGTGGTACGTCGAACGGGCCGGGCCGCCGTACCGTGCCGTACACGTCGATCTGGGCGGCGTTGCGCAGGCTCTGCGAGACGACGCCCCCTCGGGCGCCGTCGATGCCGACGAGGCGACGCAGGCGGGCGTTGAACGACACCTCCCCAGTCTGCCCTGCTGACCAGGCGGTCTGCATCCGTTCAGTCGGCCTGCAGGGCCGACGGCCCGAGGTCAGCCCTTCCCGTGGCCCCCACCCTTGCCTGGCCCCTTCGGGGAGTGGCCCTTGCCGTGCTTCAGGGGAGCCCGCTGCGGGACGGGGGCCTGCTTCGGCTGCGGAGCGCTCCTCGTCGTCGCGACCGCTGTCACCCGATGGGTGGTCGCGGGGGTGTGCGTGACCGCCACCGGGGTCGCGGGGGCGCTCCGGGTCGACGAGGCGGCCGGCGGCGGCGCGGCCGACGCGGCGAGCAGCGCCGCACCGCCCCCGGCGAGCCCGAGGACGATCGCGACGGCGGCGGCCACCGGTACCAGGCCGGGACGGCGGCCGGGCACGGGACCCCCGCCCCGGTCGACGACCGGCAGCACCGCGGTCCGGGGCAGGGCCTCCGCGGCGACGGTCGCCTCCTCCTCGTCGTCCGCCGGGGACGGGAGCGGGTCGGTGGGCACGAGCGCCGGAAGCGGCTCGGCGGTGGCCAGGACCACCTGCTCGGCGGTGGGGCGCAGCGCCGGCTCGATCGCCGTCATGCCCTCGAGCAGCATTCGCCATCCGCCGGTGATCCAGTCGGGCAGGGCGGGCGCCTTGACGAGGCGCGCGGTCGCCGACTCCACCGCGCCGCCAGGGAACGGGTGCTCGCCGGTCAGGGCGACGAGCGCGACGAGGCCGAGCGAGTAGATGTCGGTGGCGGGGGCCACGGCGCTGCCGGACACCTGCTCGGGGCTCAGGTAGGCGGCGGTGCCCATGACCTGGCCGGTCGTCGTCATCGCGGTGGCGTCGTCGGTGAGCGCGATGCCGAGATCCGCGACCTTCGCGTGCCAGGGCCGGGGCCCCGGCTCCCGGGTCAGCAGCACGTTCGCGGGCTTGAGGTCGCGGTGCACGACCCCCGCCGCGTGGAGCGCGGCGAGGGCGGCGGCGGTGTCGTGCACCACGCGCCGGACGACCTCGGAGGCGAGCCGACCCTGCGCCGCGAGCAGGACGCCGAGGTCGGGACCGCGCACGAGCTCCATCGCGAGCCACAGCAGCGGCCCGTCCGGGGTGAGGTCGATCCCCGTGTCGTAGGCCGCGACGAGGTTCGGATGCTGCAGGGCGCCGAGCAGGCGCGCCTCGCGCCGCAACCGCTCCTGGTGCCGCGCATCCGCCGCGGTGCGCAGCAGCTTGACCGCGACGTCCCGGTCGAAGCGCAGGTCGCGAGCCCGCCGCACGGTGCCCATCCCGCCGACTCCGATCGCGGGTCCGAGGCGGTAGCGCCCGCCGATCAGCTCGTTCGCTTCCGGCATCCGGGCAGACTAGACCGCCTCCACCCGCGGATCAGTGGTGCGACTCGCGCCAGACGCGTTCGAACGGCAGCCGCCACGCGTACGGGGCGATGAGCTGGTGGATGGCGTTCGGGCCCCAGCTGCCGACCGCGTACGGCCGCACGGGGGGCGGATCGTCGAGCAGCGGCTGCGAGACCTCCCAGAGCCGCTCGATGCCCTCGGCGGTCGTGAAGAGGGTGTGGTCTCCGCGCATCGCGTCGAGGATGAGCCGCTCGTAGGCCTCGAGGACGTCGCCGGCGTTCGCCTGCTCCTGCATCGAGAACTGCATGGAGATCTTGTCGAGC
>JAICSU010000035.1 GCA_025936735.1 Amnibacterium sp.
GGAGGAGATCGTCCGTCAGCTCCGGCTGCGCGACATCGGCGGCATCATCGTCATCGACTTCATCGACATGGTGCTCGAGAGCAACCGCGACCTCGTGCTGCGACGCCTCGTCGAGTGCCTGAGCCGGGACCGCACCAAGCATCAGGTCGCCGAGGTCACCTCGCTCGGTCTCGTGCAGATGACCCGCAAGCGGCTCGGGGTCGGGCTGGCCGAGTCCGTCACGGAGGCGCCCGCGGGGGCCGAGCCGAAGCAGGAGCAGGGCCGACGCCGCCGCGGTGGCGGGAGCTCGACGCAGGCGCCCGCCCCTCGGCAGGCCGCCACCCACGCCATCACCGACGACATGAAGAACGCGCTGGCCCAGATCGCCGGGGCCACCATCGCGCCGTCCCGTCCGCTGCACGACACCGTGCACGAGGCCGCCGGCCGGTCCGCCGAGCCCGACGCGCCCCGGACGCAGGCGCAGCAGCCGGAGCCCGCCGCGCAGCAGCCGGAGCCCGCCGCGCAGCAGCCGGTCGCGGAGGCGGCCCCCGCGCCGATCCTCGATCTGCCGGAACCGCACCGCGAGCCGTCGGCGCCGCGCGTGCCGAAGGAGGTCGCGGTCGACCTGCTCGACTCGGTGCTCGACGCCCTGCCCGCGCCCCGGCGCCCGGGCGAGGGCCGTCGCCGGTCCCGCCGCGTCTCCACCCCGGCCCTCACGCCGGGCCAGGAGGAGTAGCCGCCGTTCCGCGTTCATGCGGATGTGCCGAGCGGTGGCGGATTCGGGCCTCCAGGGCGTGCGTTCGGCACGCCTGCATGCATGCGGCACGCCCGGAAGCGCCGGGCCGGTCGCGCCGGGCCGGTCGCTCAGTGCCGGTCGCGGG
This sequence comes from Amnibacterium sp., assembly GCA_025936735.1. Lineage (GTDB taxonomy): Bacteria > Actinomycetota > Actinomycetes > Actinomycetales > Microbacteriaceae > Amnibacterium. The sequence goes on from JAICSU010000035.1 coordinate 861, forward strand.
CCTTCACCCGGAGGCCGCTCGCGATCAGCCGTCGGGTGAGCTCGCTCGCCGTCACGCGGAGGGCGCCCGCGGCCACGAGCTCGTCGATGCGGTCCGCCGGCACGTCGTAGTGGTCGCGGTCGAACCCGCGCTCCGGGACCCCGTTCGCGGCCGCGAAGGCGTGCAGCTCCTCCAGCGAGGTGTCGCTGACGAGGTGCGCCCACATCCGGCCGTGCGCGGGCCACATCGGAGCGTCGACGAGCACGGCCACGAGGGCATCGTCCCACCCGGCGCCGACGGCACCCGGTGGAGGACCCCGCCGACGTGGGCTATGCTTGACGGTCGGTGCGCGGACGGCCCATCGTGTCGCCGTCCGTCGACGCACCGGTCAGACGTTCCGTCACCCGCCCCGTGGTTCAACGTGCGGCGCGTAGGTGGCACGGCAGAAGAGGTTGAGGCTCGAAGTGGTCTATGCGATCGTGCGCGCCGGTGGGCGCCAGGAGAAGGTCGAGGTCGGCACCGTGGTGACGCTCGACCGCATCGCGGCGGGGGAGGACGGCACGGTGAAGCTCGCGCCGGTGCTCCTCGTCGACGGTGAGAAGGTCACCCACGATGCGGCGAAGCTCGCCGACGTGACGGTCACCGCGGAGGTCCTCGGCGACCTGCGTGGCAAGAAGATCGTCATCCAGAAGTTCAAGAACAAGACCGGGTACAAGAAGCGCCAGGGCCACCGCCAGGAGCTCACCCGCGTCCGCGTCACCGCGATCGGCTGAGGGGAGCACAGCAATGGCACACAAGAAGGGCGCGAGCTCGACCCGCAACGGTCGTGACTCCAACGCGCAGCGACTCGGCGTCAAGCGCTTCGGCGGGCAGGTCGTGAAGGCCGGCGAGATCATCGTGCGCCAGCGCGGCACGCACTTCCACCCCGGCATCAACGTCGGCCGTGGCGGCGACGACACCCTCTTCGCCCTCGAGGCGGGCGCGGTGCGCTTCGGCGCCCGCGGCGGCCGCAAGGTCATCGACATCGAGGTCGCCGCACTCGCGGAGTGACCGGGATCCCGAGCAGGGATCCACTGCTTCAGGCGCACGGGCGGGTCGAGTACCCGCCCGTCGCCGTATCCGGACCCGGAAGGAGGACCGCCCATGGCGACCTTCGTCGACTCCGTGACGCTGCACCTCGCCGCCGGCCACGGCGGCAACGGCTGCGTCTCCATCCGTCGTGAGAAGTTCAAGCCGCTCGCCGGCCCCGACGGCGGCAACGGCGGCAACGGCGGCGACATCGTGCTCGTGGCCGACCCTCAGGTGACGACCCTGCTCGGCTACCACCGGTCCCCGCACCGCAGCTCGGGCAACGGCGGTCCCGGCATGGGCGACAACCGCAGCGGCGCCAACGGCGAATCGCTCGAGCTGCCGGTGCCGGTCGGCACCGTGGTCCGGGATGCGGACGGCACGGTCCGCGCCGACCTCGCCGAGCCCGGGATGCGGTACATCGCGGCCGGCGGCGGCCACGGCGGCCTCGGCAACGCGGCGCTGGCGAGCACGAAGCGCAAGGCGCCCGGCTTCGCCCTGCTCGGCGAGCCCGGGGAGACGCTCGACGTCCGGCTCGACCTCAAGACCGTCGCGGACGTCGCGCTCGTCGGGTTCCCGTCGGCCGGCAAGTCCAGCCTCATCGCCGCGATGTCCGCCGCGCGCCCGAAGATCGCGGACTACCCGTTCACGACCCTCCAGCCGAACCTCGGCGTCGTCGAGGCCGGCGGCACGCGCTACACGATCGCCGACGTCCCTGGCCTCATCGAAGGCGCGAGCGAGGGCCGGGGGCTGGGGCTCGACTTCCTGAAGCACATCGAGCGCTGCAGCGTGATCGTGCACGTGCTCGACTGCGCCACGGTCGACCCCGGCCGCGACCCCCTCACCGACCTCGACGTCATCCGCGCGGAGCTCGGGGCGTATCCCGTGCCCGCCGGCCAGACGCCGCTCCTCGAGCGACCGCAGCTCGTCGCCCTGAACAAGATCGACGCACCGGACGCGCGGGAGATCGCCGAGCTCGTGCGCCCGGACCTCGAGGCGCGCGGCTTCCGCGTCTTCGCCGTCTCGGCCGCGAGCCACGAGGGGCTGCAGCAGCTCTCGTACGCGCTCGCGCAGCTCGTCGATGCCGACCGGGCCGACCGGGCGGCGCAGGCGAAGCCGGCCCGCATCGTGCTGCGGCCGACGCCGATCGACGAGCAGGGCTTCGTCGTCAAGGTCGAGGGCGGCACCGAACCCGTCTACCGCGTGCTCGGCACGAAGCCCCAGCGGTGGGTGGCGCAGACCGACTTCACCAACGACGAGGCCGTCGGCTACCTCGCGGACCGGCTCGCGAAGCTCGGCGTCGAGGACGCGCTCTTCGAGGCCGGCGCCGTGCCGGGCTCGACCGTCGTGATCGGCCCCGGCGACGGCGTCGTGTTCGACTGGGAGCCGACCCTCATGTCGACCGCCGAGCTCATCACCGCTCCGCGCGGCAGCGACGCCCGGTTCAACCAGTCCGGCCGGCGCACCACCGAGGAGCGACGCACCGGGTACCGCGATCGGATGGACGCGAAGGCCGCCGCCCGCGCCCAGCTCGACGCCGAGCGGATCGCGGAGCGCGAGGGGGACGCGGCGGTCGGCCGGGAGCCGCGCCCGTGACCGTGCCGACCGTGCCGGAGCAGGCACCCGCCGCCACCCGCATCGTCGTGAAGGTCGGCTCCTCCTCGATCAGCGGCGACAGGGTGGGGCAGGTCGTTCCGCTCGTCGCCGCGCTCGCGGCCACGCACGCCCGCGGCATCGAGGTGGTGCTCGTGTCGTCGGGCGCGATCGCGACCGGCATGCCGCACCTGCGGCTGAAGGACCGGCCGACGGACCTCGCCGTGCAGCAGGCCGCCGCGGCGGTCGGCCAGAACCTGCTGATCAAGCGGTACCAGGAGCAGCTCGACGGCTTCGGCGTGGTCGCCGGTCAGGTGCTGCTCACGGCCGGCGACCTCGAGAACCCGAAGCACCGCAGCAACGCCGAGCGCGCGCTCGACACCCTGCTCGCCCTGCGGATCCTGCCGATCGTCAACGAGAACGACACCGTCGCGACCCACGAGATCCGCTTCGGGGACAACGACCGCCTGGCCGCCCTCGTCGCGGAGCTGATCGGTGCGGACCTGCTCGTGCTCCTCTCCGACGTGGAGGCCCTCTACACCCGGCCTCCGGGCGAGCCGGGTGCGGAGCCGATCGCGTTCGTCGCCGCGGGGGACCCGCTGAGCGGCGTCGTCGTCGGGGAGAGCGACACCGGCGTCGGCACGGGAGGCGCCGCCACCAAGGTCGCCGCGGCCCGGTACGCCACCGAGGCCGGCATCGCGGTGCTCCTCACGGCGACCGAGCACGTCGCCCGCGCCCTCGCCGGGGAGCGGATCGGCACCTGGTTCGAACCCGCCGCCGCCCGGGAATCCGCGGCCGGATAGACTCCCGCGGCATGACGGACACGCTCACCGCCTCCGCTGCCACCGACGCCGGGCCCCGCTTCGCCGCGGCGAAGGCCGCCTCCCGCCGCCTCGCCACGGCCACCGCCGGCGACCGCGACCGCGGCCTCGAGTCCATCGCCGCGGCGCTGCTCCAGGCCGAGGACCGGGTGCTCGAGGCCAACGCCCGTGACCTCGAGGCCGCGCGTGCGGCGGGCATGGCGGACGGGCTGCAGGACCGGCTGCGGCTCGACCAGCAGCGCGTCGCCCGGCTCGCGGACGCCGTGCTGCAGATCGCGTCCCTCCCGGATCCGGTCGGTGAGGTCCTCCGCGGCCGCACCCTGCCCAACGGCCTGCGACTCAGCCAGGTCCGCGTGCCGTTCGGCGTCGTCGGAGCGATCTACGAGGCGCGCCCGAACGTGACCGTCGACATCACGGCGCTCGCGCTGAAGAGCGGCAACGCGGTCGTGCTGCGCGGGGGCACCGCCGCCCAGCACACGAACGCGGTGCTGGTCGCCGTGATCAGGGACGCGCTGTCGGCCGCGGGGCTCCCCGCCGAGGCGGTGCAGTCGGTCGACGACCTCGGACGCGACGGCGCGGCGCAGCTGATGCGCGCCCGCGGCTTCGTCGACGTGCTCGTGCCGCGGGGGAGCGCCGCCTTGATCGACACGGTCGTGCGGGAGTCGATCGTGCCGGTCATCGAGACGGGGGCCGGGGTCGTGCACGTCTTCCTCGACGCGAGCGCCGACGAGCGGATGGCGACCGAGATCGTGCTCAACGCGAAGACGCAGCGCGTGGGCGTCTGCAACGCCCTCGAGACGCTGCTCGTGCACCGGGACGCCGCGCCCCGCCTGCTCCCGGTCGTCGCCGACGCGCTGCAGCAAGCCGGCGTCGTGCTGCACGCGGACGAGGCGGCACGCGCCGTCGTGCCCGACGCCGTCCCCGCCACCGACGAGGACTGGGCGACCGAGTACGGCTCACTCGACCTGACCGTCGGCGTGGTCGACGACCTGGAGGCCGCGGTCGCGCACATCGAGCGGTTCTCGACCCACCACACCGAGTCCATCGTCACGAACGACCTCGCGAACGCCGAGCGGTTCCTCGCGGAGGTCGACTCCGCGGTCGTGATGGTGAACGCCTCGCCCCGGTTCTCGGACGGGGGCGAGTTCGGGTTCGGTGCGGAGGTCGGCATCTCCACCCAGAAGCTGCACGCGCGCGGGCCGATGGGGCTGCCCGAGCTCACCAGCACCAAGTGGCTCGTCCGCGGCGACGGGCAGACGCGGCCGTAGCGGGTCCGCCCGAGCCCGCCGTGTCGCAGGAGCGCCTCGGCAGGCCACGGGACGTCCGTTCCCACGGTCACGGCCGTCACGCGGCTTCGCCGCGCGCCGGTACCGGCCGCGGGGCCCAGGCTGCTCGTTCGCGAGGGGGCTGCCGAAGCGCTCACGGCCTGCTGAGGCGCTCGCCGTGCATCCGGGAAGCGGCCGGATGAGGGGTGCCCGCCCCCGCCGGCCGCGCCGGAGGGCGGGGTCGATGCCGCGGTCGTCGGCCTAGAATCGACCGGTCCCTGGGCACCGATCCGGGACGAGAGGAGGACGCGGTGACGTTCCTGACCGCCGTGCCGAGCATCATGGCCGCCTACCACGAGCAGGAGCTCGTGGCGCCCGCCGTGATCTTCCCCATCATCGCCCTCAGCGTCTTCACGCTGCTCGGCTTCGTCGCGTGGTCCTACCGCGATGTCGCGAACCGGCACGCCGGCAAGGGTGGCGCGAAGGCGCACACCGAGCACGGCCCCGGCATCTAGCGGGGAGCCGTCAGCGCCGCATCCGCCACCCGGCCGCCCGGCAGCACCCGCCGCCGCGTCGGCGTGATGGGTGGCACCTTCGATCCCATCCACCACGGCCACCTCGTCGCCGCGAGCGAGGTCCAGCGCGTCTTCGAGCTGGACGAGGTCATCTTCGTGCCCACGGGCCAGCCCTGGCACAAGGTCGCCGTCACCGAGCCCGAGCACCGCTACCTGATGACGGTCGTCGCGACGGCCTCGAACCCCCGGTTCACCGTGTCCCGCGTCGACATCGACCGCGGCGGCGTGACCTACACGGTGGACACGCTTCGCGACCTCGCGGAGCAGCATCCGGATGCCGACCTGTTCTTCATCTCGGGTGCGGACGCGATCGCGCAGATCTTCAGCTGGAAGGACCTCGACGAGCTCTGGAGCCTCGCCCACTTCGTCGCGGTGACCCGGCCGGGCCACGCGATGTCGGTCGCCGGGCTCCCCGGCGACGACGTCAGCGTGCTCGAGGTGCCCGCGCTCGCGATCTCGTCGACCGATTGTCGAGCGCGTGTGCGACACGGCGCACCGGTTTGGTACCTCGTCCCGGATGGTGTGGTTCAGTACATCAGCAAGCACCGTCTGTACAGGAGCGCACCATGACCTTGTGGCAGGACCAGTCTTCGCGGGGGGGCCGTAACGGCACCGCCGTGGACACCGCCCGAGTTGGGGAGACCCGTGAGGACGGTCAGCCGCTCAGCCGGCGGGCGGCCAGGGAGCGGGAGCGACGGGCCGCGGAGGCCCTCGCGGAGGGCCGCGCCCACCCCTCGGGAGTCGTCGACTTCGAGGGCCACGACTTCAGTGGTCAACTAGGCGCTGATCAGGCACTCCCTGTTCAGAACACGGCGGACATCTGGGCCGCCCTCGCCCGTCGCGCCGACACGCCGCCGGCCCCGCCGGTGGACGGTCCGCACACCGGCGACCTCGCCCGGTTCCGCTCCGGCATGCCGGAGGCCCCGACCCGGCGCACCGGTCCGGTTCCCGCGTCACCGATGACCGGAGAGCTGCTCGAGCGCGTCCGGGACGCGGTGCTGCGCGAGCACGAGGCCGAGCCGCTGCCCACGGTGCGCACCCCCGTCCAGCAGCCGCCGCTCAGCCGACGGGAGCTGCGCCGCCGCCAGGCGGAGCAGACCACCGAGGACGGCATGCCCTCCGCGTGGTTCAGCGATGAGCGGGACGTGCCCGCCGCCTTCGCCGGCTACGACGACGCCCCCACGGTGGCGATGGCGGCGCTCGATCGTGCCGAGCTCGAGGCCCAGACGCCCATGACGGCGCCGGTGAGCCTGCCGCAGTTCTTCGCCGAGCCGCAGGGCGACGACTCGCTCAGCTTCTCCAACCCGGTTCCGCTCGTGGACCCCGAGCCGCTCGCCGAGGTCGCCGAGGCGGACCCCGCGTTCATCGAGCCGGCATCGCCGTACCGCGGTCTCGCCTGGAGCCAGGTCTCCGACGACGACTACGCCGAGCCCGCCGCGTACGCGGACCCCAGCGGCTACGCCGACCCCAGCGGCTACGGCTACGGCGACGCCACCGGCTATGCGGAGCCGCCGGCCGCCTACGCCGAGCCGCCCGCCGCCTTCGGCCCGGAGCAGGTCGGGCCGCCCAGCGAGGTCACCGATCTCGCCGGCTTCGAGGCCCTCATCCGCCGGGCCCGCAGCGGCCAGCCGCAGGCCGCGCCCGAGCCGATGTTCCGGCAGGCGGAGCAGCCGCGACAGCCGCTGCCGTGGGCCGACGACGAGGACGACGCGCAGGACTACACCGGCCTGCTCGGTCGCCCCGTGCAGGGGTCGAACGGGTCGGCGAACGCGCTGATCCTGCCCGGCGACCCGCACCCCGACCTCACCCAGGCGGTGAACAGCACCGGTGACATCTTCATCACCGGCTCGCTGAACCTCCCGCGCAGCCTGGCCCAGACCGGCGCGACGGCCGAGCACTACGACTCCGCCGACATCGACCGCCTGTTCGAGGCCTCGCAGATGGAGCCGGCCGCGGGCGTCGCCCCGGTGCGCGCCAGCCGGGCGGTGAGCGGCACGGGCTCGACCCGCGCGATCATCGCCGGGCGTCGCGCCCGCGGCAACGTGCTGCCCACCGTGCTGGCGATCATCGCCGGTGCGATGGCTGTGGGTGTGGTGACCCTGCTCGTCGGGAGCTGGGTCCTCAAGCTATTCTGATCGGCGTCGTGGAGAAGGTAGGGGCGCACACCCAGGTGCAGCAGGCGGCGGAGGCCGCGTGGGCCAAGAACGCCGACGACCTCGTCGCCATCGACGTCTCCTCCCGCCTCCCGCTCACCGACGCGTTCCTGCTCGCATCGGGCAGCAGCGAGCGCAACGTGCTCGCCATCGCCGACGCCGTGGACGAGCGGATGTCGGCCGCCGGCGTGCCGCTGAAGCGGCGCGAGGGGCGAGGGCAGGGCCGCTGGGAGCTGCTCGACTTCGGCGACGTCGTCGTGCACGTCTTCCACCCGGAGGACCGGGCGTACTACGGCCTCGAGCGGCTCTGGCGCGACTGCCCCGCCATCCCGCTCGAGCTCGCCGACGAGGCGGGCCGGGCCGCCGCGTCCTGAACCGCACCGGGGAGCTCCCGGCCGACGCCGCGGGCCTCCGGGCGGGACCGCTCGACGAGGCGGTCCGGATGATCCGGACGCGCGGCGCCGTCGCGCAGCTGGTCGTGCTGCACCGGGGGCGGGTCGTGCTCGACCGGTCCTTCGGCTGCGCCCCCGACGCGCTCTTCTGGACCTTCTCCGCGGGCAAGCCGGTCACCGCGCTCACCGTCCACCTGCTCGCCGAGCGCGGCCTGCTCGACCTCGATGCTCCCGTCGCGGCGTACTGGCCCGACTTCGCTGCGCGCGGCAAGGCCGCCGTCACCGTCCGCAACGTGCTGGAGCACCGGGCCGGGTTCGGCGCCGCCCGCATCCTCGGCGACGCCCTCGTGATCGGCGACCGGGAGCGTGCGACCGCGCGGGCCGCCGCCGCTCCGCTCGTCCGCCCACCCGGCACGACGGCCGGCTACAGCCCCATCGCCGCGGGCTTCGTGCTCGGCGAGCTCATCCGGCGGGTCACCGGCCGGCCCGAGCGCGATGTCGTGGCCGAACTGCTGCTCGAGCCGGTCGGGATGCACGACAGCCACCTCGGACTGCCCGGTTCCTTGCTGGCCCGGGCCGTGCCGGTGCGCGGCTCGAACGCCCTGGGGCGCGTGGTCGCGCACCGCGTGAACCGCCCCGAGATCCGACGTGCGGTCATCCCATCCGCGGGTCTCTCGACGACCGCGCGGGACCTCGCCGCGCTGTACCGGATGCTGCTCGCCGGTGGCCGCGCCGGACGGCGGCGGGTCCTCGCCGCCCGCACGGTCGCGGGGGCGCTCGCTCCCTCGGGCGACGACGGGTTCGACCGCGTCGCGCGCTACCCGATCCGCTGGAGCGCCGGCTTCCAGCTCGGCGGTCCCCGCTCCGTCCCCGGAACGGTGAGCCCCATGGGCGCCTCGAGCGGGCCGCGCACGTTCGGCCACAACGGCAGCAACTGCTGCATCGGCTGGGCCGACCCCGACCGGGACCTCGTCGTGGTGCATCTCACGGACCGGATCGGACGTCCGCTTCCCGACCTGCGCTATCACGCGGCCGTCGCGGACCGCATCCTCGCGGCCGTCCCGCCGGCCGATGCACCGGGTCGCGCGGGCGCGCACCGTCGAAGGGCTGCAGCGGAGGATGAGGTTGCGTCGGGCAGCATGGACGGCGTGGAGACGCGATGAGCCGCACCGACCGGCCGAGGACACGGATCGCCGCGGCCGCCGTCCTCCTGCTGACCGCCCTCGCCGTCCTTCTCGGCGCCGCACCGGCGGAGGCCCACGACTACCTCGTGAGCAGCAGCCCGGCCGCGGGCAGCACCGTCACCGCGCCGCTGGAGCGGGTGACGCTCACCTTCGACGCGGCCGTGCTGAACACCGGCAACGGGTCGGACGTCCTGACCGTCACCGGGCCGGACGGCAAGCACTACGAGACGGCCTGTCCCGTCGTCCGCAACGACGACGTGAGCGCCGCGGTCTCCCTCGGCACCGCCGGCACGTACACGGTGGGCTGGCGCGTGGTGTCCGCGGACGGGCACCCCGTCGCCGACTCGATCACGTTCCGCTACGCGCCGGCCGCCGGAGCGCGGGCGGCGGCGGGGTCCGCCTCCGGGCCGTCCTGCGGGGACGCGGCGGTGAGGGGCGGCTCGGGCTCGTCGGCCACGAAGCCGGCGTCGAGCAGCAGCATCGTCGTGCTGATCGCGGTCGTCGCCGGGGTGCTCGCGCTGCTCGTGGTCGCCGGCGTCGTCGTGGCGGTCGTGCTCACCCGCCGCCGGGCGTGACGGGTCCTCGGACCCATCTGCAGCGGACCTGAATGAACGGGGCCTGAATGCCCTATCCTCGGATGCCCCGCCGGTCGAGCGGTCGCGCCGAGGAAGCTGCGAGGTCCCATGTCCGACGCTCCGAAGGTCAGCGTCATCATCGCGGCGTACCGCTCGGGGGAGCGCATCCTGCGCGTGCTCGAATCCCTGGACGCGCAGACCCTGCCGCAGGACGAGTTCGAGACGATCGTCGTGGACGACGGGTCGCCCGACGACACGTACGAGCTGCTGACCGCCCTCGCCGCCGAGCGGCCGAACATGCGCGTCGACCGCATCGAGAACACGGGTTGGGCCTCCGGACCCCGCAACCACGGCATCGAGCTCGCCCGGGGCGAGTGGCTGCTCTTCATGGACCACGACGACGCCCTCTACCCCGACGCGCTGCGCCGCGGCTCGGAGTTCGCCGCCGAGCACCGGTCCGACATCGTGTCGGCGAAGGAGGTGAAGTCGAACAACGTCGGCTGGGGCTTCGGCGGCTACGTCGAGAACGTCGCCAACGCGGTCCCCGAGCCGGGCATCACGGCCCTGCTGCCGATGCTTCCCCACAAGCTGTACCGCCGCACGATGCTGCTCGAGCACGGGGTGCGCTTCCCGGTCGGCCGCCGGATGCTCTGGGAGGACGTCTACTTCAACGTCGCCGCGTATCGCGTGGCCGAGGTGGTCTCGGTGCTCGCCGACACGCCCTTCTACCTCTGGACGATCGCGGGCGGCAACAACTCGTCGACCTACGGGCCGGGGAGCGCCGAGTACTGGCGGCGCCTGATCGACCTCATGACCTACCTCGACGAGACGCTGGCCGGCGAGCGGTTCGCCGATGCGCGCCGGGCGATGCTGGTGCAGCAGTACCGCGTCCGGGTCGTGGGCCGGTTCCATCCGCTGCTCGGCGTCGCCGACGACCCCCGCCTCGCCGTCGCGATGCCCTTCGTGCGGGAGATCCTCGACCGGTTCATCCCCGTGGAGTGGGACGCGGACCTCGGCGTGCTGGATCGGGCCAAGTCGTGGCTGCTGCGGGCGGGCCGGATCGACCTGCTCCGGCAGCTCCACCAGGCCCAGAGCGCGGTGGTGGGGCAGGCGACCGCCGACGTGGTGGAGTGGCGCGGCGACCGGCTGCACCTCACCGCCACCGTGCGATGGCGGACGGCTGAGGGGGACCCGCTGCTGCTTCAGAGGGACGGCGACCGGCTGCGGCGCCGGCTCCCGCGCGCGGTGGAGCGGGAGCTGCCGGAGGCGCTGCTCGACGTCGCCGGTGACGTGGACCGGGCGACGGCCCTCGTCACCGTCCAGAACAGGGGCGGCAGGGAGGCGTGGGCGCAGGCGACCTCGGTCGGGCGAGCGCTCGAGGACGTCGGCCGTGGCCTCGTCACGCCCACCCTGCGGATCGAGACCGTTCTCGATCCCGCCACGGCCGCCTACGGGCGTCCACTGGCCGAGACGACCTGGGACGTCCACGTGCGGGTGCAGCTCTCGGACCTCACCCACCACCGCGCCCTGAGGACGACGACGCCCGCCCGGCCGGCGATCGTGCACGGTCGGCCCGTCGCGGTGTACACGAACACGAGGGAGGCGCTCTCGCTCGACCTCGCCGCCCGGCTCCGCTCCGTCGCGAAGGACGGCAAGCCGCCCATCGAGCGACTCACCGGCACGGTCCGCGATCTCGTCGTGCCGCTGCCGGCCGTGCACGTCGGTACCGGGGGCCGGATCGCCGCGCGCCTGATGCTTCAGTCGGACGAGGCGCCGGCCGCGTCGCTCGAGGGCCAGCTCGTCGCCGATGGGGACGGCGCCCGCCTCGAGCTCGCGGGCGAGGCGCCGGCCGGCGTGTACGCCGTGGAGGTGGCGCTGGGGGAGGCGGAGCCGCTGCCCACGACGTGGCGCGCCCGCGTGGACCAGGGCGGCGGCGTCGCGTTCAGCCGCATCGTCGCGCCGCAGGCCCCGTCTGCAGGAGCGGGCCGCAGGACGTTGCGCGACCGGCTGATCCGGCACGTGCGTCGCTCGGGACGCCGGCTGCTGCGCCGGGCCTGAGGGACCGTCCCGATCCGCTCGTCCCGGCGGATCAGGCCCTGGCGGCGAGGTCCCGCAGCAGCTCCTCCGGGGAGACGCCGGCGCGGCGAGCCCGGCGCTCGATCCGGGCCCACTCGTCGGCCGCCAGGTCCACGGTGACGGTGCGCCGGCCGTCGCCGCCGTCCGCGAGATCGAAGAGCGACGGGGACGCCGGCTCCGAGGCGACGCCGACCGCGGGCGCCGCGGGGACGGGCGCGCCGTCGAGGGGGACGAAGCCGGGCCCGGTGGGGATCGGGGCTCCGCGCTGGAACGCCGTCGCGACCGCGCGGGCCCGCTCGTCGGCGGCCTCGTTCAGCTCGTGCCCGACGTGGCCCTTGACCCACTCGAAGCGGTAGCGGCGGCCGGCGATCGCCTCGTCGAGCTCCTTGAGCAGCTCGACGTTCAGCACCGGCTTGCCGTCCGCCTTCCGCCAGCCGCGCCGCTTCCATCCCGGCATCCAGGAGGTCACCGAGTTGATCACGTACTGGCTGTCGCACAGCACGAGCAGGTCGTCGTCGACGCCGCTCGTGGCGCGGAACAGCTCGAGCACGGCCTTCAGCTCGCCCATGTTGTTCGTGCCGTGCTTCCAGCCGCCTGCGGCCCACCGGTCGTCGTCGATGTACCAGGCCCAGCCCGCCGGCCCCGGGTTGCCGAGCGCGGATCCGTCGGCGGCAGCGGTGATCGTCACCGCTTCATTTTAGGAAGCGGGTGGTCACTCGGTCGGCGTGAACCACGGCGGGTGCACGACGATCCGCGGGGCGGCGCCCTCGACGGCGTCGAACATGCGGCGGACCCGCTTGCGCATCGGCTCGTTCGGCACGCCGATCAGGGTGATCGCGTCGATCGGGACCGGGTCGGGTAGCAGCACCTCCGCCGCGGCGAGGTCCTCCTCCTCCCGGGAGATGCGGGCGACCGCGCGCACCGGGTCGTCGACGGAGAAGCGGGTGGCGGGGGCGGAGGCGTCGCCGTGAGCGACGACCGCGTCGTCGCCCGCGGTGGCGGCGGGGAGCACGAGCATCACGTACTCCGTGGGCGAGCTGAGGCGCGCGGCGGTCGACCAGGCCGCTCCGGTCGCCCCGTCACGCAGCTCGATCCACCGGTCGGCGTCCGGCGTGAGGGCGAAGGGGACGAACGTGTCGACCGTCTTGCCGGTGCCCACGTCGGCCGCGGCGCGGAGCCGGCGGACCAGCGGGGCAGCGGTGTCGACATCCGGATCCGCTCCGCCCGCGATCGAGCGCAGGGCTCCGTCGAGCAGGATCGACTCGAGGTTCCGCGCGTGGGTCCAGTGGTAGAGGCGCCGCTTCGAGAACGCCGGCCCCGTCGATGTGCTGCGAGCGCTCGCGCCGGCCGCACGGCGGACCCGCGGACCGGCCGGCCGGGACGGGCGCGCCTTCGCCGTCGTCGTGGCGGACGCGGCCACCGTCGGCGGCGTCTCCGGCACGACCCGGGGGAAGCAGATGTCGCAGAGCCCCTCGTCGAACCCGTGGATGCACTCCGCCACCGTGTGAGTCCCTCCGTCCGCGCGCGCCACACGGACCCCGCCTTGAAACGGTACGCCCTTCGGGGACACCCCGGGTACCGGGGGCCCGGTGATCGAGGTCGCCGCGCCGCGGAGCGGACGATCCGGCTCGGGTCCCAGCACCGTGGGGACGATCACGCACGCTCGAGCGCGCTGCGGTGTCCCTGCGGGGATGGGAAGCGCGCGGCACGACGACGAACGCCCCTCGCCTGGCGGCGGGGGGCGTTCTCGTTGTGGATCTGAGGGGACTCGATCCCACGGGCCGCCCCACCACGTCGCTGCGCGACGCGGCGGGACCCCGGCGGCCCGCGGGGCCCACCCGGAAGTAGCTTCTCGATCCTTCAGAGCTCCAACGAGAAGAAGCCCCCACCTGACGGCGGGGGCTTCTTCTCGTTGTGGATCTGAGGGGACTCGAACCCCTGACCCCCTGCATGCCATGCAGGTGCGCTACCAACTGCGCCACAGACCCGGACACCGCGTGAGGCGGCCTGTCGAGTGTACACCGACCGCCGCGGCGGGGTCGGATTCAGCGCCCCGGCGCGGGTTCCGCGAGCAGCGGCGCGACCCGCTTGCTCGATGCGGCCGCCCAATCCGTGTTGCTCGCGGACGCGAGCACGACGATCGCGAGACCGGCGGCGACGATGGTCCACCACAGCGGATGGGCGTCCATCACGAGGGAACGGCCGACCCTGCCCCCGCTCGACGCGCCCGTGATGGACCCGGCCAGCGCGATCCCGAGCGCGGTGCCGATCTGGCGTCCCGTCGAGGTGATCGCCGCGGCCGCGCCGCCCTGCGCGTTCGGCATCCCCGATACGGCCGTGTTCGTGATCGGCGCGTTCACGAGGCCGAACCCCGCGCCGAACAGCGCGAACACGACGACGATCAGCGCGACGGGCGAGGAGGCCGTGGTGACGGTGAGCAGCACCGCGGCGACGACGATGATTCCGCCGGCCAGCGTCATCGGCAGCCGGGTGCCGCGCGTGCCGACGAGCCGGCCCGACAGCGGCGACGTGAGCAGGATCGCGATGCCCGCCGGCATGAACAGCAGGCCCGTCATGACCGGCGAGAACTCCCGCGCGTCCTGCAGCGCGAGGGTGTTCGTGAACAGGAACGCGCCCCAGGACCCGAACGCGGCGATGGCCGCCACGATCGCCGACGAGAACGGGATGCTCACGAAGAACCGCGGGTCGATGAGGGGATCGTCCCGGCGCAGCTCGTAGGGCACGAACCCCACCAGGGCGCCGACCCCGACGACGAACGCCCCGATCGTCACCGGCGACAACCAGCCGAGCTGGGGGCCCTGGATGATCGCGAAGACGATCGTGGCGAGCCCCACGATGACGAGCAGCTGACCGATCGGATCGAACCGCTTCACCCGGTCCGACTTCGACTCGGGCACGAACAGGGCCGTGAGCAGGATCGCGGCGAGAACGATCGGGGCGTTCACCCAGAAGATGGACCGCCAGCCGATCGTGTCGACCAGCACGCCGCCGACCAGCGGGCCGAAGCCCAGCGAGACCCCGCTGATCGCACCCCACACGCCGAGCGCCCTGGCCCGCCGGCGCCGGTCGGTGAAGGTGTTCGTGACGATGGACAGCGAGACGGGGTTCAGCATCGACCCGCCGACCGCCTGCAGGACGCGGGAGGCGATGAGCATCCCGTCCGAGACGGCCAGGCTGCAGAGGATCGACCCGATTCCGAAGATCAGCAGGCCGATCTGGAACACGCGGCGCCGGCCGAAGCGATCGCCGCTCGACCCCGCGAGCACGAGGAAGCTCGCGATGGTGAGCGTGTAGGCGTCGAGCGTCCACTGCAGGCTCGCCACCCCGGCGTGCAGGTCCCGGCCGATGGACGGCAGCGCCACGTTCGTGACCGTCGCGTCGAGCGTGACGATGAAGAGGCTCAGGCAGCAGATCACGAGGATCAGGACCGTGTGCCGGTACCGCGGCGGCACGTCGTCATCGGGCACCGGAGAATGCTAGGTCGCCGCGAATCCACGCCCAGTGGACGTTCAGGGAGGGGGAGCGGTCACCGGCCCGAGCACCGCCGTGGCGATCGTGGAGAGCGCCGAGTCCTCGCTCGACGGGTTGAACGCCCCCGCGAGCACGTCGCGGTAGAGGCGCGACAGCTCGCTCGACGCCGCGTAGCCGCTGCCGCCGCCGACGAGGATGGCCTCGTCCACGACCGCCTTGGCCTGCTCGGTCACCCGCACCTTCAGGCCCGAGGCCTTCGCGAACCACCAGCGCCCGTGATCCACGAGGTCGTCGACGTCCCGGGCCAGGGAGCGGATCTGCGGATCCAGCCCGTCGTCGAGCAGCGCCGCCGACGCGATCCGCCGCCGCACGTCGGGGTCCTCCGACCGCGGGGCCCCGCCGAGCTTCAGCGAGGTGCGTCGCGCGGCGGCTTCGGCGGCCAGCGCCACCGCCCGGTGGGCGATCCCCGCGTAGACCGACGCGAGCAGGATCTCGAAGTTCACGAAGACGCCGAAGACGAGCGGATCCGGGTTGGGGCCGGGAGGGAGGCGCCGCACGACCCGGTCGGCCGCGGCGACGGCCCCGCGGAGCACGGTGGTGTTGCTCTGCGTCGCACGCTGGCCGAGGGTGTCCCAGTCCTCCCGGACCTCGATCCCCTCCGCGGACCGGTCGAGGAAGCCCCACACGATCCGCGGCGCGTCCTCACTCGTCGAGTCGAGGCCGAAGGTGCCGAGCCGGGTCCACACCGGCGACAGCGAGGTGAACGTCTTCGTCCCCGTGTAGGCGTAGCCCCCGTCGGACCGCGGCGCGGCGTCGACGGTCGAGCCGAAGAGCACGAGGTCGTTGCCGGCCTCGCTCACCCCGAAGCCGAAGACCTCGCCGGCGGCGACCTCGCGGAGCACGAACTCGAGCGAGTCGTCGCCGCGGTCGAGCAGCGTCTTGGCGACCGCGGTCCAGACGAGGTGCATGTTGACCGCGAGCGCCGTGGCGGGGGCGGCTTCGGCGAGCCGGGTCTGCTCGGCCGTCGCCTCGGCGAGGGAGAGGCCGGCTCCGCCGAGGCGCTCGGGCACGAGCGCGGCGAGGTAGCCGGCGGCCCGGAGGTCGTCGAAGTCCTGCAGCGGGAACGTGTTGTCCCGGTCGTAGGCGGCTGCGCGCTCGTGGATCCGGGCCAGGAGGTCGTCGTCGAGCAGCCGCTTGAGGTTGCGGGCCCAGTCGCGTTCCGTCGCCACAGCCGCAACCTAGCAAGCGGGGACCGGCGAGGCCTGCGGACCGCGGATCAGAGGGCCCGGCCCGCGGCGATCAGCGCGACGACGAGCAGCAGCGCCGCCGCCATCACGGACCGGAACGCCGTGCGACCCGGACGTGCGCGGAGCGCGGCGACGAGCCCCACCACGGCGGTGACGGCAGCGAGCACCAGGGCCGCGACCCCGATCGGCCCGGGAGCGGCGCCGAGGCCGACGAGCACCGCGGCCGCGAGCACCACCGCTGCGGCGACGGCGCCGGACAGCCGCGCGCCGAGCAGCTGCGGCAGCCCGCGCGACCCCTCGGCGCGGTCGGCCGCCACGTCCGGAACGACGTTCGCGAAGTGCGCGGCGACCCCGAGCGCCACGCCCGCGGCCGTGGCCCACGGCGGGGGCCAGGTCGGCGGCATCCGCAGCAGGGTCGCGAGCGCCGGCAGGCTGCCGAAGCTCACCACGTACGGCACCACGGAGGCGGGCGTGCGCTTCAGGCCGAGGTTGTACGACCAGGCCGACGCGACGAAGAGGGCGTGCAGGAGCGCGGCGGGCACGGAGGCGGGCAGCGGCAGCAGGAGCGCGGGCACGAGGGCGGTCAGCGCCGCCACGCGGAGACGGCCGGGGTCGATGCGGCCGTCGGCCGCGGGTTTGTCGGTGCGGTGCGCGGCGCGGTCGGCCCCGGCGTCGAGCCAGTCGTTGGACCAGCCGACCGACAGCTGGCCGAGCAGCATCGCGAGGGTCAGCAGCGCGATCCGCCACGCGTCCGCGCCGACCGCGACGCCGAGGCCGAGGGTGACGGCGGTCACGACGACGGTCGGGCCGAGGTGGGCGCTGCGGGCGAGCGCGACGGCCGATCCGCCGCGGGAGGTCACGGCCTCATTCTGTCGGCCGCACCGAGCGCTGCGGGGGAGCGGCGGCGCCGGATGATCGGGAGGAGACGATCACCCGGCGTTCGCCGGTCTCGGGGAGGCGGGCTGCGGGTGCTGCCGGCCCCGGGGATCCCGAGGTGGTGCTCAGCGGTCGATGGGGACGGCCGCGGTCGTGCGTGGCGCATGGGGGTGCGCCTGGATGGACGTGACGGCCAGACCCGTCGAGCAGAGCAGGAGCAGTGCGCCGGTCATCGCCAGGCTGCCGATCCGCTCACCGCGGGTCGGGACGCCTGCGCCGCGGGGAGCGGCGGAAACGGTGATCGACATGGTCCCTCGTACTCGTTCGGTCCGGCCGGTTCGTTCGGACAGCAAGGACGCTACGCCGGCGTCGAGGGGGACTCCAGACCCCACTCCGAGCGACACAGACCGGTCGGTATACCGGCAGAAGGGGCCGTTCCGTACCCCGAAGGTCCCCCGGGTCGTACCCCGGCGGCGAGATCGAGGGGAAACAGCACCGCCCGCCCAGGCCGGGTTCCTAGGCTCCGGGCTGTGACCAAAGCGACTCTGCTCATCCTCGGGGCC
>JAICSU010000088.1 GCA_025936735.1 Amnibacterium sp.
CGACCTCGTCGATCACGTTCTGCGAGACGACGGCTCCGAGCGTGTCGAAGACCGCCTGGCCCCACGGGTTCATCTTCTCCGCGGCGTCGCCGGGCAGGAAGCCGAGCTCCTGGCCGCCGACCGCGTAGAGCGGCCGGAAGACCATGATCTTGCGGTGCTGCTGCCGCTCGAGCACCGCCTCGAGGCCGGCGCACAGCGCGAGCGCGCTCTTGCCGGTGCCGGCGCGCCCGCCGAGGGAGACGATGCCGACCTCGGGATCGAGCAGGAGGTCGATGGCGAGGCGCTGCTCCGCGCTGCGCCCGTGCAGGCCGAACACGTCGCGGTCGCCGCGGACGAGGCGTACCTCGCCCGGGCGCACGACGCGGCCGAGCGCCGAGCCGCGATCGCAGGTGAGCACGACGCCGGTGTTCACGGGCAGCCCGTCCACCTCGGCCATGGGCAGGCGGTGCTGCTCGTAGAGCCGGTTCATCGCGTCGGAGCCGAGCGCGACCTCGGCGACACCCGTGTAGCCCGTGTCGACGGCCAGCTCCGCGCGGTACTCCTCGGCGGTCAGGCCGATCGAGGCGGCCTTCACCCGCATCGGCAGGTCCTTCGACACGACCGTGACGTTCAGGCCGTCGTTGGCGAGGTTCTGCGCGACGGCGAGGATGCGGGCGTCGTTCCCGCCGAGCTGCAGGCCGTTCGGCAGCACGCTGAGGTTCGAATGGTTCAGCTCGACCCGGAGCGAGCCGCCGTCGCCCACCGGCACGGGGAAGTCGAGCCGTTCGTGCTGCACGCGCAGCTCGTCGAGGTTGCGGAGCGCCTGACGGGCGAAGTACCCGATCTCGGGGTCGTCGCGTTTGCTCTCCAGCTCCGAGACGACCACCACCGGGAGCACGACGGCGTGCTCCGCGAAGCGGAACGGGGCCTTCGGATCCGACAGGAGCACCGACGTGTCGAGCACGAACGTGCGCTGCTGCGTCGCCACCTCCTCGGGGCGCCGCAGGGACTCGGACGGCACTGCTTCGGGCACGTGGCCTCCCACCCACCGGTCTTCCGGTGGGATCTCGCGTTGCCGCGACGTGCCGCGCGCCTCCTGATGTCGGGCCGCTGGGCACGTCCCGGACCGGGTGAGGTACCCGATGGGGCACACCGTACTTCACCGCCCCGACGCCGCGGGAGCGCCGCGCTGCCCCCACTCCGCGTCACGCGGCGGGCCGTTCCGGGCACGGATGGGCGTCATCGGACGCCCGTCGTGCCCGAAGCGGCCCGGTGGCTACCGCCCGACGGGGCGCAGGGCGGTGGCGTAGGCGAGCAGGGCGGAGCGGAGCAGGCCGAGGGTCTCCTCCGTGGTGCCGGCATGCGGTGCGATCCGCACGGCGCCGCCGCGGATCGTGACGGACACGCCGTGGTTGAACAGCGCGGCGGTGAGGGCGGTGAGCTGGTCGGGCCGCGGCTCGAGGACGACGATCCCGGCGCGCTCCGCGGGGGTGCGCGGCGAGACGACGGGAGCCGCGACCTCGTCGGCGAGCGCGATGATGCGGGAGACGTGGCCGGCGATGCGGCCCGCGATCGCGGCGATCCCGGCCTCCGCGACCTCCTCGAGCGCCGCGGCGAGCCGGGCCGCGGCGCCGTGGTCGATCAGGCCGAGCTGCAGCCCCGCCGCGCCCTCCGCGGGCTCGGGCACCGCGTCCCAGACCAGGCCGTCCGGGAAGCCGCCCGGGCCGGAGAGCACGGGGGTGAGCCGGTTCGCCGCCCGGTCGGACACCGCGAGGAACCCGGTTCCGGCGCCGGCCCGCAGCCACTTCTGGCCGCCGCAGGCGATCACGTCCGCCGCCGTCCACGGCAGGTCCACGGCGCCGAGCGCCTGCACCGCGTCGACGATGAGCAGGCGGTCGGCGATCACCTGGCGGATGCCCTCGAGGTCGGCGACGAAACCGGTGCGGGCGTCGACGGCGGAGACGGCGACGGCGGTCGTCGTGCTGGTCAGCTGATCCCGGATGAGCCCCGGCGTCACGCGGCCGTGGTCGGTCTCGAGCCAGATCGGGGCGGTCGCGTGGAGCGCCTCCGACGCCCTGACCGCCGCGGTGGGCAGGCTCGGGAACTCCCCGGGCGAGACGAGGATCCCGCCCGTGACCGCGAAGACGGCCTGCATCAGCCCCTGCGTGGTCGAGGGCTGGAACGCGATCTGGTCGTCGCGGAACCCGGTCACGGCCGAAGCGGCGGCACGGAGCCGGTCGGCGTTCGTGCGTGCCCGCTCGAGGGCCCCCCAGCGCATCCGGGTGAGGGCCTCGCGCTGCGCGGCGTCCTCCGCGAGCACGGCCGCGGACAGCGGCCCGAACGCCGCGAAGTCGAGGTAGCCGGGCTCCTCGGCGAAGCCGGCCAGGTAGTCGTCGAGACGGTCCATCGGGCGGTCAGCGTACCGGTCAGGTGCCGTACCGGCGGTGGCGCTGCGCGTACGCGCGGAGGGCCCGGAGGAAGTCGACCTCGCGCAGGTCGGGTCCGAGCGCCTCGACGAAGTAGAACTCGCTGTGCGCGCTCTGCCAGAGCATGAAGTCGGAGAGGCGCTGCTCCCCCGACGTGCGGATCACGAGGTCCGGATCGGGCTGCCCGCTGGTGTACAGGTGCTTGCCGATCATCTCCGGCGTGAGCAGGTCGGCGAGGTCGTCGAGGCTGCCGCCCTCCGCCTGGTGGGCCGCGACGATGCTCCGCATCGCGTGCGCGATCTCGGTGCGGCCGCCGTAGCCGACGGCGAGGTTGATGTGCAGGCCGTCGCGGTCCCGGCCGCGCTCCTCCGCGGCGGCGAGGGCCCGGAGCAGCGGCTCCGGCAGGCCGGTCGCGGTGCCGACGTGCTGGACGCGCCAGCGCTCCGAAAGCGCGGTGGCGAGGTCGCCGATGATGCCGAAGAGCGCGTCGAGCTCGTCGCTCATGCGGCCCGTGAGGTTGTCGGTGGACAGGAGGTAGAGCGTGATGACGGGGATCTTCAGGTCGTCGACCCACTCGGCGAACTCGACGATCTTCGCCGCCCCCGCGCGATGGCCGTGGGCCGCCGACTCGAGGCCCGCCTGCCGCGCCCAGCGGCGGTTGCCGTCGAGGATCATCGCGATGTGCCTCGGCAGCGGCCCCTGCTCGAGCGTGCGCCGCAGCCGGCGACCGTAGAGCCGATAGGCCGGTCCGCGCGCTCGCTGATCCGGCGTCTGCACGCCTCCACGGTAGCCCTCGCCTCCTCGTGGTCGCGGGGCCGCGGCGACTACCCTGCGGAGGATGCGCGAGCCCGCTCCTCCCCCGACCGACGGCCGGGGCCACGCGGCGAGCGGCCCCACCGCGCCCGCCGAGGAGCTCCCCCACCTCCCGCTCGTCGACGAGGCGGAGCAGGCGGTCCACGTCGAGCCGAAGCCGACGTGGCGGGGGTGGATCCACGCCGGCACGACGCCCGTGACGGTCGTCGCCGGGATCGTGCTCGTGGTGCTCGCGAACGGCGTCGAGGCGAAGTGGGCGAGCGCCGTCTTCGCGGTCAGCTCAGTGCTGCTGTTCGGCAACTCCGCGCTGTACCACCGCATCGACTGGTCCCCGAAGGTGAAGGCGACGTTCCGGCGGATCGACCACGCGAACATCTTCCTGCTCATCGCCGGGACCTACACGCCGATGTCGCTGCTCGCGCTGCCGCCCGGGCCCGGCATCACTCTGCTGTCCGTCGTGTGGGGCGTCGCCGTGCTCGGCATCGGCTTCCGGGTGTTCTGGATCGGCGCGCCGCGCTGGCTGTACGTGGTGATCTACCTCGGCCTCGGCTGGGCGGCGATCATGGACATCGGGGCCCTCTTCGCCGCGAACACCCCGATGATGCTTCTCTTCGTCATCGGCGGCCTGCTCTACACGGCCGGCGCGATCGCCTACGCGCTGAAGCGTCCCAACCCCGTCCCGGGACGGTTCGGCTTCCACGAGATCTTCCACACCTGCACGGTGCTCGCGTTCCTCTGCCACTGGACCGCCACGCTGATCATCGCGCTGCACCCCGTCGCGGGCTGAACGCCCTCAGCGGGCGGGCGGCTCGTCCCGCTCGGACGCGGCCGCGCGCTCCATCGCCTCGCCGCGGTAGCGGACTCGGCGGATCCGGCGGGTCATGTCGACGATGAGCAGCACCACCACGACGGTGATCCCGAGGATGGTGAGGAAGCCGATCACGCCCGGCGTCACCACGTCCGGGTTGAAGCTCGGGGTGGGCGAGGGCGTCGCGATCGCGAACGTCGCCCGCATCCGGCCCGTCCTTCCGCCGGGGGAGAATGGCCCGGACGCCTCCGATCCTACTGTCAGGAGCCCCCCGTGACCGCTGCCCCGACCCCGGGCGCCCGGCTCGAGGACCGCTACGGCCGCACGCCCAGGGGCGTGCGGCGGGGGCGCCTCGCCGCGGTCGCCGCGGCCGCGGCGCTGGTGCTCGCGGCCGTGATCTGGGCCGTCGTGACGGGGGTCGGCGGAGCCGCGGACGCGACCGATCTGCAGACCATCGGGTACACGATCACGAGCGACAGCACCGTCACGATCGGCTGGGAGGTGACCGGGGAGGCGTCCGTCCCCCTCGTCTGCGCCATCGAGGCGCAGGATGCGGACGGCAGCGTGCTCGGCCTCGTCGAGGTCCGCGTGCCCGTCACCGGCGCGCCCGCGCGGTCGGGCACGACGACCGTGCTGACCACCCGCAGAGCCGAGACAGGCTTGATTCAGTCCTGCCGCCGCGCCTAACATCGCTTCTTCCACCGCGGGGATCCCTGCGACACGAGGCCGGCGCGGTCCTTGCACGAGCGGATCCGCGGGGCGTCGCGCGCAGCCCAGGTCCCGCGCGGAGACGTCCCACGAATCACGAGGTCCCCTCATGTCACAGGAAAGCGCCGTCACCTGGCTCACCCAGGAGGCCTACGACCGGCTGTCCGCCGAGCTCGAGGAGCTGTCGGGGCCGGGCCGAACCGAGATCGCGAAGAAGATCGAGCAGGCCCGCGAGGAGGGCGACCTCCGCGAGAACGGCGGCTACCACGCCGCCAAGGAGGAGCAGGGCAAGATCGAGGCCCGCATCCGCCAGCTCACGCAGCTGCTCCGCTCCGCCGAGGTCGGCAGCGCGCAGCCGTCCGACGGGCACGTCGCTCCCGGCATGGTCGTGACGGCGACGATCGCCGGCTCCGAGAGCACCTTCCTGCTCGGCAACCGCGAGATCGCGGGCGACTCCGACCTCGACGTCTACAGCGAGGCGAGCCCCCTCGGCCACGCGATCACGGGCGCGTCGGTCGGCGACACGGTCACCTACACGGCGCCGAACGGCCGCGCGATCACGGTGAAGATCGAGCGCGTCGAGCCGTACTCGGCGTGAGCGCTAGACGACGATGACGCGGGGCGCGTAGCCGGACGCCTCGAGCCGCGCGATCACCTGGTCGCGATGGGCGGGCCCGCGGGTCTCCACGCTGATGTCGATCTGCACCTCGCCGATCGGCATGCCGCTGCCGTGCCGGGTGTGCAGCACCTCGACCACGTTCGCGTTCACCTCGGCGATGAGCGCGGAGATCACCGCGAGCTGCCCCGGCCGGTCCGGCAGCCCGATCCGCAGCGTCAGGTAGCGGTCGGATGCGACCAGCCCGCGGCTGATCACCCGTTCCATCATCAGCGGGTCGATGTTGCCGCCGGAGAGCACCGCGACGGTCTTCCCGGCGGGCTTCAGCCTGCCCGACAGCAGCGCGGCGACGCCCACGGCGCCGGCCGGCTCGACCACGAGCTTCGCCCGCTCGAGCAGGACGAGAAGGGCGCTCGCGGTCTCGTCGTCGGTGACGGTGACGACCTCGTCGACGAGGGACGAGACGACCTCGAACGTGATGCGGCCCGGCGTCGCCACGGCGATGCCGTCCGCGATCGTCGGCGAGGTGCGGATCGTCTGCACGGCGCCGGCGGCGAGCGACGGCGGGAAGGGCGCGGCGTTCTCCGCCTGCACCCCGACGACGTGCACCGGGCCCGCCGCGGCCTGCGCGACGGCGGCGGCGATGCCGGAGATCAGGCCGCCGCCCCCGACCGGCACCACGATCGTGTCGACGTCGGGCACGGCGTCGAGGATCTCGAGCCCCAGCGTGCCCTGACCGGCGATCACGTCGGGATGGTCGAACGGGGGGATCAGCACGGCACCGGTGCGGGCGGCGAAGTCCGCGGCGGCGGCGAAGGTCTCGTCGACCACGTGCCCGAACAGCTCGACACGCGCCCCGTAGTCCCGCGTGGCCGCGAGCTTCGGCAGCGGCACCCCGATGGGCATGAAGATCGTCGCGGCGATCCCGAGCGCACGGGCGGCGAAGGCGACGCCCTGCGCGTGGTTGCCGGCGGAGGCGGCCACGACGCCCCGAGCCCGCTCCTCCGGCGTGAGGCGGGAGAGCCGGTTGTAGGCCCCGCGGATCTTGTAGGAGCCGGTGCGCTGCAGGTTCTCGCACTTCAGGTGGACGGGCACGCCCACCATCTCCGACAGGTAGCGCGAGCTCTCCATCGGGGTGAGGGCGGCGACGCCGTGCAGCACGCGGGCCGCGTCCCGGATCCGCTCGAGCGACGGCACGGGCGATGCGGGCAGCGTCTCGGCGGTCACGGCGCGCACGGCGTCGGGGCTCTCGGCGAGCGCCGAGTCGACGGGGTCAGCCAAGTTCGCTCCATCCTGAGGCGGCACGGGCAGAGTCTAGGGAGCGGGCCGATCCCCGCCGGACGTCCGCGCCCTTCGTTACGGTCGCGGTATGGCGGACCGGCTGACCCTGCGCGAGGCGCGCCGCATGGCGCTCGCGGCGCAGGGCTTCGCCGGACCGCGGCCGGCGACGGCCGGCCCCGCCCGCGTCGCGGCCGGGCTCGCCCGGCTGAAGGTGCTGCAGATCGACTCGGTGAACGTGTTCGAGCGCAGCCACTACCTGCCGCTCTTCGCCCGCCTGGGCCCGTACGACAAGCGACGGCTCGACCGCCTCGTGCTCGAGCCCCGGTCGCCCTACCTGGAGTACTGGGCTCACGAGGCGGCGTTCCTGCCGCGCGAGGACCTCGGTCTCTTCGCGTTCCGGATGGAGCGCTACCGGCAGCGGTACGCCGACCGGCTCGCCCCGTCCGCACCGCTCGTCCGGCTGCTCACCGACCTGATCGCGGCCGAGGGCCCGCTCGCGGCGAGCGAGGTCGACCACGAGGCGAACGTGCGCAGCGGCCCCTGGTGGGGCTGGTCGGACGTGAAGCGCACCCTCGAGCTGCTCTTCGCCCAGGGCGACCTCGTCACGGCGGGCCGGAAGGGGTTCGAGCGGAGGTACGCGCTCCCCCGGCAGGTGTACTCCGAGCCGCCGGCGCCGGTGCCCGAGGCCGACGCGGTCCGCGAGCTCGTGCGCCGCGCCGCGGTCGCGCACGGGGTCGCGGCGCTCGCCGACCTCGCGGACTACCACCGGCTGAGGTCCGACCAGACCGCCCAGGCGGTCCGGGAGCTCGAGGAGTCGGGCGAGCTGATCCCGGTCGAGGTCGACGGCTGGCGGCGGGGCAGCCGTCCGCTGCCCGCCTGGCGGCACATCGACGCGGTGCTGCCAAGACGGATCCGCGCGGCCGCGGTGCTCTCCCCGTTCGACCCCGTGGTGTGGCAGCGCGACCGGCTGCTGCGGCTGTTCGGCTTCCACTACCGGATCTCGATCTACACCCCGGCGCCCGACCGGGTGCACGGCTACTACGTGCTCCCCGTGCTCGTCGACGACCGGCTGGCGGGTCGCGTGGACCTGAAGTCGGATCGGAAGGCCGGGGTCCTGCTCGTGCAGGCCGCCTGGCTGGAGCCCGGCGAGGATCCGGACCCGGTCGCGGAGCGACTGGCGCCCGTGCTCGAGGCGGCGGCCGGCTGGCAGGGGCTCGGCGGGATCGAGGTGGTCGCGCGGGGCGACCTGGCCCCGGCCCTCACCCGGTTCCTTCACCCCTGACGGTTGCCACTTCTTGCGGCCTCGACGGCGTCAAGCCCGCCAGAAGTGGCAACCCCCTCAGCGGAGGGGGAGGGTGGCGATCGCGTCCAGGACCTCGTCGACGGTGACGGCGAGGAGGGCGGGATCCGGCTCCGCGCCGAACGCGTCGCCGACCCGCAGCTCCGCGTGGGTGAGCACCCGGTGCGGGCCGGAGGCGGGCGGCCCCCACTCCTCCGGCGGCGCCGGGCCGAAGATGACGACCGACGGGATCCGGTAGGCGGAGGCCAGGTGCGCGGCTCCGGTGTCGGCCGTCACGACGAGCACCGCGTCGGCGATCAGCGCCGCGAAGTCGTCGAGCGCCATCCGGCCGGCCAGCACCGACTCCTCGTCGAAGCCCCCGAGGCGGGCCACCTCGAGGGCGCGGGGCCGCTCGGCCGCGCTGCCGCTGAACACCACCCGGCGCCCCTCGTCCGCGAGGGCGCGCGCGACGGCCGCGAACCGCGCCGCCGGCCACTGGCGCGATCCGTAGAAGGCGCCGACGTGCACGACCGCCGCGCCGGGGGCCGCCGAACCGACGGTAGGCCGGTCGAGCCCCACGTCGTCGGCGTCGCCGGGCATCCCGAACGCTCCCGTGAGCCGCACCCAGCGCTCCCGCTCGAGGATGCCGTCCTGCCACGGCAGCCCCGGCTCCCCCGGCAGGGCGTGCTGCATCGGTCGGCGCGCCTGGAGCGCGTCGACGATGGCCCGCGACTGAGGCCCGTTGCCGTGCAGGTTGGCGGCGACGTCGACGACGCCCGGCGGGATCGGCAGCAGGGCGTCCAGCCCCTTCGCCGGCACGATGCCGTCGAGGCCGGGCACGAGCGGCACGAGGGGCTCCAGCCACCCGGAGGTCGCGAGCAGCAGCCGGTGCTCCGGCAGCGCCCGCCGCATCGCCTTCAGCGCCGGAACGGCGACGAGCAGGTCACCGAGCTTGAGCGCCCGCAGCGCGAGCGCGACAGGCCGACCCGACGACACATCGATCCCCTGATCCATGTCCACATCCTCGCAGCAGCGACGGAGAGCGGAGAGTCGGCTCTTCTTCAACGTTCTTTGCGCTTCCGTTCAGGTTCTCCGTCCCGGCCACCGGTACAGATGACGGGTGGACACGCCTCAACCCCGGGTGCGCCGCCCCTCGGCGGTGCTCTTCGACCGCGACGGGACGCTCGTCGTCGACGTGCCCTACAACGGAGACCCCGCTGCCGTCAGCCCGATGCCGGGCGCCGTCGAGGCGGTCGCCCGGGTCCGCGCGGCGGGCCTGCCGACCGCCGTGGTGTCGAACCAGTCGGGGATCGCCCGGGGAATCGTCGACGCGGATCGCGTCGCCGCGGTGAACGCCCGGGTGGATGCGGTGTTCGGTGCCTTCGACGCCTGGTGCGTGTGCCCCCACGCACCCGGCGACGGCTGCGACTGCCGGAAGCCGCGCCCGGGTCTCGTGCTCGAGGCGGCCCGCCGGCTGGGCGTCGCCCCCGCGGACGTCGTCGTGATCGGGGACATCGGTGCCGACGTCGCCGCCGCTGAGGCCGCCGGAGCCCGCGGCATCCTCGTGCCGACGCCCGTCACGCGGCCCGACGAGGTGACCGCAGCCGCCGAGGTGGCGCCCGACCTCGTCGCCGCGGTCGAGCTCGCCCTCGCCGGTGGTGCCGCATGACGCGCCGCGTGCTCGTCGCCCGCCTCGACAGCATGGGCGACGTGCTCGTGTCGGGCCCCGCGGTGCGGGCGGTCGCCGCGTACGCGGAGGTGCTGCTGCTCGCCGGCCCGCAGGGCGCCGGCGCGGCGCGCCTGCTCCCCGGGGTGACGGCCGTCGAGGTCGTCGACGCCCCCTGGATCACCGGCTCCGCGGCGCCGGTCGACGCGGCCCTCGCCCGGCGGATCGCGGAGATCGCCGCAGGGGTCGAGGAGGCGGTGATCCTCACCTCCTTCCACCAGTCACCGCTCCCGCTGGCGCTGCTGCTCCGCCTCGCGGGCGTCGCCCGGATCTCCGGGGCGTCGGTCGACGCGGCGGGCGGCCTGCTCGACGTCCGCCTGATCCCCGGCGAGACCCTCCCCGAGGACCTGCCGGAACCCGTGCGGGCCCTCCGGATCGCGGAGGCCGCCGGCTTCGCGCTGCCGGAGGGCGACGACGGCCTGCTCGCCGTCGCGCTCCCCGACGACGCGGACGCCGCCGAGCAGGGCCCGTACCTCGTCGTGCACCCGGGGGCCGCGGTGCCCGCCCGCGCCTACCCCGCCGAGAGCCACGCCCGCGTCGTGGCCGCGCTCGCCGCGGCGGGCCACCGGGTGCTCGTGACCGGGGCGCCCGCCGAGGCGGCCCTGACCGCGGCGGTCGCGGGCACCTCGGGCGTCGACCTCGGCGGCCGGCTCGACCTCGCCGCGCTCGCCGCGACCCTGCGCGGCGCCCGCGTCGTCGTCTCCGGCAACACCGGGCCCGCGCACCTCGCGGCCGCCGTCGGCACCCCGGTCGTCAGCCTCTTCGCCCCCGTCGTCCCCGCGATCCGC
>JAICSU010000195.1 GCA_025936735.1 Amnibacterium sp.
CCGGTGGCCGACCGGGCGCACTGCCCGGCCGGCCACCGCCGATGCATCCATCCTGAACGAAAGTCGGACTACGGATGCGGAACTAGCTCACCGCTGTCACTCGACCCCGATGTTGACGAAGTCGTAGATCCCGAAGGCGAGGGCGAAGTTCGCCGTCACGTTCGTCATCCGCGGGTTGCGGTAGTACAGGTACTTGCCCCAGATGTAGGGCAGGTCACCCGCGATGTTCATCAGCTGGTGGTTCAGCTTCTGACCGAGCGCGTCATCGACCTTGACACCGGTGTTGTCGAGGATCGAGTTGATCGTCGGGTCGTTGATGCTGCCGTAGTTGCTGTTACCGGTCGGCAGGATCGCACCACCGTTGACGATGTTGTTGTAGAAGCCGTAGTCCGTCGGGAAGTCCGCACCCCAGCCTGCGCTGATGATGCCGAGCTGCTGCGACTTCACGTTGGCCGGCGAGCCGACGAACGTGCTGTAGTAGCTGGACGCCGCCGCGGTCTTCACGTTCAGCGTGATGCCGACGCGGGCCAGGGCCGCCTTCTCCGTCTGGTACAGCTTCGGTCCGGTCTCGCTCGGAGTCGAGTAGGCGAAGTTGGTCGTGAAGCCGTTCGGCTTCCCGCACGCCTGCAGCTCCGACTTGGCCTTCGCGACGTCACCCGTGTTGTCGGCACCGACCGGGTACGGGTTGTAGTCCGCCGTCGACTGGTGACCCGGGATGCCCGGAGGGGTGAAGGAACCGGAGATCTCGCCGGCCGCGGCGCCGCCGCGGACCGAGAGCAGACCGGCCTTGTTGGTCGCGTAGAAGATCGCCCTGCGGCAGTGCACGTTCGGGATCACCGAGGAGGGGATCGTCAGGTAGTCGAGCGAGTCGCCCGCACCGTCGTCCGCGTACGCCTTCAGCTTCGGGTTCGAGAGCACCTGCGCCTGCAGCGTCGTGCCGATGACGTTGTCCGCCTTGGCGTCGGCCGTGCCGGCCTTCAGCTTGGCGTCGATGTCGTTCGGGTCGCTGTCGACGGTGAAGTCGACCTCGTTCACGAGCGGCTTGCGGATCTTGTCCGTGCTCTGCTGCCAGTACTTGTTGCGCGTGAAGGTGACCGACTTGTTCGGCGTGTAGTTCGTGAAGACGAACGGGCCGGACGAGATCGGGTTCTTCGTGTAGGTCGCGCCGGTGTACGCGCTGCCGTTCTCCTTCTTGTCGGGAACGGGCGCCGCGGTCGGCAGGGCCATCAGGTAGTCGAAGTCGGCGAACGGCTTCTTCAGGTGGAACGTGATGCTCTGACCGGAGATGGAGACCGCCGAGTCGGGCAGCTCACCGCTCTTGTACACGCCCTTGTAGGAGGACGGCACGTTGAGGATGCCGGTGTAGTAGAACGTCGGGCCGCCGTTGATGACGTCCGTCGCGAAGATGCGGCCCATCTCGTACTTGATGTCGGCCGGCGTGATGGTCGTGCCGTCGGAGTACTTGAGTCCCGACTGCAGCGTGTAGGTCCACGTCTTGTTGTCGGCGCTGTGCTGACCGAGCCCCGTCGCGAGGTCAGGCCCCAGCTTGAACGGGCCGGAGTTGTTGACCTGCGTGTAGCCGACCAGCGTGCGCGTGAACAGCCGCTGCATGTTCCAGCAGAAGCCGTAGTACGTGCGGGCCGGGTCCCACGAGTCGCAGTCCGACGCGGCGAGCAGCTTCAGGGTGCCGCCCTTCTTGGTGGACGGGTTCACGATGCCCGTGACGGCCGCGTTGAACGCCGGCTGCGCCGTCGTCCCGCCGCTGCTCTTGGTGTTGGTGCTGCCGCCGCCGCCGGAGCAGCCGGCCAGCAGGAGCGCTCCCGCCGTGAGGACGGTCAGCGTGGCGGCCGCCCTTCGCTTGTACCTCATCGAGAAAGGATTCCTCTCGTCTGTGCTGTGAGTGCAGCGGGTCCGCTGCGAGGGTTCGGCCGTTGAAGGCCGGGCGGATCGGCGGGGACGCTCGCGCGCCACCGCCTCTCCGCACGTCGTGACCCGGTCATCGGGTGGACTTCGGGTCGAGGGCGTCGCGCAGTCCGTCGCCGAACAGGTTGAAGGCGAGCACCGCGATGAAGAGGGCGAGGCCGGGGAGGAACAGGTAGGTCGGGTCGACCTGCACGTAGTTCGCCGCGTCGGAGATCATCTGCCCCCACGACGAGGTCGGTGGCGTGACGCCGATGCCGAGGTACGAGAGGCCGGCCTCACCGAGGATGTTGTTCGGGATCGTGAGGGTCGTGTACACGAGGATCGGCCCGACGAGGTTCGGCGCCAGCTCCCGCGACATGATCCGCAGGTTGCTCGCACCGAGCGAGCGCGCCGCCTCCACGAACTCCTTCTCGCGCAGGGACAGCACCTGGCCGCGCACGATGCGGCCGATGTAGGGCCAGCCGAAGAAGCCCAGCACGAAGATGATGACGAGGAACCGCACGACCTCCGTGTTGCTGATGAAGCTCACCACGGTGATCAGCGAGATCGACAGCAGCAGCACCGGGAACGACAGCAGGACGTCCATGGTGCGGGAGATCAGGTTGTCGAGCCACCCCCGGAAGTAGCCGGCGATCAGGCCGAGCGAGACGCCCAGGATCAGGGAGAGCGCGGTGGCCGCCCCCGCGATGATGAGCGACGTGCGCGCCCCGTAGATCAGCAGCGCGAGGATGTCCTGCCCCGTCACCGGGGTGACCCCGAGCCAGTGGGTCGCGCTGATCCCGCCGAACGAGCCGAGCGGCATCGCGTCGAGCGGATCGAGAAGGCTCTTCGGGCCGGTGTTGTTCGACTGCGTGTAGTCCTGGCCGTAGAGGGCCATCAGCGGCCCCGCGAACACGGCGGCGAGGATCATCAGCACGATGACGACCGCACCGGCGAGGGCGAGCTTGTCGCGGCGCAGGCGACGCCAGGCGATGGCCGAGAGCGACCGGCCCTTGATCGCGGCGGCGTCCTCGGACTTCGGCTCCTGCACGTCGAGCCCGGGACCGGCGAGCCCGTCCTGGAACTCGACGACCTCCGCCTCGTCCGGCTGGCTGAGCGACATCGCTGCATCCCTTCCGGAAAACGTGCGGTCCCGATGCACCGCGCTGCTGTGGAAACGGCCTCCCGTCGGCGCGCCGAACGGCCAAGGACCTGATCGACGTCGACTCCGGAGAACTCGAAGGTAGCGTAAGGATCGCATTCGCCCGGACCAAAACGAGGGGGGTTTTCGTTATATGCCGGAAACCGTCTTCGCCGAGGATGTGCAGCCGGGGGCAAGAACGTTGCGTCTTCGATCGGTCCAACGCAATGATCGAGCCCCGCGGCGGAGACGCTGCGGAGGCTCCTCGGACGCTCCCGGAGCCCCCGCGGCCGTCCCGCGGGGCGCGTCGTGAGCCGCCTCGAGGAGCCCACGGCGCCGGGCACCGCCTCCCCCGCCGAGCCGGTCCGCCGGGTCCGTCCGGGCGTCGAGCTGCTGCTCGTGCTCGGCGTGTCCCTCGGCGCGTCGGCCGTGTACGCGGTCGTCCAGCTCGCGGACGCGCTCAGCCGCGGACCGCTCAACGCACAGTCGACGACCCTGAACCCCAGGCTGAACGACCGGGCCGTCTTCGACCTGATCTACCAGCTGCTCGGGATCGGCTTCGACCTCGTCCCGGTCCTGCTCGCGCTCTACCTGCTCGCCGCGCCCGGCGTGCCGGCGCTCCGGCGCATCGGGCTGGACGGCCGGCGGCCGGCTGCCGACCTCGGCGGCGGCGTGCTGCTCGCCCTCGCGATCGGCGTCCCCGGGCTCGGGCTCTACCTCGCGGCGGTGCACCTCGGCCTCGACCTGAAGGTCGCCGCATCGGGGCTCGACCCCCACTGGTACGCGATCCCCGTGCTCGTCCTCTCGGCCCTGCGGGCGGCGCTCCAGGAGGAGGTCATCGTCGTCGGCTTCCTCTTCACCCGCCTCGACGACCTCCGCTGGAAGCCCTGGGCGGTGCTCGTCGCGAGCGCCCTGCTGCGCGGCTCGTACCACCTGTACCAGGGCTTCGGCGGCTTCATCGGCAACGCCGTGATGGGGATGGTGTTCGGCCTGGTCTACCGCCGGTTCGGTCGGGTCGCGCCGCTCGTCGTGGCCCACTTCCTGCTCGACTTCGTGAGCTTCGTCGGATACGACCTGCTGAGATCCGTCGCCCCGCACCTCCTGCCGTGACCGGCTCGATCGCGTTCGCGACGGACCTCGCCGCCCGTGTCGCCGAGGGCGGCACGGTCGAGCGCGCGGACGGCTTCCGGGTGATCCGCACGCCGGCCAACCCCGCGTTCCGGTGGGGCAACTTCCTGCTCGCCGACGGGGGCGCCGCCCTCGCCGACCCCGAGCGGTGGGCGCGGCGGCACCGGGGGGCGTTCCCCGACCTCGGCTTCGCGACCGTCGGCGTCGACGACGCGGACCCGGCCGTCGACGAGCCCGCATGGCACGCGGCGGGTTTCGAGGTCGAACGGTCCACGGTGCTCCGCGCTCCCGCGGCCGCCGTCGCTCGCTCCGACCCCGGTGTCGAGGAGGTGGCGGGGGACGGGGCCTGGGCCGACGTCGAGGCGATCGAGCTCGAGCTCGGCGCCGGCGAGACCGGTCATGCGGCGTTCGTCCGGCGCCGGATCGACGCCGAGCGCGAGGCGGTGGCGCGCGGCCTCGCCGCATGGCTGGGCGTGCGGGTCGACGGGCGCATCGTCTCGGCCCTCGGCGTGCTGCCCACCCCGGGCGCGATCGCGCGCTACCAGAACGTCGGCACGCTCACGGCGTATCGGCGCCGGGGCGCCGCCACGCGGCTCCTGCGCGCCGCCGCAGCCCTGGCCGGCGAGAGATGGGGCTGCACCGGGCTGGTGCTCGTCGCGGATCCCGACGGGCCGGCGGTCGCCCTCTACCGGCGGCTCGGCTTCCGGGACGCCGAGACGCAGGTGCAGCTGAC
>JAICSU010000188.1 GCA_025936735.1 Amnibacterium sp.
CCGCCCGTCGGCACCTTCACCCTGCGCGACGGCGGCACGACCGACGTCGGCCCTGTCGTGCTGCACGTGAAGTCGAAGTAGGCGGCTCAGCGCACGTCGACGGAACGACGGCGATCCGGCCGGATGACGGAGATCCCCGCCGGATTCCGCCGTCGTCTCGTCGGATCGCCGTCGTTGGGGCTGCTACCGCCCCAGGCCTGCCCGACGTCCTAGTTGAAGGCGTGGCGACGCGCCGCGCGCTCGCTGTACCGGCCGCCGCCGAAGGGGCGGTCGTGCTCGTCGCGTTCGTGGATCATCCCGCCGGTGAGCAGGGCCACTCCGATGGCGCAGAGCGTCCACAGCGCGAGCGCTGTGAGCACGACGGCCGTCACCAGGAGGATCATGTCCCCTAGGAAAACATTCCCGAGTGGATGCTCTCTGGGTGCTGCCTATGACACTGCTGAGGAGTGCGCCGATTCCGTCCGGCGGCCGGACCGCTCGAACGTCGCCCAGTCGCTCGTGGCGCCGTCGACGGCGGTCACGGAGACGGCCCCGTCGCTGCTCCGCAGGCGGCCGACGAACCGCTCGGTCCGCGCCGACGCGACCCGTTCCGCGAGCCAGGTGGCGGCCTCGGCCCGTGTGCGCGCGTCGACGTCGGGGCCGGTCTCGTCCAGCAGGAGCACGTTCACCCCCCGACGGCGAGCGTCGGCGATCGCATCCCGCAGCGGCCCGACGGCGACGTGCGGGGCACGGATCTGGTCGCGCAGGGCGCCCTCGAGCACGAGCAGCTCACGCCGGTCGGTCTCGCTGAGGGGACGGCCGTCCGCGATCGCACGGAGCATCGGGCCCGCCTGCTCGAGCACGGACTCCGCCGCGCTGCGCCGCGCGCTCGCTCGGGCGCTCGCGGCCCGCTCGAGCGCCCGCGTCCGCCGCTCGAGGGCGCGGTACACCTCGAAGGTCGCGCTCGAGCGGGCCAGGCTCCACGCGAAGAGCGTGCCGACGAGCAGTGTGCCGAAGTGACGGTCGACGAGCCCGGCGCCGTATGCCCAGCCCTGGTTCGTCGAGGCCGCCCAGCCGACCGCGATGCCCGCCACCCCGAGCAGCACCAGCCATGCCGCGAGGTAGCGGCGGATCAGCGCGAACCCGAAGAGGCTGATCGTGATCGCGCCGAGCTGCCACGCCTCGTAGCCGGGCCACCGTCCGTCGCTCGGCAGGGAGTAGATGCCGAGGGCGGCCGCGAGCACGAGGCCGGCCGCCGAGACGATCAGCACGCCGGTGCTCATCCTGCGGTGCAGGGCGAGCACGCCCTGCGGGGCGCAGATCAGCACGAGCTCCAGCACGTCGAACCACGTCATCCCCGCGGTCGTGAACGCGAGCACCGAGTGGACGAGCACGAACAGCGCGAAGTAGGCCACCCGGCCGCCGAGCAGCGACCGCAGCAGGCGCCCGGTGAGGCCGCCGGGCAGGTGCCAGGTGTCGTTCATCCGCGGTCCTCCGGGCGGTACCGCAGCTGGACCCGCGTACCCACCCCGGGCGTCGAGACGACGATCGCCGCCCCGCCGGGCAACGCCTCCATCCGGCCGCGGATGCTCTCGGCGATGCCGAGGCGCGCGGGGGGCACGCGGCTCGGATCGAACCCGAGGCCGTCGTCGAGCACGTCCACCTGCACCCCGTCCTCGCCGACGTGCACGTGCACGGTGCGGTTCATCGCCTCGGCGTGCAGGAGGGAGTTGCGGAGCGCCTCCTCGGTGGCCGCGGTCAGCGCCTCGACCGCGGTGCTGGGGATCGCCAGCCGGCTGTGCACCTCGTACCCGAACACGGCCTCCGGTGCGAGCTCCGTCGTCGTGGCCTGGAGCGCCCAGGCGAAGGCCTCGCCGTCGACCGTCTCGTCGGCCTCGCCGCCGTTCTCCAGCAGCGCGTGCAGGCCTTCGAGCGCGCGGGCCGCGTCCGCCTGCCGCAGGGACTCGCTGCCGGGGACCGGGCGCGCGGCCGCGAGCAGGGTCGCCAGCACCCGGTCGTGCACGAGGGCGTTGATGCGCCCGCGCTCGCGCTCCCGAGCGGCCTCCACCGCCGCGTCCGTCGCCGCCTCCATCGCGGCGGCCTCGGCGAGGTCGGCCTCCCGCACCCGCTGCAGCGTCATCACGACGAGGGCGATGAACGTGATGCAGAAGAGGAAGACGTAGAGGCCGTTCTGCACCCCCGGCAGCAGCTCATGGCCGGGGGTGACGGCCCACCGGTCGACGACGGTGAGGCACCCGGCCGAGAAGGCGATCAGAGCCGCCCACGCGGGCCGCACGGCGAGCACGGACACGATGGCGCCCAGGGAGATGAAGTCGTCGATCCAGGGCGCCCCGTTGTTCGGCACCAGCGCCCCGTCCTTGACGAGCGGCAGAGTCGCCTGCGCGATGAGCGCCGTCGCCGCGGCCGCCGCCGCGAGGGCCTTGAGCGAGCGGATGGGCGCGACGATGGCGAGGGCCCCCATCACCATCGGAGCCACGAGCACGCCGGAGAGCACAGCGGCGGTCCACCACATGGGGTAGTCGTCGGCCTGTGCCCGCAGGTCGGGCACCGCGAGCAGTCCGAACACGAGCGCGGCCGGGAGGACGCCGAACGCCGTCACCCGCAGCACCCGCTCCTCGCCGGTGCGGTCGGCGAGCCGGCGGAGCACGCCGAGCTGCCGCGGCAGGGCCGCGGATGCGGGCGGGACGTCGGCCGGCTCCGCCGCCGCCTCGGTCAAGGCTCGTTCGGTGCCGGCAGGAACCCGTCCTCGACCGCCCGCTTGTACAGGTCCACCTTGGTCATGGCGGGCCGCCCGGCGCGCGCGTACTTGGCGCGGATCCGCCGCACGTAGTCCTCGATGGTGGACACCGCGATGCCCGCCTCCTCGGCGACCGTCTGCGCGGTGTTGCCGTTCGCGAAGAGGGCGAGCATCCGCTGCTCCTGCCTGCTCAGCTTCGCGTCCGAGATGAGCGGGTCGTTCTCCACCGTCGACGCCCACTCCGCGGTCATCACCGGCTGGCCGTACGCGGCGCGGAGCAGGGCGCTCGTGAGCGCGGCGAGGGGCTCGCTCTTACGCACGATGCCGAGCACCGGCGTTCGCGCCACCGCACGGAGCAGGTAGGGGCTCTCGCCGCTCGTGAAGGCGATCACGTTGCAGCCCGCCGCGGTGAGGCGCTCGACGTTGTTCGCCGGCGACGATCCGTCGGCGAGGCGAAGGTCGAGCACGACCAGGTGCAGGCGGCCGGCGGCGCGGGCGAACAGGCCGTCGACGGTGGGCGCGGAGGCCACGAGCTCGAGCTCGCGGGTGGACCGCAGCGCGGCACGGACGGCGGTCGCGATGACCTCGTGGTCGTCGACGAGGCCGACGCGGAGGGGAGCGATGGAGGCGGGCGACATCGGGTTCCTTGACGTGCAGCCGGGGGAGGGGAGTTGGGTCGAAGGTTATCGAAGGGGGGCGGCGTTGTCCGGTGACGACGGAACGGGCTTGACACGGCCCACGCACATGGTCTCGACGGGGCGCCCCTCTGCCCCGGGAAGCCGGGGCATCGGTTGCGTTGCGCTCACATTCGGGTTCACGGAGCGGGCGAAGCCTTCCGCTGTGCGGTCGTCCGCGTTCGACACGCCGCCCCAGGATGCGATCCGGTAACGAGCCGCGGCGTGTCGCGCAGGCGGGATGCAGGCCGGGGGGACCCTGTACGTCAGCGGTTCGGGAGCCGGGGTGGAACCGGGCGCGGGCTGCCGCGAGGGAGCGATCATGCCGGCACGGATCCGGGATGCCATCGCCGTCGGCGTGCTGCTGGCGGCGGCCCTCATCGCGCTGCTCGCCTGGCATCCGCTCGGCCGCTGGGTCGCCCTCGGCATCGCTCTCGCCGGCCTGCTGGCGGCGGCGGTCGTCTATCGGTTGCGGCCGTCGGCGTTCCCGCTGTTCGGCACCCGGGAGGTGCTCGACGAGCCGGACGGATCCGCTAGTACGCCCCGTCCCGCTTCAGCACGGCGCGGACCGTCTTCAGCAGGATCACGAAGTCGGTCGTGACCGACCAGTTCTCCACGTAGTAGAGGTCGAGCTTGACGCTCTCCTCCCAGGAGAGGTTCGAGCGGCCGCTGACCTGCCAGAGCCCGGTGATGCCCGGCTTGATGAGCAGGCGGCGGTTCACCCGGCCCTCGTACGCCGCGACCTCGCGCGGCAGGGGCGGGCGGGGGCCGATGAGACTCATGGTGCCGTTCAGCACGTTGAAGAGCTGCGGCAGCTCGTCCAGGGAGTACCGGCGGATGAAGGCGCCGACCCGGGTGATCCGCGGGTCGTCCTTCATCTTGAACAGCAGGCCCGCGCCCTCGTTCCGGCGCTGCAGCTCGGCGAGGCGCCTCTCGGCGTCCGTGACCATGCTGCGGAACTTGAACATGGTGAACCGCTCGCCGGCGAGGCCGATCCGTTCCTGTCGGAACAGCACGGGCCCGGGGGAGTCGAGCCGGACCGCGAGGGCGACGAGCGCCAGCACCGGGGAGAGCAGCAGGAACGCGAACCCGGCGAGCACGAGGTCGATGCCGCGCTTGATGGTGTGGTTGACGCCCGCGTACTGGGGCAGGTCGACGTGGAGCATCGGCAGGCCCTCGACGGGGCGCATGTGGATGCGGGGACCAGCCACGTCGGTGAGCTGCGACACGAGGATCAGCTCGATGTTCGAGTTCTCGAGCTGCCAGCCCAGGTCCTGGATCTGTGCGCGCCCGCCCGGCATGTCGCCCGCGACGATGACGGCGTGCGTGTCCGTCGCGCGCACCGTCTCCGCCAGGTGCGCGAAGTCGACCGTAGGCACGGTGGTGCCGTCGACCGACGCCGCCCGGGCACCGCCCGTGCCGTCGGTGAAGGCGACCCCGGCGGGGCGGTAGCCCGCGTGGTGGTGCTTCAGCAGCTCGTGGGTGACCCGCGTGGCGTCCTGGTGGGAGCCGACGACGAACGCGTTCGTCAGGCAGAGCCCTTCCCGGCGACGGGCGAGCAGCCAGGATCGCCAGAAGTAGCGGTCCAGCAGCAACGCGGCGAGCCCGACGGGGAGCGCGATGACGAGGTAGCCGCGAGACGTCTCGAGCTTGAAGAGGAGGTCGACGACCGCGAG
>JAICSU010000047.1 GCA_025936735.1 Amnibacterium sp.
AGGAGACCGAGATGAGCGTCAGCACCACCTGCGGGCCGTGCGGAACCGTTCTCACCGCCGAGGACGAGGACCAGCTGGTGCCCCTGGTTCAGGCACACGCACGGGAGCACGACGGCGCGTCCGGCCTCACCCGGGAGCACATCCTCGCCCATGTCCACGGCGAGAACCCGCCGCACCCGGCGTAAGTCACAGCACTCAGTAAGGGCGCTCGTCCGCGGGCGCGCGGAGGCCCCCGCCTCTCGACGATGTCGGCGCGTGACCGACCGGCTTCAGCGAGGAGCAGGGGCGCTGCCGCTGAGGAACGCGACCAGCACAGTCCAGTGGACTCCGAACGGTGCTTGGATGGCGATCCGCGACGGCGGGGGGCCGACGTAGTGGACGTCGATGCGCGACTGGACGCCCGGTCGGGCGATGACCGTGCCCCGGGCGAGGACCTGCTCGTACGACGTCCAGTCCCTGCGCGTGTCGAGGCGGAGCGCCCGCCACTCGATCGGCGACGTCCGCGACGCGGAGAGCATCACGACACTGCGGCTCCCGTCGACCGGGGCCGAGGACAGGTCGAGCGCCACCACCGCGTCACCGATGCCCTGGTACTGCTGCGCGGTCGCCGCCGTGCCCCCGACGATGACGACCTGGATCGGTGGGCTGGTCACGACGCCCGCCTCCTGGACCAGCGTCTGCCCGCCGCCGATGTCCTCGATCGAGCCCTGCGTGAGCGGCGTCGCGCCGGCGGCCGGCTTCGGGGCGGTCGTATGGGCCGGTTGCGCGGTGATCGAGACGCCGATCTCTGCGAGCAGAGCGAGTGCGGTGGCGAACAGTGCGACGAGCAGGCGACGGGTGTGGTGCGCCACCGGCGCGCCGACCCGTTCGGCCGGCGGCACCTGCGCGTCGAGCAGCGCGGCCCGCTCCTCGGCGTACCGGCGCAGGTCCTCCTCGGTGGCGCCGTCCCGGTAGAGGCACCGGCGCAGGTCTTCCAGGCGCTGCCGCGCCCGGACGGACTCCTGCGTCCCGATCACCCATTCACTCTGCACCCCATGGACCGCTTCGGCGAGGCCCGGAATCCGCGGATGAGTTCCGCGAGCGCGGCGGGCTGCATCCGCGGCCCCGGGGTTGATCCTTCTCCAAATAGTCGAACACACGTTCGAAGGTTGTGGTACGATGATGCGGTGGGCATGAAGGACGAGGTACCTCCGGAGGCGGGTCGCCCGCGCCACCGCGATGCCGCACCCTGGGTGCCGACGCTCGTCGGGCCTGTCGCTCAGATCCCGGAGGACGCGGACGACTTCGAGCTGATGGACGCCGTCGAGATCCTGCACCGCACCCGTGCGCAACTCGATCTGCACCGCGCCGAAGTACTGGCTGCGATCTGGTCCCGCGTCCGCCCGAACAGTGCCGGCGACGAGGCCGCCTTGAGGGAAGTCGCGATGATCAGCGGGGTCTCCTCGGCGGCGGCGGAGCGCCTCCTCTCGACCTCGCTCGCGTTGTCGCAGGGCCTCGCGGTGACGCGGGAGCGGCTGCTCGACGGCACGATCCCGTGGTCCCACGTCGAGGTGATCGCCGCCGGCTCGAAGCTGGTCGAACCCGACGACGTCGACCGGTTCGAGCGGGAGGCGATCCGCCTCATCACCGGCGCCGGCATCGGCCAGGCGAAGGATCGCGTTCGTCAGCTGATCGACCGCATGCGGCCGGAGGAGATGGCGGAGCGGCACAAGAAGGAGCGGGCGGAGCGCGACGTCACCATCGAGCCCGGCGCGAACGGCATGGCATGGCTGCATCTGTATCTGCCGGCGCCCGAGGCCGTCGCGATCCAGCATCGCCTGACCAGGGCGGCGATCGGCCTGCACGGCGAGGACGGTGAGACCCGGTGCATCGGCGAGCTCCGCGCCGACGCCGCCATCGACCTGCTGCTCGCCGCCCTGCCCGAGGCGTCCGATTGGGAGGTGCTCGACCGGATGCGGCGCACCTGGAGCCCCCTCACGATCGTGCCGCAGGTGCACGTGACCGTCCCGGTGATGACCCTCCTCGGCAAGAGCGAGGAACCCGGGCACCTCCGGGGCTATGGACCCATCGATCCTGAGACCGCCCGCCGCCTGACGGCGCAAGCGCCGAGCCTCTCCCGGATCCTGGTCGATCCCGGGTCGAACACCGTCGTGCAAGTGAGTCGCGAGCACTACGAGGTGCCTCCCGGACTCCGACGATTCCTCCAGCTCCGCGACGAACGGTGTCGCTTCCCCGGCTGCAACCGGAGCGCCGACCTCTGCGACATCGACCACACCATCCCGTGGGCCTGGAACGGCGAGACGAACGCCGACAACCTCGCCTGTCTGTGCCGCGTACACCACCGGCTCAAGGAACGGGGATGGTCGGTCGAGCTGACCGACGACGGGGTGATGCACTGGACCTCGCCGTTCGGTCGGAAACGCACCACCCTGCCCGCAGTCGCCCTCGCCGCCTGACCGCACGCGGGCGGGCGAGATCGCTCAGCCCGGCGTCTCCAAGGAGGCCCAGAACTCGCGGATGAGAGTCGCGAGTGCAGCGGGTTGCTCCACGGGGACGAGGGTGCGACTGCCGGGCACGACCGCCGAGCGGGCGAAGGGGGCGAGCGCGGCCGCCGCCTCGGCCTCCTCCGGTGTCCAGTCCCCCCGATCGTCGCCCGCGACGAACAGCGCGGGGGCCTCGATGCCGGGGAGCAGGTCGGTGATGTCGACGCGGTTGAGGATGAACGAGCGCACGGTCCGGGCGGTGCTGCGGCGGCCGGCGAGCGCGAGGGCGTCGATCACGACACCGATGGCCTGGGGATCCGTCTGCGACTCGTCCGTGAGCATGCCCTCGAGGATCGCCCGACGCACCGGTGGGACAGGACCGAGCACCGTCATGATCGGCACGAGCAGCTGGATCTGCCGTCGCAGCTTCGGGCCGATCGGCGTCGTCGGAGAGCTGATCGCCACGAGGCTGCGCACGAGGTCCGGGCGGGTCGCTGCCAGCTCCATGCCGACGTGGCCGCCCCAGGCGTTGCCGACCCAGTCGACGGCGGTGCCCGGCGCGAGGGCGGCGAGCACGTCGACGGCCGCGGCGACCGAGTCGGAGACCGCCACGGTGCGGCGGAGGCGGTCACTTCGGCCGTAGCCCGGGCCGTCCACGACGAGCAGGCGCCGTCCCGGCAGGAGGGCCGGGAGCAGGAAGCCCCAGCTCGATCCGTCGACGAACATCGAGTGCCACAGCACGGTCGGGAGACCCGCGCCGAGCACGTGCACGGCGATGCGCCCCAGCGATGTCGGCACGAACACGGGCTCGATCGACTCCGGCATGTCGGCATCGTGCTCCTCGCCCGACTGCCCCGCTAGGGCCGGAAGCGAGGTTCGGCTCCGACGAGGGCATGGCGCCGGCCGAGGCGCGGTCCTACACTCGGGGCCACTCCAGAGCCCTGAGGGGACGTCGATGTTGACGAGTGGATCCGCGGTCGCGCACGGCGTGGTGGCACGCGACGGCCAGCGCATCGCGTGGCAGCGCTTCGGATCCGCGGGTCCCGTCCTGCTGCTCCTGCCGACCTGGTCGATCGTGCACAGCGATTTCTGGCGCGCGCAGGTCGCCCACTTCGCGCGCCGGTACCAGGTGATCGCGTTCGACGGCCTCGGCAACGGCGCCTCCGACAGGCCGACGGATCCGCGCCACTACGGCGACCTGCTCGTCGCCGACGACGCGATCCGGGTGCTCGACGCCTGCCGGGTCGAGCACGCCGTCGTGCTCGGCGTCTCGCAGGGCGGCCCGTGGGCGCTCGCGCTCGCCGCGCGGCACCCGCACCGCGTCAGCGCGGCCGTCTTCATCGCGCCGAACGTGCCGCTCGCGCCGGGTCACCCCGAACGCGTCGCGGCCGCTCTCGCCTTCGATCGGGTGCTCGACGAGCATCCGGCGTGGGCGAAGTGGAACCGCGACCACTGGCTCCGGGACTACGCGGACTTCCTCCGCTTCTTCTTCGAGCAGTGCTTCTCGGAGCCCGACTCGGAGGAGCAGATCCAGCACTTCCTCTCGATGGGGCTGGAGACGACGCCGGAGGTCCTGCTCGCCACCGCCGGGACCGAGGAGGCCGCCCTCACCGAGGGACGGGCGAGCACGGCGGCCAGGCGGATGCGCTGCCCGTCGCTCGTGATCCACGGCGACGACGACCACATCACGCCCGTCCACCGCGGGGAGGAGCTGGCGCGACTCGCGGGCTCCGACTTCATCCGCATGCCGGGCAGCGGGCACGAGCCGCACTGCCGGACGCCCGAGGTGGTGAACCGGCACATCGAGGCCTTCCTCGAGTCGGTCGGCGCAGGAGGAGCACCATGACGAGCGAGCCGAACCAGGACGACCGCGCCGCGATCGTGCGGACCGCCCTCGACTACTACGAGGGGTGGTTCGACGGCGACGCCGACCGGATGGAGCGCGCGCTGCACCCCGACCTCGCCAAGCGCGGACTGATCGAGGGAGGCGCGGTGGACACGGACACGGCGCGAACCATGATCGACGCCACCGTGGCCGGGATCGGCCGGAAGCAGGACGTGCCCGACCGACGGATCGACATCCGCGTCGACCACGTGCACGGGGACATCGCCACGGCCACGATCACGAGCGCCGTCTACGTCGACTACGTGCACCTGGCGCGCGCCGAGGGGCGATGGCGCATCGTCAACGCGCTGTGGGCCCGCGCCTGAGGAGGAGTCCGGGATGGAGAAACGGATCGTCGCGGGCGACGGCGTGCCGGCCGGCATCGGGCCCTACTCCCAGGCCGTCCGCGCCGGGGACCTCGTGTTCGTGTCGGGACAACCCGGTGTCGATCCGGTGACGGGCGCGTCCGCCGGGCCGACCTTCGCCGAGCAGGCGCGGCAGGCCTTCGCCAACCTCGCCGCGGTGCTCAGGGCGGCGGGAAGCAGCCCCAAGCAGGTGGTGAGCACCACGGTGCTCGTCGCCGACCAGGCCGACTTCCCCGAGCTGAACGCCCTGTTCGGCGCCTTCTTCCCGGTCGACCCGCCCGCGCGGATGACGATGCAGGTGCCGCTGCCCCACGGCCTGCTCATCTCGATCGGCTGCACGGCGATCGCGTCGGCCTGAGCCAGCGGAACGGCGCAATCACTCGTGATGGTATCACGCGTGATACCATCATGTCATGCCGATGACTCTCCGACTGACGGACCTGGATGCCGAAGCCCTTCGTCGCAGGGCGCAGGTCGAGGGCGTCTCCATGCAGGACGTGGTGCAACGTGCACTTCGCCAGTACATCGAGCGACAGAGCCGAGCGGACCTCATCGACCAGGTGCTCGACGCGGAGCTGCCGCGGTATGCGGAGGCGCTGGAACGACTCGCGCGATGATCTTCCTCACCCTCGACGAGCTGCTGCATGTCGCGGAGCGCACCCTGGGGTCTGCTCCTGCCGTCCGCGACGTGGGGCTACTGGAATCGGCCCTCGCGCGCCCAGCAGCGACGGCGTTCGGCGCAGACGCCTACCCCGAACTCGAGGACAAAGGGGCAGCGCTG
The DNA here is from genome assembly GCA_025936735.1 of Amnibacterium sp. Taxonomy (GTDB): domain Bacteria; phylum Actinomycetota; class Actinomycetes; order Actinomycetales; family Microbacteriaceae; genus Amnibacterium. The sequence continues at coordinate 5,515 of JAICSU010000047.1, forward strand.
GTGCATTCTCTCGTCCGGAACCACGCCCTCGTGGACGGCAACAAGCGGCTCGGTCTCATGGGGCTGATCGTGTTCCTCGGGGTGAACGGCCGACGAGTGTCATGGACCAACGACGAGGCATATGAGTTGATCGTCGAGATCGCCGACGGACGGCTCGACGAGGTGAGCGACATCGCCGAGCGCATCCGTGCTGCGCTGATCAGCGGCTGAGTCCGGTTGCGGCTCACCGCGAGGCCATGGCGCGCGGGCGGCCGACTGTCAGCGCGTCGCGCAAGCGGTCGGGCAGGTCGTTGAAGGCCGCATCGGCCTGGGTGCCGCTCGCGTCGAGGGCGGTGCTGAAGAAGCAGCGGGCGGCCGTCGCCAGGATCACGTCGAAGATCTCGTCGTCGCCGAGGCCGGCGGCTCGAAGTGGCTCCAGGTCGCCGGCGGCGATCGCGACGACCTGGTCCTCGGTCAGGTGCTCCGCGGCGAGGACCTTGCCGTGCGCCAGGCTGCAGTAGCTCGACCGGAGCTCGACCGCGGCGGCGAGCGTCGCCACCTTGTAGCGACGGGCCGGCATGCCGGCCTTGATCGCGCCGTTCAGCTGCCGCCAGGCGGCGTAGACGGCGGGCCGCACCCCGAGGGTGGTGGCGGAGTGGGGCAGGTAGCCCCAGTAGCGGCGGTCGGCCGCGAACAGGTCTGCGAGCAGGCCGGGCTCGGGTGCCGGGTCGGCGGATCGGGTGAACGGCATGGTGTGCTTCGCTGTGGTCGCGGTCAACGGTCGGCGAGGGTGCGAGCCGGTCGCGGGGCGTGGTGGCGGGCGGGATCGAACGCCTCGAAGGCGCTCGTCCCGGCCATGAACAGGCCGCGCTGCGGCAGCCAGAAGCCACCGAGTCGAGGCTGGTGCGGAAGTGGGCCGAGGGCGCCGAGATCGACGCCGTCGATGCTCGCCGTGCTCCTCGGAACGGCGAAGACCGTGGTCGGCGCCGCCGTGAACCACTGGCCGTTCGGCACGGTGCCGAGGAGGCGGATCCGTCCTGCCGACATCAGCGGTCGGGAGCAGCGGCTCATCGCGCCGAGCACGGTGCGGCTCTCCCACGCGGCCTTCGGCATCGCCCGGCTCATCGCCGTCATCGCGGTGGTGGCCGGCGTCGCGGCGACGTCCATGGACCAGCGGATGGGGCCGGCGGTCACCTCGAGGCGTGCCGGTCCCGTCCACTCGAGCGTGATCGTCGTGCGGACGGACGAGTCGATGGCGGCGTCGAAGTAGCGGGGGCAGCTCGCGTCCGACCCTGCGGAGACGTAGAAGGTCCAGCGGCCGGCGGGATCGCGGTGCCAGACCGCCGAGTACGGCCCGCCGAAGGGCGTGCCCGCCATGCGGCGCAGCGCGAGGTAGTGGCCGCCGGCGAACGGCAGCCCCATCACTCCGTAGCCGGCGAACCGTTCGTCGCCGCCCGCCGGCGGCTCCCGCCGGGCTTCCAGGGCCTCCGCCACGGCGCGTGCATCCGGGATCATGGTCCGCTCCTTCTCCCTCGTCACCACTCATGGTGGATGGAGCGCGGTGGCGGCGGATGGGGCGGGTGCCTCATCTTCTGGCGGGCCTACCCACGCAGGCTGGTGCTGGCCGAGGCGGAGACGCCGACGCGATCCACCTCACCGTCGCGCTCGGGCTCGCCGACGAGCTTCCTCCGTGCTCACCTACGACGAGCGCATGGCTTCCGCGGCCTCGGCCCTCGGGCTGCACGTCGAAGCGCCCGGGCTCAGTCCGTCGTCGGCCTGACGGGAGGCGTCACCGAGTCTCGCTCACGGTGCGGCCTCGAAGGCCGCGCCCAGCAACCCGTGGGACACCGCGAACAGGGCGGCGCCGGTGCGGTTCGAAGCGCCGATCTTCGCGTAGATGTGCTCGACGTGGTTGCGCACCGTCTTCGGGCTGATGTGCAGCTCGGCCGCGATCAGCGCGGGGGAGCGGCCCTGGGCGAGGAGGCGCAGCACGGTCGCCTCGCGGTCGGTGAGGCCCGCGGGCCAGCCGACGCGCCGAGGGGAACGCCGGCCGGCGGCGGTGAGGACCGCCTCGACCGCCGGGCCGTCGAGGCGTCCCGCCCTCACCTCCGACCGGAGGACGGCCGCCGCCGCCTCGGGCTCGACGGGCCCCGCGAGGGGATCGGGCTCGAGCAGGGAGCGGTAGGCGTCCGCGGCGGCGAGGATCCGCTCCGGCAGCCGGAGCTCCGGGCCCGCCAGCCCCTGCGGGTAGCCGCTGCCGTCCAGGCGCTCGTGATGGGTGCCGGCGAGGCCCGCGACGGGACGGAGGGCGTCGACCCGCGACAGGATCCGCCGGCTGAGGTAGGGGTGCAAGCGGATGCGCTCCTGCTCCGCCGTGGACGGGCTCGCCTTGCGCCACACCCGGTTCGGCACGCCCATCCGCCCGAGGTCGAGCACGTGTCCGGCCCGCTCGAGCGCGGCGCACTCGGCGGCCTCGAGGCCGAGCGACGCGCCCGCCGCGGAGGCCAGGGCGGCGACGGCGCGGGAGTGACCGGCGGTCCACGGGCACTTGAGGTCGACGAAGTCGCCCATCACGGTGACCAGCGCGTCGAGCTCGGACGCGGTGAGCCGCTGGTCGGAATCGGGCGCGAGCTCGAGCACCGCGGACCAGGCGTCGTCCGGCGGCAGCAGCGCGTCGACGGATGCGCAGAGCAGCCTGACCAGGTCGGGGTCGAACTGGGTGCCGCTGCGCGCGCGGGCGACCTCGATCGCCGCCGCCGGGCCCCCGTGGGCGAGGTGCACCTCGACGACGTCGGCGAGGTGCACGATGCGCATGCCGAGGGGGATCGCATCGCCCCGAGCGCCGGTCGGCAGGCCGCTGCCGTCCCAGCGCTCGAACGTGGCGGCGAGGCCCTGCCCCACGGAGTCGGGCAGGCCGAGCCGCGCGGCGAGCCGGCCCGCGGAGGTGCAGTGGGAGTCGATGAGCGCGAGCATCTCGCCGCGTGCGTGGCTGACGAAGGCGGTGAGGCGGGCTGCCCGCTGCGGGAGGACCCGCTCCGTCCCGACATGGCGGAGGAGCAGGGCCGCGAACGCCGGTCCGCGCCAGTCCACCTCGTAGGACTCCGCGCGGAACGCGACGTCGTCACCGAGCAGGTCGGCGAACTCCTCGGAGTCGGCGTGGCAGCCGATCCAGGCGAGCAGGCCGCCGTAGTAGGCCGTCTCGCGGGTCTCGGCGTCGGCGCCGAGGAGGTCGGCGAGCCGCATCGCGAGCACGCACGAGCGCAGCATGTGCTCGAGCGGGAGGCCGAGCCCCAGGTCGATCGCGAGCGACAGCGCCGCGATCAGCTCGGCGCGCTGCGGCCGGAGGACCGCCCCCTGGGGCTGCTCCATGGGGGAACGGTAGCGGCCGGACCGACCACCGGCGAGCGGGCTCACACGGCGGCCCGGTGGACGTGGTGCAGCGGGTGGCGAAGATCGACCAGGACGACGCCTGCTGATGGAGCGCCGCCGCCTAGGGTCGGCGGATGATCGTCGGGTTCGACTACTGGCAGGTGCTGAGCCACTACCCGGACCGGATCGCCCACCTGATCGAGGTCCACGAGCAGGCGCGCGACCGGGTCCACATCATCTCCGCGATCGGGCGGAACCGCCTCGGCACCGTCGAGCGCGAGGTCCGCGCGGTCACCCTGCGTGGTGAGGTGCACGAGGTCGTGTTCCGGGACCCTCGGGAGTCGCCGTACCTGAAGCTCGCGAAGTGCCAGGAGCTCGGCATCGAGGTCTTCTACGACGACCGCGACGACGTCTGCCGGGTGCTCAACAAGCACGGCATCCTGGCGCTCCGCGTCACGCGGCGTGACGGCTCGACCTACGACCTCGGCGCCGAACGGAGCTGAGGCGGGCCGCGCTCGATCCTGCAGGCGACGCTCACAACGGGATGGCCGGCTCCACCGGCTCGCCGCTCGGCAGCAGCACGGCGTGCCCGAACCGCATCAGGTTGTCCGGGTCGTAGCGGCGCTTCGCTCGGCTGATCGCCTCGAAGGCGTCCGGCGGCCAGGCCCGCGCCCGGTCGGTGGCGTCGCCGGGGCGGCCGTGGAAGTTCACCATCGTGTAGCCCGTCGCCCAGGGGCGCAGCGCGTCCAGCACCTGCTCGATGGCGGGCGGCACCAGCTCCGCGATCGGCGGGACGGGCACACCGAGCGCGGAGACGCACCAGGCGGCGTCCCGGCCGGAGACCGCATCCCGCACCCGCGAGGGACGCCCGAGGGCGCCGCCCATCAGCCGCAGCTCGACCAGCAGGAGCGGCGAGTGCACGCCGGGTCCGGCCACCTCGAGCAGCGCGGCCTGCGCGTCCTCGCCGAACTCCTTCAGCAGCACACCGGCCTGCTCGAACGGCGTCGGCTCCGGCGGGTCGAGGTTCACGAGGTCGACCTGCAGGTAGCTGAGGGGACCGGCGGTGTCCATGATCGGTGTCGACACCGCCCGCATCGGAGCGAGCAGCCGGTCGCCCTCGGCCTTGTCGCCGGGCAGGGCGAAGCGCACGTGGACGACGAACCTGCCGCGGAGCGGCGGCGGCGCGAACTCCATGTCCGGAAGCCGGAGGAGCGCGACCGACGGGCACGCGCCGTCCGGGAGCCCGGCGGCCCAGGCACGGAACGCGGTCAGCACCTCGGCGGCGTCCTCGCCGGGGTAGATGATTCCGCCGCCGTAGAAGTCGGTGAGGGGGATGAGGTCGAGCTCGATCGACGTGACGACCCCGAAGTTGCCCTTGCCGCCCTTCAGCACCTCGAACAGGTCCGCGTCGTGCTCGCCGTCGACGGTGCGGAGGCGGCCGTCCGGCGTCACGATCTCGATGCTCCTCACCTGCTCGGCCGCGAAGCCGAACGCGCGACCGAGGATCGGCAGGCCGCCGCCCAGGCAGTAGCCGACGACCCCGACGTCGGAGCTGGAGCCGCAGAGCCCGATCAGCCCCTCCGGAACGGTCCGGGCGAGCAGCTCGGCCCACCGGACGCCGGCGCCGACCCGGGCGATGCGGTTCTCGGCGTCGACCTCGACCGTGTCGAGCCCCAGGGTCGAGATCAGCAGGCCCCCGGTGATCGCCTCGGTCGCGCCGTGACCCGTCGACTGCACCGCGACCGGCAGACCGCGCTCCGCGGCCCAGCGGACTCCGGCCACGACGTCCTGGGGACTGCGCGGCACGAGCAGCAGGTCCGGATGGTGCTCCACCGCGACGTTCCAGGGCCGGGCCGCATCGGCGAACCCGTCCTCTCCCGGCCGGAGCACCCGGCCCTCGACCTGATCCGCCAGTCCGCCCGGCTCGGTGTCGATGATCGTCATTCCCGCGTTCTCCCTTGCACTCGGCCAAACTCCAGACTGCCGCGTGCGCCCGGCGTGCCGCATGGGGGAAATCACGCATATGGCCGGTGGGCGTGACGGAGGCCGTGGGATGCTGGACCCGCTGATGGGTGCGATCGACCGAGGACGAGCCGCCCGTCGGGGGATGGGGCTGCTGCTCGCCGGCATCGTGCTGCTCGGGTTCCAGCTGCGCGGCCCCCTCGTCGCCCTCGCCCCGATCGCATCCGCCACCGAGGCCGGCTGGCACATCTCCTCGGCCGGGTTCGGGCTGCTCACGACCGTGCCGCTGCTCTGCTTCGGGCTCGCGACGCCGCTCGCGCCGCTGCTCGCCCGCCGCATCGGCGTCGAGCCGGCGATCCTGCTCTGCCTGGGCGGGATCGTCGTGGCGACCGTGCTGCGATCGATCGACGGGTACGGCGTCGCCGTCGCCGCCGTGGTGCTGCTCGGGCTCGCCATCACCATCGGCAACGTGCTCGTCCCCACCGTCATCCGGCGGGACATCCCGCGACGAGGCCGGGCCGCCGTCACCGGGGTCTACGGCGTCTCGCTGAACGTGGGCACCTGGCTGACGTCCCTCGGCACGGTGCCGCTCGCGGGCATCTTCGGCTGGCGGGTCGCCGCGGCGGCGTGGAGCGTCGTCGGGGTCGCGACCGCGTTCCTGTGGATCGTGCTGCTGCGGCGTGCGCCCTCCGCGGCGGAACCGGCCGCGGTCCAGCGGGCCGCCCGGTACCGCCCCGACCGGCTCGCGATCCTGCTCAGCCTCGGTCTGTCCTGCCAGGCGTTCAGCTACTACGGCGTCACCACCTGGCTGCCGACGCTGCTCGCGGACGAGCGCGGGTACAGCGCCGCCGCCGCGGGCGCCGCCTCCTCCGTCTTCCAGCTCGCCGGAGCGGTCGGGAGCATCGCGGTGCCGGTGCTCAACCTGCGCCTGCCGCCGCGGACCACCCTGGCCGTGGTGGGTCTCCTGTGGGTCTCCCTGCCCGTCGGCCTGCTCGTGGCGCCGGAGCAGTTCCTGCTCGTAGCGGTGCTCGGCGGCATCGCCCAGGGTGGCGGCTTCGCGGCCATCTTCACGATCGTCGCGGAGGTGGGCGGCGACCTGCGCCGCACCACGTCCCTGTCCGCGTTCGTGCAGACCGTCTGCTACCTCGTCGCTGCGCTCGCCCCGCCCGTCGTCGGCGCGGTCCACCAGCTGACGGGCGGATGGGCGGCGCCCATGGTCGTCGTGCTCGCGGCCACGATCGGGTTCATCGTCTTCAACCTGACCGCGGCGACGCTCGCCGCACGCCACGGCCGAGTGGTCTAGCGGGCGCGGATCCCCGCCTGCAGCACGCCGAACAGGGGGGCGTCGACCTCGATGCCACCGGAACGGAGCGCGAGCACCGCGGCGCCCACGAGGCCGTCCGCGACCGGGATGGGCGTCGCGCCGTCCGCGGCGTCGAGCAGGGGAGCGAGGAGGGACCGGTCGAGGCGGAGGGAGCCCTCGACGAGCACGCTCCCCCCGAACACGAGCGGCCCGTCCTCCTGGAAGCGCCGGACGCGACGGAGGAGGGCGGCCTGCGCCGCGACCGCGTCACGGACGATCGAGGTCGCGAGCTCGTCCTCACCGGCGAGGGCGAAGACGAGGGGTGCGAAACCGGCCAGCTCGACGGGGCGGAGGGCGTAGAGCGCGGCGACCAGGCGGCCCATCACGCGCGGGCGGCCGTCGACGAGAACGCGGTCGTCCTCGATGCCGAGGCGCTCGAGCACGGCGTCGGTGAGCCGGGTGGTGGGCCCGCCGTCGAGATGGTCGACGACCGCGCGGGCCGCCTTGTGGCCGATCCAGAAGCCGGAGCCCGCGTCACCGAGCAACCAGCCCGTGCCGTCCACGACCCGCGCCATGCGGCCGTCCCGGATCGCGCCCCCGATGGCGCCGGTGCCGGCGATGAGGGCGGCGCCGTCCCGCTCCGGCGTGCCGGAGCAGAACAGGGCGAGCAGGTCGCCGACCGGGAGGATGGGGCCGCGCACGCCCATCGGCTGCAGTCGCTGCAGGATCGCCGCCTGGAACGGCTCCCCGCCGCCGCCGGCGTTCGCCAGCAGGATCGGCTCCGCCGCCGCCCCGGGGCCCGCGGTGCTCAGGGCCTGCGCGATGGCGTCCGCCACCGCTGCGGACGCCCCCTCGAGGCCGACCGAGGTGGGATTGCCGCCGGCGGCGCGGCCGGACCCGAGGCGGCGGCCCGTCTCGTCGACCACGACGGCGCGCGAGGAGGTGCCTCCGGCGTCCACGGCGAGGAACTCACGCATCGTTACGCCACTGCAACACGGGCGGCATGCTGTGACCCTATAGTGAAACGAAATCTCGGACGAAGGCGTCCGAAGAGGAAACGGGTTCTCACGTGACCGGTATCGATCCGCTGCTTCCGGCCTCGGCCGAGCGCGTCGACGCGTCCGCGGTGCACAACAGGATCCGCTCCCGCTGGGACGATCTGCCGGCGGCCAGCCTGCGTGTCGCGACGGTCGTGCTCGAGGATCCGCGGGTCGTGCTCGAGCTCGGCGTGAACGAGCTCGCCGAGCGTGCCGGCACGTCTCCCGCGACCGTGACGCGGTTCTGCCGCCAGATCGGCTACACCGGCTACGTCGCCCTGCGGATGAGCGTCGCCACCGAGCTCGGCCGAACCTCGGCGCGCCCCGCGCACCAGGCCGACATCGGCCGGGCGTTCGGCCCGGACGACACCGCCGAGGACGTGCGCAGCACCCTGCTGAACGGCACGATCCGCTCGCTGCAGGAGACCGCGGCGTCCCTCGACCTCGTGCAGCTGCGCGCGCTCGCCGAGACGCTGGCCCGCAGCCGGCACGTCGACCTCTACGGCGTCGGCAGCAGCGCCCTGGCGGCCGAGGCGCTCGCCGGGCGGCTCTACCGCATCGGCGTGGTCTGCAACGTGTGGTCCGAGGTGCACGCGGGCCTGACGAGCGCGGTGCTGCAGACCGAGGACTGCGTCGCGATCGGCTACTCGCACACCGGCCGCACCGCCGAGACCATCACGATGCTCGAGGAGGCGGGCCGGCACGGCAGCCTCACCGTCGCGGTCACGAACGACCCGTCGTCGCGGCTCGCCGAGCGGGCCGACGTGGTCATCCAGACCTCCGCGTTCGAGCGGTTCCTGCAGCCCGACGACCTCGCCGCGTACTACAGCCAGGTCTACGTCGGCGACCTGCTGTACGTGCTGACCGCGCAGGTCGACTTCGCGCGCACCAGCGCCCACCTCGCCGCGTCCGCCGTCGCGGTGGCGCCCCACCGCGGGGTGGGGGCCGTCACCCGCATCGCCCCGCGACCCATCCGGAGGACCACCACATGACCGAGAGCACGACCGCCGCCGTCCACGCGTTCGCCGAGGCGGTGAACAGCCGCCTGGCACGCCTCGAGGCGCTCGCCGCCGAGGGCGGCTTCGATGAGGCGATCGACCTCATCACCACCGCCCTGCACGCCGGCGGCGTGGCGTACGCGTTCGGCACCGGGCACTCGGAGGCGTTCGCCATGGAGATCGCCGGCCGCGCCGGTGGGCTCGTGCCGACGAAGAAGGTGGCTCTGCGCGACCTCGCGATCGTCGGCGACCTGCCGCTGTCCGAGCTGAAGGGCGCCTCCCTCGAGCGGAACCCGGACGTGGCGGATCAGCTGTTCGAGATCGCGCAGGTCGGCCCGCACGACGTCGTGCTCATCGCCTCCAACTCCGGCGTGAACGGCTCCATCGTCGGCTTCGCCCTCGCCGCGAAGCGGGCGGGCAACCCGGTCATCGCGGTGACCTCGCTCGACCACACGATGAAGGTCGAGCCGAAGCACGGCAGCGGCAAGCGGCTGAAGGACATCGCGGACGTCACGATCGACAACCTCGCCCCGTACGGCGACGCGGCGATCACCATCGGCGCGGACGTCGCCGCCGGCGCGGTCTCCTCGATCACGGCGGCCTTCATCGCCCAGATCCTCACCCTCGGGGTCGCCGACCGCTTCGTGCAGGCCGGCGAGCCGGCCCCCCTCTACCTGTCCGCCAACATCCCCGGCGGAGACGAGCACAACGTCGAGCTCGAGACCCGGTACGGGATCTCCCGCTTCGCCTGACCCGGGCAACCGCCCGAACACACCGAAGGAAAGGAAGTCAACGTGGACCGCCAATCACAGCCCATGGCGCGGAGGGCCTTCCTCCGCGGTGCGCTGATCACCGGACTCGCCGCCCCGCTCGTCGGGACGCTCGCGTCCTGCGCCTCCAGCGGCGCCCAGACCGGCTCGTCGAGCGGGACGGGCACCGCGAAGTCGGCGAAGAACCCCTTCGGCGTCAAGCCCAAGTCGACGGTGGCCGCGGCCATCTTCAACGGCGGCTACGGCACCGACTACGTCGACTTCGCCGCGAAGGTCATGGCGAAGCAGCCGCTCGGGGTGACGGCCACGGTGCAGGCGATCACCAACATCGCGCAGTCGCTGCAGCCGAAGTTCGTCGCCGGCAACCCGCCGGACCTCATCGACAACAGCGGCGCGAACGCCATCGGCATCAGCACCATCCGCAGCCAGCTGTCGGAGCTCTCGGACGTCATCAACTCGAACAACTACGAGGGCAAGAAGATCGCCGACACCCTCTACACGGGCGTCACCGCACCCGGCACACTGGACGGGAAGTTCCTCGTCCTCAACTACGTGCTGACCGTCTACGCGATCTGGTACTCGCAGTCCCTCTTCGACGCCAACGGCTGGACCGTGCCGAGGACGTGGGAGGAGGCCTACGTGCTCGGTGGCAAGGCGAAGGCGAAGGGCAAGTACCTGTTCGTCTGGGGCAAGGAGGCCGCGACCTACTACCAGACCCTCGCGATCGCGTCCGCGATCAAG
>JAICSU010000162.1 GCA_025936735.1 Amnibacterium sp.
TCAGTTACGGCCCAGAGATCTGCCTTCGCCATCGGTGTTCCTCCTGATATCTGCGCATTCCACCGCTACACCCGGAATTCCAATCTCCCCTACCGCACTCTAGTTTGCCCGTACCCACTGCAGGCTGGAGGTTGAGCCTCCAGTTTTCACAGCAGACGCGACAAACCGCCTACGAGCTCTTTACGCCCAATAATTCCGGATAACGCTTGCACCCTACGTATTACCGCGGCTGCTGGCACGTAGTTAGCCGGTGCTTTTTCTGCAGGTACCGTCACTTTCGCTTCTTCCCTGCTAAAAGAGGTTTACAACCCGAAGGCCGTCGTCCCTCACGCGGCGTTGCTGCATCAGGCTTGCGCCCATTGTGCAATATTCCCCACTGCTGCCTCCCGTAGGAGTCTGGGCCGTGTCTCAGTCCCAGTGTGGCCGGTCACCCTCTCAGGCCGGCTACCCGTCGTCGCCTTGGTGAGCCGTTACCTCACCAACTAGCTGATAGGCCGCGAGTCCATCCTTGACCGAAGTTCTTTCCACCCCGGAAGATGCCTTCTGAGGTCGTATCCGGTATTAGACGTCGTTTCCAACGCTTATCCCGGAGTCAAGGGCAGGTTACTCACGTGTTACTCACCCGTTCGCCACTGATCCGGAGAGCAAGCTCTCCTTCACCGTTCGACTTGCATGTGTTAAGCACGCCGCCAGCGTTCGTCCTGAGCCAGGATCAAACTCTCCGTAGATGCTTGATCGCCGCGACGCTCGAGAGCGCCGGGCACATCGTGTGCGGGAGTGGGCCGGGAAAGGCCGTCCCCCCGCGAGTTGATCTGACTGATGGATGTCTACTGACATTCCGTTCAATCCAAAGGAATCTCATGCGACCGATGAATCGGTCGCCGAGGTTTATTGGCATTGACAATTGTGCACGCTGTTGAGTTCTCAAGGATCGGCCGCACATCGTCCGCCGGTCTGTTCGACCTGCGACCCGAGGCGCCTTTCGGGGCTCCGAGACTCTAGCACCTGCAGCGCTTGCCGCTGTGCCGGAGAAGGGGCCGTCCCGCTTGAGGCCGGAGAGCTTCGCTCATCCGCACCTTTGGGGTGACGAGGGAAAACATTACGTCCGGACCGGGGCGCGTGCAAGCCGGGCGGGAACCTCGGGCGTGTCGCGCATGTCTGCGCGGATCGACGACCGCGGAGCGCCGGCTCAGGCGTCCCTGACGACCGCTGCGAGGGTGCGCTTGCCCCTGCGGAGCACCGCGAACCGGTCGTGCAGCATCGGCCCGAGCACCGCCTCGGCATCCGTGACGCGCTCGTTGTCGACGTACACGCCACCTTGGGCGATCGCCCGTCGGGACTCCCCCGCCGAGGCCGTGAGCCCGGTGGCCACGAGCAGCCCGGCGACCGACGTGCCCGGCTCCCCCGTCGCCGACGGCAGCTCCGCGAGCGCCGCCTCGAGCATCGCGGGCGGCAGCGCCGCGAGGTCGCCGGAGCCGAAGAGCGCCGCGGAGGCGTCCCTGGCCGCGTCCGCGGCCTCGTCGCCGTGCACGAGCGCCGTGACCTCCCACGCGAGGCGACGCTGCGCCTCCCTCGCGCCCGGCCGCTCCTGCACGGCCTGCTCGAGCCCGTCGATCTCGTCGCGGGACAGGAACGTGAAGACCTTGAGCCGCTCGATCACGTCCGCGTCGGCCGTGTTGAGCCAGAACTGGAAGAACGCGTAGGGCGTCGTCGACTCGGGGTCGAGCCACACCGCGGTTCCCTCGCTCTTGCTGAACTTGCGACCGTCGCTGTTCGTGATGAGCGGCGTGCCGATCGCATGGACCGCCACGCCTTCGACACGATGGATCAGATCGATGCCGCTCGTGAGGTTGCCCCACTGGTCGCTGCCGCCGGTCTGCAGGGTGCAGCCGTGCTCCCGGTACAGCTGGAGGAAGTCGTACCCCTGGAGGATCTGGTAGCTGAACTCCGTGTAGCTGATCCCCGCCTCGGAGTTCAGGCGTGCCGCGACCGCGTCCTTCTTCAGCATCGTGCCCACGCGGTAGTGCTTGCCGATGTCCCGGAGGAAGTCGATCGCCGAGAGACCGGCCGTCCAATCGAGGTTGTTCACCATCCGCGCGGGTGACGGCCCCTCGAAGTCGAGGAACCGGCCGACCTGCTCGCGCAGGCGTTCGACCCAGGCGGCGACGGTCTCCCGGCTGTTCAAGGTGCGCTCGGCGCTCGGTCGTGGATCCCCGATGAGTCCGGTCGAGCCGCCCACGAGGCCGATCGGACGGTGGCCGGCGAGCTGCAGCCGGCGGAGCACGAGCAGCTGGGTGAGGTGGCCGAGGTGGAGGCTCGGGGCGGTGGGATCGAAGCCGCAGTAGGCGGTGAGGGGACCGGCGGCGAGCGCCCGGGCCAGGGCCTCCGGATCGGTCGAGACGTGGACCAGGCCGCGCCACGTGAGCTCGTCCCAGATCGACGGGAACGTGGAATCGTTGCGCTGGCGCGCGAGGGCTTGCGTCGGCACGTCGCCACGCTACCAGCGGGTGCTTGGACACGGATCAATCCTGCGGACTTGATTCCGTGCGATCAAGCCGGTAGCCTTGTGTGCATGTTCGTGCTGACGGTCGACCAGGTCGACAGTCGCGGCCTCGGCGACCGCGTCGCCCCCCTGCTGCCGTCGCTCGCCGAGCGGTGGGCGGAGGCGCTGGCCCTGGGCCCGGACCGGACGGCGGGCGACGAGTTCCAGGTGGTCACCGGGAGCGCCGCCGCGGCTCTCGGGCTCGTGCTCGAGCTCACGCGGGGGGACGCCTGGAGCGTCGGGCTCGGTGTCGGCGGTGTCGACGAGCCGCTGCCCGCGACGACGCGCGAGGCGGCGGGCGACGCGTTCGTCGCGGCCAGGGACGCCGTCGACCGGGCGAAGCGCTCTCCCCACCGCTTCGCGCTCACGGCCGCCGCAGCCGGGGCGCCGCTCGGCGGCCCGGACGTCGAGGCCCTGGCGGATCTGCTCCTCGAGGTGCGCTCGCGCCGGTCGCCGGAGGGCTGGGCCGTCGCCGACCGACTGACCCCCGGCACCACGCAGGCCGCGGTCGCGCGGGAGCTGGGGATCACCGCGCAGGCGGTGAGCCTGCGGGCGAGAGCCGCCGGTATCCGTCTCGAGGCCAGGGCGACGCCGGCGCTCGTCCGCGCCCTCGAAGCGCTCGACGGCGTCGCCCTAGGCTGACCGGGTGAACGCCGCCGGCAGCCTCCTCCTGCTGGAGACGGTCGGCTGGGGGCTCCTGACGCTGCTCGTCGCGGCGGCCGCGACCGCGGCCGTGCTCGCGCACCGGCTGCGCCGGCCGCCGATCACCGCGACGACGATCGGCCTCACGATCGCGGCCCTCGTCGCCGCCGCGCTGCCGCCCGCACCGGCCCCTGCGCCGTTCGCCGCCGTGCTGACGGTCGGCTGTCTCGTCATCGCGGTCGCCGGTGGTAGCCCGGTCACCCGCACCCTGCTGGACCGGGTCACCTTCGGGGAGGCCGAGGGCGCGCACGGAGGGCTGCTCGTCGCGGACGGCCGGGAGCTGCTGCGCGGGGGTGAGGTGATCGGGCTCCTCGAGCGGCTCGCGGTCGCGGGCGCCATCGTCGCCGGGTACCCCGACGCGCTCGCGGTCATCATCGCGATCAAGGGCGTCGGCCGGTTCACCGAGCTGGAGACCGGGGCGGTCCGCGAGCGCTTCATCGTCGGCACCCTGGCGAGCTGGACCTGGGCCGCGGCGGCCGCGGGGATCGCGCTCCTCGCGCGATGACGGCGACCGCCGGTCCCTCGACCGGGCTCGCCGCCCGGGTCGCCCCGTCCACGTCCGCCCGGCCCCGTCGCCGCCGGGTCCGCCGCCTCGCGGCGCTGCGCACCGGCGTCCAGGCGGCGGTGATCGTGCTCTGGTGCCTCCTTCCGGTGTACTGGCTCGTGGTGTCGGCGTTCCGCGACCCCAGCACGACGTTCGAGCTGACGCCGCTGCCGACGAGACCCACGCTCGCGAACTTCGCGGCGGCGTTCGATCCGAGCGACCTGCTGCTGCGCGGCATCGCGAACAGCGCGATGATCAGCGGCGGCGTCACGCTCGTGTCCCTGGTGATCGGCGCGTCGGCCGCGTACGGGCTCGCCCGGTGGACCTTCCGGGGCCGCGACCTGCTGCTCGGCGCCCTCCTCGCCGCCTCGATGCTGCCGGGCGCATCGCTCGCCACGCCGCTCTACGGCGTGTGGGCGTCGCTCGGCTGGTCGTACTCGTACCAGGCGATCGCGCTGCCCTACCTCGCGCTGACCCTGCCGCTCACCGTGTTCACGCTCCAGTCCTTCTTCCAGGGCCTGCCGTGGGACCTGGAGGACGCCGCCCGCGTCGACGGCTGCACGCGCCCGCAGGCGTTCCTCCGGGTGATCCTGCCGCTCGCCGCCCCGTCGGTCTTCACCGCGGCGATCCTGTCGTTCCTCGCGACCTGGAACGAATACGTGCTGGCGACGGTGCTCACCGGCGACCGGACGATCACGGTGACGGTCGTGATCGGGAACTTCGCGGCCGACATCACCGGGTACACGGTGACGATGGCGGCGGGCGCGATCGTCACCGTGCCGCTGATCGTGCTCGTGCTGCTGTTCCAGCGACGGATCGTGTCGGGCCTCACCGCCGGTGCGGTGCGCGCCTGATCCGCGGGACGGCGGCCCGGTACGGCGAGACGGTCGGGTCGCCATCGAGGAAGAACCGCCACGGGTAGTGCTCGGGGTCGCCGCCCGCTCCGGAGACGCCGGTGCGCGGCCCCGTGCCGATCGCTCCGGGCGGGACCGCCGCCGGCTCGAGCACGAAAGCGCCGCCGGGGTCGAGCAGGTCCGCGCCCCCGTCGGCGAGAGTGATGCCGAGCGCCGTCGCGAGCCGCGCCGGACCCCGGGCGAGGTCCCGGGCCGGAGCGCCCTTCCGGCGCTCGGTCGCGAGATCCTGCCCGGCGACCACCTCGCCGCCGCGCAGCAGGATCCCGGCGGCGAGCCCCTCCGGCAGGCAGACGACGTTCGCGCACGTGTGCATGCCGTACGTGAAGTAGGTGTACAGGTGGCCGGCGGGCCCGAACATGACGGCGTTGCGCGCCGTCCTGCCCCGATGCGCGTGGGAGCCGGGGTCGACGCCCTGGCCCGAGTAGGTCTCCACCTCGGTGAGCCGCACGGTCACGGTGCCGTCGACGGTCCTGTGGGTCAGCAGCGCGCCGAGCAGCCGCGGCGCGACCTCCAGCGCCGGTGCCTCGAGAACGGCCCGCGCGATCAGAAGAGGTGTCCCAGCACGGACGCCCAGACCACACCCGCGATGACGACGGCCACCGCGACGCCGACGATCACCGGCATCACCCAGGGATGAGCGGCGGGCCGGGCCTCCGGCGTCGTGCGCGGCGGGCGGGAGGGACGCTCACCCATCGAGGGCACGCCGTCCGGTGCGCACGTGCTCGGTGAGCGCCGCGAGCTGACGCCGGACCCGATCAGGTGCCGTCCCGCTCGTCCCGGTCCGCGACGCGACGGACCCCTCGACGGTCAGCACCCGCCGCACCTCGGGCGTCAGGTGCGGTGAGATCGCGGCGAGCTCGTCGTCCGACAGCTCGTCGAGATCCGCACCCCGCGCCTCCGCCGCCGTCACCAGCGCGCCGGTGATCTCGTGCGCCTCTCGGAAGGGCGTGCCGGCCTTCACGAGCCACTCGGCGACGTCGGTCGCGAGCGAGTAGCCCTGCGGGGCCGACGCCGCCATCGCCGCGGTGTCGAACCGCAGGGTGGCGACGAGCCCGGTGACGGCCGGCAGGAGCGTCTCGAGCGTGGCGACCTGGTCGAAGACCGGCTCCTTGTCCTCCTGCAGGTCGCGGTTGTACGCGAGCGGGAGGCCCTTCAGCGTCGTGAGCAGCCCGGTGAGGTCGCCGATCAGGCGGCCGGCCTTCCCGCGGGCGAGCTCCGCGATGTCGGGGTTCTTCTTCTGCGGCATGATCGACGACCCCGTCGACCAGGCGTCGTGCAGCCGGACGAAGCCGACGTCCCGGCTCGACCAGAGGATGACGTCCTCGGCGAGCCGGGAGAGGTCGACGCCGATCATCGCCGCGACGAACGCGAACTCGGCGACCACGTCGCGCGCCGCGGTGCCGTCCATCGAGTTCTCGACCACCCGGTCGAAGCCGAGGAGCCGGGCGACGAGCTCGTCGTCGAGGCCGAGGCTCGACCAGGCGAGCGCCCCCGACCCGTACGGCGAGGCGTCCGCCCGGCGCTGCCAGTCGGCGAGCCGGTCGAGGTCCCGCACGAGCGGCCACGCGTGGGCGA
>JAICSU010000159.1 GCA_025936735.1 Amnibacterium sp.
CAAGATCGGCAAGCCGATCGACCGCGACGAGTGGTTCATGACCCCGCAGACCGTGAACGCCTACTACAACCCCGGCCTCAACGAGATCGTGTTCCCGGCCGCGATCCTGCAGCCGCCGTTCTTCGACCCGGATCGCGACGACGCCGCGAACTACGGCGGCATCGGCGCCGTGATCGGGCACGAGATCGGCCACGGCTTCGACGACCAGGGCTCGCAGTTCGACGGCGACGGCCGACTCGAGAACTGGTGGACCGAGGCGGACCGCGCCGCGTTCGAGGAGCGGACCCGAGCCCTCGTCGAGCAGTACGACGCGCTCGTGCCCGAGGGACTCACGGATCACGTGAACGGCGCCCTCACCATCGGCGAGAACATCGGTGACCTCGGCGGCCTCACCATCGCGTGGAAGGCCTACCTGCTCTCCCTCGAGGGGCGGGAGGCCCCCGTCGTCGAGGGGCTCACCGGCGCCGAGCGCTTCTTCCTCTCCTGGGCAGCGGTCTGGCGCGAGAAGCGGCGCCAGGCCGAGGCCATCCGGCTGCTCACGATCGACCCCCACTCGCCGCCCGAGTTCCGCTGCAACCAGATCGTGCGCAACCTCGACGAGTTCCACTCCGCCTTCGACCTCACGGACAAGGACGCGCTGTGGCTGGATCCGACGAAGCGGGTCACGATCTGGTGACCGCTGCGCAGGCCGAGCCCTCTCGACGGGCCCGGCTGCGCGGCGGGGATCCAGGGGCGCGGCACAGGGGCGAGGTGGTGCGCTCCGACTTCACCGACGGTTTCACCGCCCTCGCGCACCTCGCGCTCACCGGCGCCCAGGTGTCCGCGCGCGTCATCGACGTGCGGACCGGCAAGGCGCTGTTCTCCGTGGACGACCACGTCGTGCTGCCGACGGCCAGCGTGGGCAAGGTGCTGCTGCTGCTCGAGATCGCGGCGCGCCTCGACGAGCAGGTGCACTCCCGGTACGACCTCCTCGACCGGACCCCGGAGGACCTCGTGGGCGACTCCGGCGTCTGGCAGTACCTGCACGCGCCGAGCCTGCCGCTCACGGATCTCGCCGCCCTCGTCGCGGCCACGAGCGACAACCTGGCGACGAACGTGCTGCTGCGCGCCGTCGGCCTCGACGCCGTGCGGGCGAGGGGGGAGTCGCTCGGACTGAAGCGGACCGCCCTGCTCGACCGCGTCCGGGACCGGCGGGGGCCGGACGACGCGCCGCAGCTGTCCGTCGGGTCCGCCGCCGAGCTCACGACCCTGTTCGCCAGGATCGCCCGCGGTGAGGCCGTCAACCGGGCCGTCTCGTCCCGCGTCTCCGACTGGCTGGCCCTGAACACGGACCTCTCGATGGTCGCGAGCGCCTTCGCCCTCGACCCGCTGAGCCACGTGCGGAGCGACCACGGCCTGAGCCTCTTCAACAAGACCGGGAGCGACGCCGGCGTCCGGGCCGACGCCGGGGTGCTGCGCGGGCCGCGCGCCTCCGTGGCGTACACGGTCACGGTGCAGTTCGAGGACGACGCCCACACCACCCGCCTCGCCGTGCTGCAGGCGATGCGCACGATCGGGCTCGACATCCTCGAGTACGTGCACTGACCGCGGGCGCGTCCCTAGGGTGGCGGGATGACCCGGGTCCGCGTCCACAACTTCTTCCTTTCCCTCGACGGCTTCGGCACCGGTGAAGGGCAGTCCCTCGAGCGACCGTTCGGGCACGCCGGCATGGGGCTGCAGGGCTGGTTCTTCGCCACCCGCACGTTCCGGGCCATGCAAGGGCAGCCGGGCGGCTCGGCCGGCATCGACGACCGCTTCGCCGCCGCCTGGGGCGCGGGCATCGGGGCGGAGATCATGGGCCGGAACAAGTTCGGGCCGCAGCGCGGACCGTGGACCGACGACGAGTGGCGCGGCTGGTGGGGCGAGGAGCCGCCCTTCCACACGCCCGTGTTCGTGCTCACCCACCATCCGCGGCCCTCGATCGAGATGGCCGGCGGCACGACGTTCCACTTCCTCGACGCCTCCCCCGCCGAGGCGCTCGCGGTGGCGACGGAGGCGGCAGGCGGCCTCGACGTGCGCATCGGCGGGGGCGTGACGACCGTCCGCGAGTTCCTCGCGGCGGACCTCATCGACGAGCTGCACGCCGTGATCGCGCCGGTCGTCCTCGGCCGCGGGGAGCGGCTCTGGGACGGGATGGAGGGGCTCGAGGAGCGGTTCACCATCGAGAGCACGTCCTCGCCGAGCGGCGTGACGCACCTCGTGATGCAGCGCGACCGCTGACGTCGCGCCGTTCCGGAGAAACGGGGCGACGCGCCGTGCTCGGGCGCCCCGAGACGGCGTGTCGGCCGAGAACTCCGGATCCGCGCGAGGAGACGGGGGGTCAGCCGGCGAGGTCGTCCTCGTCCGGGGCGGACGCGACGCTCGCCGGCGCCTCGATGCCGAAGACGACGCCGAGCGCCTCCGTGAACCGGTCCGCCTCACCCGCCGCCGCGAAGGTGCGCGCGCGGGTGGAGGGCGTGTGCACGAGGACGCTCGCGAGGTGCCGCATCGCGCGCTCCGTCGCGGGAGGCAGCTCGCCCCGGCGCCGGAGCCGCTCGATCTCCGCCTCGACGAGGTCGAGCACGTGGGCCCGGAAGGCGACGACGGCCGGGGTGACGGCGGTCGCCTGCTGGTCGGCCCGGAACTCCGCGACCGCCTCCGCGATGAGCCGCCGCGCCTCGTCGGTCGCCTGCAGCTCCGGCAGGGGCGCGTGGAGGCTGATCGTCTCGAGATCGAGCAGGTCGACGCCCGGCACGTCGACGACGTCCGGGTCGATGTTGCGGGGCAGGCCGAGGTCGAGGACCAGCTGGCGGCCCTCGCGACCGGCGGCCGCGCGCGCCCGGCCGAGCCGGGCCGCGTCGAGGATCGGCGTGGTCGCGATGCTGCACGCGATCACGATGTCCGCGGTCGCGAGCCGACCGGGCAGGTCGGCCGTCGCCACCGCCGTGACGCCCTCCCGACGCGCGAAGCGCTCCGCCCGGCCGCTCGGGGAGTAGACGCCCACCTCGGTCACGCCGCGGTCCCGAAGGGCGGCGAGCGTGGCTCCCGCGTACGTGCCGGTGCCGATCAGCAGCACGGACACATCCGCCCAGTCGCCGAGCCGGCTCTCGGCCAGGTCGAGGGCCAGGCGCACGATGCTGCGTCCCGCGAGACCGACCCTGGTGCGGTTCTGCACCGTGCTCGAGGTGCGGGAGGCGCGCTGGAAGAGCCGCTCGAGCGCGCTCGTGGTGCTGCCGGAGCGCCGGGCGGACTCGAGGGCGCGCGAGACCTGGCCCGCGATCTCCGCCTCGCCGACGACGAGGGACTCCAGCCCGCTGGAGACGGCGAACAGGTGCGCCGCCACCTCCGGCCCGCTGCGCTCCACGACCGCCTCGGCGACCGCGTCGGGGGCCACGCCTGCGGCAGCGGCGGCGACGTCGACGAGCGCGCGCACGGCCGACGAGCCGTCCCCGGTCACGTCCAGGTACGCCTCGAAGCGGTTGCACGTCGCGAGGAGCACGACCCCCTCGACGTCGGGACGCTCGGCGGCGAACCGGGCCACGGTCTCGGGTGAGACGACCGACAGGCGCTCGAGGAGGTCGAACCCGGCGGCGCGGTAATCCGCGGTGAGGGCTCTGAGCACGTATGGCAGTGTAGGTCGGTCGCCTCGGCGGACCGCGCGGACTCGGGCGGCGCCAGGTGGAAGGATCCCCTGTCGTGCCCGCGAACCCCACGCACGTGACCCCGTCGCTCCTCGAGGCCTATGCAGGTCGGCGGCAGGTCACGCCGCCCGTGTGGTTTATGCGGCAGGCGGGCCGCTCCCTGCCGGAGTACCGCGCCTCCCGGGCCGGCACGGCGATGCTCGACGCCTGCCTGGAACCGGAGCTCGCGGCCGAGATCACGCTGCAGCCGGTCCGCCGGCACGGGGTCGACGCGGCGGTGCTGTTCAGCGACATCGTGGTGCCGCTGAAGCTCGCGGGCGTGGACGTCGACATCGTGCCCGGCAGGGGACCCGTGTTCGCGCGCCCCGTGCGCACGCCGGAGGACCTCGACGACCTCGTCGCGCACGAGCTGACGCGGGACGCCCTCGCCCCGATCGAGGCGGCGGTCGCCCTGACCGTCGCGCAGCTGGACGGCACTCCCCTGATCGGCTTCGCCGGCGCCCCGTTCACGCTGGCGAGCTACGTCGTGGAGGGCGGCCCCTCCAAGGACCAGCTGAGGGCACGCACGCTGCTCCACGCCGAGCCGGCGTCGTGGCGACGGCTCACCGACTGGCTCGCGGACGTCAGCGGCGCGTTCCTCGCGGCCCAGGTGCGGGCCGGCGCCAGGGCGGTGCAGCTCTTCGACTCCTGGGCCGGCGCGCTGTCCGAGGCCGACTACCGCGCCGCGGTGCTGCCGGCATCCGCCCGCACCCTCGACGCCGTGCCCGGCGACGTGCCGAAGGTGCACTTCGGCACGGGAACCGCGCTTCTGCTCCCCGCGATGCGGGACGCGGGAGCCGACGTCATCGGAGTCGACCACCGGCTGCCGCTCGATGCCGCGTCCGCACTGCTCGGGCACCGGGTGCCCCTGCAGGGGAACATCGACCCGGCGCTCCTCGACGCCCCGTGGCCCGTGCTCGAGCGCCATCTCGAGCAGGTCGTCGCGGCCGGTGCGTCGGCGCCCGCCCACGTGCTGAACCTCGGGCACGGCGTGCCGCCGACCGCGGATCCGGGGGTCCTGACCCGGATCGTCGACTGGGCCCACTCCCGCGCATGAGCGGCACGGCGGTCGTCGTGGGCGGCGGCGTGGGAGGCCTCGTGGCGGCCCGGCGCCTCGCCCTGCAGGGGAGCAGGGTGGTGCTGCTCGAGCGGTCCGACGTGCTCGGCGGCCGGGTGGCGCGCGGGACCGTCGCCGGCGTCGTCGCCGACACCGGCGCCGAGAGCTTCGCGGTGCGGGGCGGCGCCGTGCGGGCGCTCGTGGAGGAGCTCGGGCTCGGCGACGCCGTGGTCGACCCCCGCGGCGGCGCCTGGGTGGCGCTCGAGGACCGCACCGTGCCGCTCCCGTCCGGCGGAGTGCTCGGCATCCCCGGCTCGCCGCTCGCCGAGGACGTGCGGCGGGTGATCGACGGGCGCGGCGCCGTCCGTGCGTACGCGGACCGGCTCGTGCCGGTCCTGAAGGTCGGGCGGTACGAGCGCCTCGGGCCGCTCGTACGGGGCCGGATGGGTCCCCGGGTGCTCGAGCGGCTCGTCGCCCCGGTCGTCGAGTCCGTCTACGGCGTGGACGCGGAGACGGTCCCCGTCGACGCGATCGCGCCGCGGCTGAACGCCGCCATCACGCTGGCCGGATCCCTCTCGGCGGCCGTGCTGCAGCTGCGGAGCACCGCGCCCGCCGGGAGCGCGGTGCAGGGGCTGGCCGGCGGCGTCGCGCGGCTCGTCGATGCGCTCGTCGCCGATCTCGGGAGGTTCGGCGTGGAGGTGCGCCTCGGCGCGGAGGCGATCGGGATCCATCCGCAGCCGTCCGGTCCCGGATTCACGGTGGTCACGCCGCGCGAGGACGTCGAGGCGGACGTGGTCGTTCTCGCGGCCGACGGCGCCGCGGGGCTCGATCTCCTCCGCGACGCCGCGCCGGACGTGGCCCGCCTTCCGCGACCCCGGCCGGCCGTGTCGCGATCGGTGCTGCTCGCCGTGGACGATCCCCGGCTCGACGCGATGCCGCGCGGCAGCGGAGTGCTCCGGGCGCGCGGCCGCACGGACGTCACGGCGACGGCCCTGACCCACGTGACCGCAAAGTGGCCCTGGGCCGCCGACCAGCTGCCCGCCGGGCGGCATCTGATCCGCCTCGCCTACCGCGGGGCGGAGGAACCGGCCGAGACCCGGGTCGCGGCGGACGCGGCGGCACTGCTCGGTCTCGTGCCGACCACGATCGTCGACCGCCTCGACACCGTGTGGGTCGACACCGCCCCGCCGCTCGCCGCGGAGACCCGGGCGGCGCACGAGGCGCTGGCCGTCGCGCCGCTTCCCGCGGGGCTCGCGGTCACCGGCTCCTGGCGCACCGGCACCGGGCTCGCCTCGGTGGTGGCCGGGGCCGATGCCGCGGCCCGCGCCGTCGGCTGAGCGCCCGCATCGTCGTCCGACCGACGGCCCTGCATCCCGGCTGTACCCCGTTCGGCCTGCTCCCTGGTGATCATCGGAGAACTCCCTGATCACGAAGAGGGCCGCCGCTACAGTTGGCGAACTGAACCGCGAGGGAAGGTGGACAGCATGCAGGGACGGATTGTGTTTCTCACCGGTGCGGCGATCGGGTACGTCCTCGGCGCTCGCGCCGGTCGGCGCCGCTACGAGCAGATCAAGGCCGCGGGCGAGCGCCTCTGGAACGACCAGAAGGTGCAGAGCA
>JAICSU010000168.1 GCA_025936735.1 Amnibacterium sp.
GAGCCGTATCTCGCGGTCGACATCGACGCGGCGAAGGCGGCGAAGGCCGGCTACAGCGAGGCGGCGCTCGCCCAGGTCGTCGCCCGCGCCTCGCAGCCCACGTCGATCGGCTCCCTCACCGTGGGGGACGACCAGCTCACCGTCTACCTGTCGGACCAGCACCCGCCGACGACGAGCGCCCAGCTCGCCGCCCTGAAGGTCCCGACGCCGACCGGTGACGTGCGCCTCGACTCGCTCGCCACCATCCGCACCGCGAACCAGGCCGCAGCGATCACGAGCACCGACGCCAAGCGCAGCGCCTCGGTCTCGGCGACGCCGGCCGGGCAGGACACGGGCGCGGCGAGCGCCGCGGTCGCGAAGGCCGTCGCGGCCCTCCACCTGCCGGCCGGCACCACCGCGACGCTCGGCGGGGTGACGAGCGACCAGAACACGGCGTTCCAGCAGCTGCTGCTCGCGCTGCTCGCCGCGATCCTCATCGTCTACACGGTGATGGTGGCGACGTTCCGCTCCCTCCGGCAGCCGCTCGAGCTGCTCGTCTCCGTGCCGTTCGCGGCGACCGGCGCCATCGCCCTGCAGCTGGTGTCCGGGATCCCCCTCGGGGTCGCCTCGTTCATCGGGCTCGTGATGCTCGTCGGCATCGTCGTGACGAACGCGATCGTGCTCATCGACCTCGTGAACCAGTACCGCGAGCGCGGCGCGACGGTGCGGGACGCCGTGCTGGACGGCGCCGCGCGGCGGCTCCGCCCCATCCTCATGACCGCGCTGGCCACGATCTTCGCGCTCGTCCCCACGGCCGTCGGCCTGAACGGCAACAGCGGCTTCATCTCGCAGCCGCTGGCCCTCGTCGTGATCGGCGGCCTGGTCTCGTCGACCCTGCTCACGCTGATCGTGCTGCCGACCCTGTACTACCTGATCGAGGGCCGGCGGGAGCGCCGCGACCTGCGCCGGGCGAGGCGGGGCGACAGCGCGCCGGCCGTTACCGAGGAGTCGCTCGCGGCGCCGAGCCGGGCCGCGGTCCCGGCCCGCTGAGGCGGATCCGAGCGGCCGCCCGGCGCACTCGCAGTCCCCGTCCCTACGGTCCGACCATGGCCGGCCTCCCCCGTCGCTTCCAGCCGACGCTCACCCGTCACCTGCGTCCCGGCGTGCACCGGCTCGCCCACGCGGGCGTCAGCTGCTACCTCATCGAGGACGGCCCCGACGTCACGGTCGTCGACGCCGCGCTGCCCGCCACCTGGCCCTATCTGCGCCAGGCGCTGAAGGCCCTGTCCCACGACCCGTCCGACGTCGCGGCGCTCGTGCTCACGCACGCCCACTTCGACCACCTCGGCTTCGCGAGGCGGATCCAGGACGACTGGGGCGTTCCGGTGTACGCGCACCCGGCGGAGCGGACGATCGCCGCGCATCCGTACCGCTACGCCCACGAGAACCCGCGGGCCGTGTACCCGCTGCGACACCCGGGAGGCGTACCCGTCCTGGCGGCGATGGCGGCCGCCGGCGCCTTCGCGGTGCCGGGCGTCGAGGGTCTCGTCGAGTTCGGGCCGGGGGACGCGCTCGACGTGCCCGGCCGTCCCCGGGTCGTCTTCACCCCTGGCCACACGTTCGGGCACAGCGCGTTGCTGCTCGAGGACCGGTCCGTCCTGCTCTCCGGTGATGCGCTCGTGACGCTCGACCCCTACACGGGGTTCATCGGCCCCCGGATCGTCGCCGGCGCGGCGACCGCCGACAGCGCGCAGACGCTCGACTCCCTGCAGGCCGTGGCGGACACCGACGCCGACCTGGTGCTGCCGGGGCACGGGGAGCCGTGGCGCACGGGGGCCGCGGCGGCGGCCGCCCTCGCGAAGGCGGCCGGGCGGTCCTGACGCGGGCGCACGGTACCCCACCCGCCCACTACCATAGGGAAGGTCGGCCGTCAGGACCATTCAGTGGTGTCCAGTCGTGGCCTTCAGGCGCCCGCTCCGAGGCGCCCGTCATCCGAGGCCGCGCCGCCGATCGCATCGATCGCCCGTGTGCGCATGCCGCTTGCATCGAATCGAGACCGTCATGGCGCTGCACGCCAGGAACAACCGCACCCCCACGGGCGCTAAGCGCCGCTGGACGGCCGACGACCGCGCCAAGCGCGAGAGCGCGGACCCGTCGACCGCCTCCACCGGCCGGGGCCGGCGCCCCGTCGAGGGCGCACCCACCTCCCGCGCCGCCCGCCGCGACGCGACCTTCGGTCCGGACAGGAATCGAAGGACGGATGAGCGCGGCGGCGCCGACCGTCGCCAGGGCGCCGAGCAGGGCGGCCGCCAGGACCGCCGCACCGACTGGTACCCGGGTCCCCGCACCAATCCTCGTCGCCCCGAGCGCGGCGGCCGGGACGACCGTGCCCGCGGGGACCGGCCGGCGTACGGCGACCGCGGGGACCGTCGGCAGCGCGACGATCGGGCTCCGCGCCAGTACGGCGGCCCACGCGAGGACCGCGCCCCCCGGTCGGACCGGCCGACCCGCTCGTTCCGGGCGGACGCGCCCGCGAGCCGGCGGCCCGGCCAGGACGGCCCGCAGCGGATGGACCGGCCCCAGTGGTCCGACCGTCCGATCTACGGCGACCGCGCGTCCGAGCGACCGCAGCACCGGAACCCCGCCCAGCGGTCGGAGCGTCCCTCGAGCCAGGATCGGCCGCAGCGGTCGGGCCGTCCGCCGTACGGCGACCGCCCAGAGCGGTCGGAGCGGTCCTCCTCCGACGATCGTCCGCAGCGCTCCTCGCGGCCGCAGCACGGGAGCCGTCCCGACCGGTCGGACCGCCCCCAGCACTCCGATCGCCCCCAGCGCGCGGACCGGTCCCGGCTCCAGGACGAGGCCCGCGGCGCGTGGGCGCCGCCGGAGGACGTCGTGCTCGAGCACCTCGAGGGCGAGGTCGTCACCGCCGAGGACGTCGCCGGCGCCACCTTCGCCGACCTCGGCCTCGGCGACGGGATCACGCGAGCCCTCGCCGCCCTCGGCGCCGTGAGCCCCTTCCCCATCCAGGCCGCTACCATCCCCGACGCCCTCGCCGGCCGGAACGTGCTCGGCCGCGGCCGCACCGGCTCCGGCAAGACCATCGCGTTCGGCGCGGCGGTCGTCGAGCGCCTCATGCGCAACTGGCACGAGTCCGGCCGCTCCGGCACCGGCCGCCGGATGGGCCGCGCACCCCGCGCGCTGATCCTGGCGCCCACCCGCGAGCTCGCCCTGCAGATCGACCGCACGGTGCAGCCCATCGCCCGCTCGGTCGGGCTCTTCACCACGCAGATCGTCGGCGGCGTGCCCCAGGCGCGCCAGGTCGGCGCGCTCGCCAAGGGCGTCGACATCGTGATCGGCACCCCGGGCCGGATGGAGGACCTGCTGGAGCAGGGCCGCCTCGACCTGGGCGAGATCGAGATCACGGTGCTGGACGAGGCCGACCACATGGCCGACCTCGGCTTCCTCGAGCCGATGCGGCGACTGCTGCGCCTCGTCCCCGCCGACGGCCAGCGGATGCTCTTCTCCGCCACGCTCGACGCCGCCGTGTCGACGCTCGTGGACGAGTTCCTGCCCCAGCCCGCGGTGCACGAGGTCGCCGACGTCGACGGCGAGAGCACCGCGGTGCATCGCGTGCTGGTCATCGATCAGGGCGAGAAGCTCCCGGTCCTCACGGCGCTGCTGAGCTCCGCCGAGCGCAGCCTGGTCTTCGCCCGCACCCGGGCGTTCGCCGAGCAGCTCGCCGACGAGCTCGACGGGGCCGGCGTGCGCGCGGAGAGCCTGCACGGCGACCTCAACCAGGCGCGGCGCAGCCGGAACCTGGCCCGGTTCTCCGACGGCAAGGTCGGCGCCCTCGTCGCGACGGACGTCGCGGCCCGCGGCATCCACGTCGACGACATCGAGCTCGTCGTGCACGCCGACGCGGCGGAGGACTACAAGACGTACCTGCACCGCTCCGGCCGCACGGGCCGGGCCGGGGCGTCCGGCACCGTCGTCACGCTGATCACCGCGCGGCGCCGCCGCCGCTTCACGGAGCTGCTCGAGCGGGCGGGCATCGAGGCCGACTTCGTCGCCGTCCACCCGGGCGAGGACCCCGTGGCGGCGCTCGGCCGATGAGCACGCAACCGGCGTCGGCGCTCGCGGTGCTCGACTGGCGGCGCAGCACGTTCGCGATGTACGCCGCCGTGCGGGCGGCCGCGTCGCCCGCGGAGGGCCACGCGCTGTGGCGAGCGGAGCGCGACCGGATGTTCCGTGAGCATCCCGCCACGCCGCTCCTGCCCGAGGACCGGCCCGGCTTCGAGGGTCTCGACGTCCCGGCCTACGACGCCGACTGGCGGTTCGAGGCGGAGGTGGAGCCCGCCGAGCCGGCGCGGCTCGAGGTGCCCACCGGCACGGACGGGGTGGTGCCCTTCGAGCGGATCGGCCTCGTGCGGCTGCCGGAGGTGG
Organism: Amnibacterium sp.; assembly: GCA_025936735.1. Taxonomy (GTDB): domain Bacteria; phylum Actinomycetota; class Actinomycetes; order Actinomycetales; family Microbacteriaceae; genus Amnibacterium. The sequence goes on from JAICSU010000168.1 coordinate 4,423, forward strand.
GGACGCTGGACGTGTGGCGCCTCGCGTCCTACGGCGGCGGCCTCTTCGTCCCCGTCAGGGACGCGTCCGCCGGCACGCCGGGCGGCACCTACGGGGGCGGCCGCTACCTGCTCGACACCGTGAAGGGCGCGGACCTCGGCGGCACCGGCGGCAGGCTGGTGCTCGACCTGAACTTCGCCTACAACCCCTCGTGCGCCTACGACCCGGAGTGGGCGTGCCCGCTCGCGCCGGCGGGCAACCGCGTCGGGTCCGCGATCCCGGCGGGCGAGCGCACGTTCCACTGACCGCGACGGGCCGGTTCGGGCAGGAACGGGCCGCCGATGACGCCCGTCCCGCCCGCACCGGCCCGCCCTCCACAGGAGGTCCCGGATGTCCGATCCCACGGCTACCCTCGCGCCCGTGACGATCACGGCCACCGCCCCGCTCGACGTGCTGCGCCGGGTCTTCGGCTACGAGTCGTTCCGTGGGCTCCAGGGCGCGGTCGTCGACCAGGTCGTCGGCGGCGGGGATGCGGTCGTGCTCATGCCCACCGGGGCGGGCAAGTCGCTCTGCTACCAGATCCCCGCTCTCGTGCGCCGCGGCACCGGCCTCGTCGTCTCCCCGCTCATCGCTCTCATGCACGACCAGGTGGACGCCCTTCGCGCCGTCGGGGTGCGGGCGGAGTACCTGAACTCGACGCAGGACGCCGACGAGCGGCGGGCGGTCGAGGCGGCGCTGCTCGCCGGCGAGGTGGACCTCGTCTACATCGCGCCGGAACGGCTCGCCTCCGAGTCCACCCGGCACCTGCTCGACCGCGTCGCGGAGGGTCCCGGCCTCTCCGTCTTCGCGATCGACGAGGCGCACTGCGTCGCGCAGTGGGGCCACGACTTCCGCCCCGACTACCTGGGCCTCGCCGACCTGGTCGGCCGATGGCCCGGCGTGCCGACGATGGCGCTCACCGCCACGGCCACCGAGGCGACGCACCGCGAGATCACCGAGCGGCTCTCGCTCACGGAGGCCGCCCAGTTCGTCGCGAGCTTCGACCGGCCGAACATCCAGTACCGGATCGTGCCGAAGGACGACGCGAAGCAGCAGCTGCTCCGGTTCCTGCGCACCGAGCACGCGGGCGACGCCGGCATCGTGTACGCCCTCTCACGGGCGTCGGTCGAGTCGACGGCGGACTGGCTGTCCCAGCACGGGATCACGGCGGTGCCCTACCACGCGGGGCTCGACGCGCGGATCCGCGCGGCGAACCAGGCGCGGTTCCTTCGGGAGGACGGCGTGGTGGTCGTCGCGACCATCGCGTTCGGCATGGGCATCGACAAGCCCGACGTGCGCTTCGTGGCGCACATCGACCTGCCGAAGTCGGTGGAGGGCTACTACCAGGAGACGGGTCGCGCCGGCCGCGACGGGTTGCCGGCAACGGCCTGGCTCGCGTACGGGCTCGCCGACGTGGTCCAGCAGCGCCGGCTGATCGACCGGGGTGCGGGCGACAGCGCCCACCGCCGCCGGCAGAGCGCGAACCTCGACGCGATGCTCGCCCTCTGCGAGACCGTGAGCTGCCGGCGCCGGCAGCTGCTCGCCTACTTCAACCAGCCGAGCGACACGGACTGCGGCAACTGCGACACGTGCCTCGAGCCGGTCGACACCTGGGACGGCACCGTACC
>JAICSU010000114.1 GCA_025936735.1 Amnibacterium sp.
CGCGATGGGGGAGGACCCCGCCCGGGCCGCGCTCGCCGCCACCCCGGCCCGCGTCGCGGAGCTCGGGGCGGAGCTCTTCGCGGGCGTGGGGGTCGACCCGGTCCCGGACCTCGCCGCGGCCGCCGTCGCCGACGTGACCGCCCGCGGTCCCGTCGCCTTCCGCGCCGTCCCGTTCGTGTCCACCTGCGAGCACCACCTGCTGCCGTTCGTCGGCACAGTCGCGATCGTCTACCGGCCGCGGTCGTCCGTCGCCGGCTTCGGCGCCCTCGCCCGCGTCATCGAGACCCTCGCCGCCCGGCCCCAGGTGCAGGAGCGCCTGGCCGACGAGATCGCGGAGGCGGTCGCCCGCGGTCTCGACGCCGCGGGTGTGCTCGTCGTGCTCACCGCGGAGCACGACTGCGTCGCGCGACGGGGACGGCGCCTCGCCGGCACCTCCGTCGTCACGGTCGCGGCGCGCGGCGAGTACGAGCAGTACCCCGCCCGGGCCGAGGCGCTGCGCCTCGCGGGCGCCGCCGAGGCCTGAGGCCCTCCTCCGGAACCGGCGTCGCGGGCAGGTCGTCCACGTCCCGGACACCGCGGAGCGCCAGCGCCGGTGGGATCGGCGACACCAGCACGAGCGCGGCGGCGACCCAGAGGGTGCCGCGCACCCCGATCGCGGCGCCGAGCAGGCCGCCGCCGAGCGCACCGAGCGGGAAGGCGCCGAGCACGAGGAACCGCATCGTCGCGTTCACCCGGCCGAGCAGCCGGGCGGGCACCACCCGCTGGCGGAGGCTCACGTTCGTGATCGCGTAGACGAGCTGCCCCAGCTCCCCGCCCGCCGCACCCGCGACGGCGAGCGCGACCGGCCACCCCGGCTGCGCGAGGGGCACGAGCAGGCCGAAGGGCGCGGCCACCGCCAGCGCGACCCAGACGATCCGCGCGGAGCCGATCCGCCGGGCCGCCCGGGGCGTGATCGCGGCCCCGGCCATCGCGGCGACGGCGCCGAGGGCGACGACGAGCCCGATCGCGGCGGGCGGCAGCAGCAGCTCGCGGGCGAGGAACAGCACCGTCACCGCGGATGCGACGGCGAACGCGACGTTCGAGATGGCGCTCGCCGCCGCCGTCGCGCGGAGCACCGGGGAGCGGACGACGACGGCGAGCCCCTCCCGGATCTCCCGGCCGAGGTGCGGGCGCTCGAGGCGGGGTGCCGGCTCCTCCCGGGCGCGGATCGCCAGCAGCGACACCGCGGACACCGCGAAGGTGACGGCCTGCACGAGCACGACGGCCGCGGCGCCGACGAGCGACACGAGCACCCCGCCGACGCCCGGGCCGACGACCTGGCCCGACGCCCGCAGCGTCTCCATGGCGGCGTTGCCGGCGAGGATCCGATCCGGACCGGTGACGGTCGGCAGGTAGCTCTGGTAGCCGACGTCGAAGACCACGCGGGCGGCGCCGACCAGGAGCATCACGACGACCAGCTGCCCGATCGTGAGCACGCCGAGCAGCCCGGCGACCGGGATCGTGGCGAGCAGCGCCGCGCGGACCGCGTCCGCCGCGACGAGTGCCGGGCGCTTGCGCATCCGATCGAGCCACGCGCCGGTCGGCAGGCCGATCAGCGCGAACGCGACCGTGCCGGCGGCGCTGACGAGACCGACCTCGAACGGCCCGGCGTGCAGCGTGACCACCGCGAGCAGCGGCACCGCCACCCCGCTGACCTGCGTGCCGAGCTGGCTCGTCGTCTGGCCCGCGAGCAGCAGCCGGAAGTCCCGCCGTCGGTCGGGCGCCCTCACGAGGCGAGCGGGGAGCCCACGACGTCGAACTTCATGCTCACCATGTCGCCGTCGAGCAGTGGCAGGGCCTCCTGCAGGGCGGCCCGCACCGAGCCCAGGCCGAGCGACGCCCGGTGCGACTCCGCCGACTCCCACACCTCGAGCACGTAGACCCGGTCCGGCGTCGACGGGTTCGTGCCCACCTCGTAGACGAGGCAGCCCGCGCTGGCGAGCTCCGGCTTGTGGCGCGTCAGGATCGCGACGAGCTCGTCCCGCTTGCCGTCGAGCACCTTCAGGCTGCCCATGTTGCCCCACGTCACGGCCCCGATCCTCGCGCCTCCGATCACGCCCTTGCTGAAGGCCCCGCGCCTTGAGGTGGTTCACTTCCCGATGACGAGAGGATCCGCATGCCGTCCGAGAACCTGACCCGCGCCGAGGCCGAGGAGCGCGCCGCGCTTCTCGACGGGATCGAGACCGAGATCGAGCTCGACCTCACCCGGGGGTCGCAGACGTTCGGCTCGACGACGACGCTGCGCTTCCGGGCGAGGGCGGGCTCGACGACGACGGTCGACGCGATCACCGCGCGGGTGCACAGGGTGCGGCTGAACGGCGTCGACCTCGACCCCGCGGAGGTCAGCGACGGCGTCCGGATCACGCTGACGGACCTGCGCGACGAGAACGAGCTGCTCGTCGTCGCCGACGCCCGCTACACGAACACGGGGGAGGGGCTGCACCGCTTCCTCGACCCCGTCGACGGCGAGGTGTACCTCTACTCGCAGTTCGCGGTGCCGGACGCCCGGCGGATGTTCGCGGTGTTCGAGCAGCCGGACCTGAAGAGCACGTTCCGGCTGACGGTCACCGCGCCCGCGCACTGGCAGGTGGTCTCCAACCAGCCGACACCCGAACCGGTGCCGCTGCCCGAGGGCGCCGCCCGGTGGTCGTTCGCCCCCACCCCGCGGCTCTCCAGCTACCTGGTCGCGCTCGTCGCCGGCCCGTACGCCGTGCGCCGCGGGGAGCTCACGTCGGTCGACGGGCGGCGCATCCGGCTCGGCGCGTTCGCCCGGAAGTCGCTCGAGCCGTACCTCGACGCCGAGGAGATGTTCGCGAAGGCGACCGCCGGCGTCGCGTTCTACGAGGCCGCGTTCGGGGTGCCGTTCCCCTTCACGAAGTACGACCAGCTGTTCGTGCCCGAGTACAACCTCGGCGCGATGGAGAACGCGGGGGCGGTCACCTTCGCCGAGACGTTCGTCTTCCGCTCCCGCGTGACCGACGCGATGCGGGAGTCGAGGGCGATGGTCGTGCTGCACGAGCTCGCGCACATGTGGTTCGGCGACCTCGTCACGATGCGGTGGTGGGACGACGTGTGGCTGAACGAGTCCTTCGCCACCTTCGTGTCCTACCTCGCCACCGCCGAGGTGACGGAGTGGGCCGACGCGTGGGCGTCCTTCGACGCGGACGAGAAGAGCTGGGCGTACGAGCAGGACCAGCTCCCGTCGACGCATCCGATCGAGGCGGAGATCCCCGACATCGAGGCCGTGCAGGTGAACTTCGACGGCATCACCTACGCGAAGGGGGCGAGCGTGCTGAAGCAGCTCGTGGCCTACGTCGGCCGGGAGCCGTTCCTGACCGGCGTCGGCGCGTACCTGCGGCGGCACGCGTGGGGCAACGCCACCCTCGCGGACCTGTTCGCGGACCTGGAGGCCGCGAGCGGGCGCGACCTCGGCGCGTGGAGCCGCGCGTGGCTGCGCACCTCGGGAGTGAACACGCTGACGCCGGAGCTCGCGGTGGCCGGCGACGTCGTCGTGCGGCTCGACCTGCTGCAGACGGCGACCGACGACGTCCTGCGCCCGCACCGCCTCGCCGTCGGCTTCTACGACGACGAGGACGGCCGCCTCGTGCGCAGCCGCCGCATCGAGCTCGACGTGACGGGGGAGCGGACGCCGGTGCCGGTGCCCGACGGGGTGCGGATGCCGGCGCTGCTGCTCGTGAACGACGACGACCTCGCCTACGCGAAGGTGCGGCTGGACCCGACATCGCTCGCGACGGCGCGCACCTCGCTGTCGCGGATGGACGACGCGCTCGCTCGCGCGCTCGTGTGGGGGTCGATCTGGGACGCCACTCGCGACGCGGAGCTGGCCGCCTCCGACTACCTGCGCCTCGTGCTCGACCACGCGGGCGCCGAGACGGTGTCGGCCACGCTGCAGACCGTGCTGAAGCAGGCCGTGCTCGCCGCGGAGGCGTACGTGGCGCCGGGGCGGCGGGTCGAGGCGATCGAGGCGCTCGCGGACGGGCTCCTCGCCCTCGCCCGCGCCGCCGACCCGGGGTCCGACGCGCAGTTCCAGTTCGCCTCGACGTTCGCGCTGGTCGCCCGCACGCCGGCGCAGCTCGACGTCGTGCAGGCGCTCGCCGACGGCACGGCGCCGCTCGCGGGGCTCGAGGTGGACACGGATCTCGCGTGGCGGCTGCTGGTCGCCCTCGTGGCGGGCGGCCGCGCCGGGGAGGCCGAGATCGCCGCCGCCCTCGAGCGCGACGGCACCGCCAAGGGTCGCGAGTCGGCGCTCGAGGCGCGGGCCGCGCTGCCCACCCCGGAGGGGAAGGCGGCGGCCTGGGCGTCCGTCGTCGAGTCCGCCGCGCTGCCGAACTCGCAGGTGCGCTCGACGACGGCGGGCTTCCGGCGCGTGCTGACGCCGGCGCTCCTCGAGCCGTACGTGGATCGGTACTTCGCGGTGATCGACGACCTGTGGGCGCAGCGCGACTTCGCCATCGCGGAGGCGCTCGCCCGGGGCCTCTACCCCGCGCCGCTCGCGGACGGCACGCTGGCGGCGGCGTCCCGCGGGTGGCTCGACGCGCATCCGGACCCGACGCCGCTCCGGCGGATCGTGGTGGAGAACCTCGCCCGCGTCGACCGGGCCCTTGCCGCCCAGTCCCGCGACGCGGAGTCCTGACAGGGCGCCGCCCGCCTCGGCGCGCCGTTTCGGGCACGACGGGCGTCCGATGACGCCCGGATGCGTCCGAAGTCGCCCGGATGCCGTCGCGTGCGCCGGGGTCCGGTCACTTTCGGCCGATGCGGTCGCGCGTGCCCGCCCGGATGGGCCGAAGTCGCCCGGATGCGTCCGAAGTCGCCCGTCCGCGTCAGCGGACCGCCGGTTCCCGCAGCGCCAGGGTGCCCGCCTCGGCGTCGAGCTCGGCGCGCACGCCCACCGGCAGCGGCAGGTTCGGCGGTTCGTGGCCGATGTTCACGTTCCCCAGCACGGGCACATCGGGCACGACGTCGAGCAGCACCGCCGCGAGGTCCGGCCCGGGTCGGGTGACCTCCACCGTCGAGGTCGGCCCGAACACGACGCCGCCGATGCGGTCGAGCAGGCCGGCGAGCCGAAGCACGTGCAGGTCGTTCCACACGCCGGACGTGGAGGCGCCGACGTCCTCGAGGAACAGGATGGCGCCGTCGAACCGTTCGGGCGGCAGTGCGAACGGGGTGCCCTGCAGGCGGACGATGCGGTTCAGGATGCCGCCGAGGAGGGGGCCTTCGGCACGGCCGGGCCGCCAGCACTCCGCCCCGTCCGCCACGGGGAGCGCGCCCGCCGCCCTCGTGGACGTGAGCACCCGGCGGTAGGCGTCGGCGAGGCGCGTGCGGTCCGGTTCCGGCAGCTCGTGCCGGTAGCCGAAGCCGTGCGTGACCAGGTCCCCGTGCACCGTCACGAGCCCCGTGCGGGCGGTGAGGGCCAGCTGCAGGCCGGTGATGTCGCTGAAGCCGACGATCGGCTTCGGGTCGGCGCGCACCGCGTCGAGGTCCACGAGGTCGAGGTACGAGAACGTCGTACGGCCGCCCGTCAGCGCGAACACGGCCCTGACCTCCGGATCCGCGAGCAGCCGGTTCAGCTCCGCCGCGATGACGGCCGGACGTGCGGCGGACCACCAGTCGGAGCGGCCGAGCTCGACGAGCGGTGACAGCCGGACGGTGAACCCGGCTCGCTGCAGCTCTCGCACGCCCTCCTCGAACGCCGCGTTCTCGCCCTCCTCGAGGCCGCCGGAGAGGGCGGCCACCGCGACCGTGTCGCCCGCATGCAGCGCCGCCGGGCGCAGGGGCTCGAACGCGTGCGTCATGCGTCCATGCAAGCCGAGGTCGCAGGCCCGGGCAACCGCACCGACGGTGGCCCGACGTAGGGTGCCGCCATGCCGGAGCCGGTCGACGCATGGTGGGAGCGACGCCGCGCCTCCACGGGGCGCCCCGTGCCGTATCCGGTCGGCAGCTACCGCGACGAGTGGGCCCGGTACCCGGTGCTCGTGAAGCAGTACCACCCGGACCTCAACCGGGGCATCGCGCTCAGCCAGGTGCCGCTCGCCGCCGACGTGTGGCTGCTCTGGGAGTGCGACGCGGGGCACCGGTTCATCGCCACTCCCGAGGAGCAGCGGATGCGGCCCGGCCGCGAACGCCGGCGCTCCACGTGGTGCCCCACCTGCTCCGATCTCGCCCGGGGCCGGACGCCGCGCCCGCTGCCCATGCGACCTCCGATCGGCCGCCCGCAGGACGCGGAGGCGCCCGCGCCGCCCGCGCCGGCCCCGCGGCCCAAGCCCGCGAAGCGGGTCCCGCGGCTCTGCCCGGTCACCCCCGACCTCCCGGTCGGCGAGCCGTTCGTGAGCACCTGCGCGCCGGCGCCGGCATCCGCCGCCGAGGACTCGCTGCGGGCAGCGCTGCTCGAGCGCCTCTCGTTCGATCCCGCGCAGAACGCCGTGCGGCTCCGGCAGCCGTTCTTCGAGCACCTCGAGGCGTGGCCCGACCTCGTGCTCGGCGATCTGCGCATCGCCATCGAGTACGACACGACCGGGCGGCACGGCCTCGAGCACGTGGGCAGGCGGGAGCAGGTCGACGCCCGCAAGGACAGGCTGCTCCGGAACGCCGGCTGGGAGGTCGTCCGCATCCGCACCGGCCGCCTCGCGCCGCTCGGCCCGTACGACGTGGAGGCCGCCGGCGTCTCCGGCCGCCTCGTGGACCGGGTCGTCGACCGCCTCCGGGACGTGCGCGGCCCCCTGCTCGTGGACGCCTACCTCCGCGACGGATCCCCGGCCTAGCATGCGGGGATGAGCGGTCCCCAGCCGGTCGGCGCCGACCTGCACCTCGACGACATCGACCCGTCGTCCACCCCCGGTCTCTCCGGCAAGCGCGAGGCCGTGCGCATGCGGCGCGGGCATGCCGACGAGCTCGCCGACCTGCAGGAGCGGCTCTACGCCGCCGGCAAGGAGGGCGGCAAGCGCTCGCTGCTGCTCGTGCTCCAAGCCATGGACACCGCGGGCAAGGGCGGGATCCTCCGCCACGTCGTCGGGGAGATGGACCCCCAGGGCGTGCATCTGCACGCCTTCAAGGCGCCGACGGTCGAGGAGCGCGCGCACGACTTCCTCTGGCGCATCCGCGCCCAGCTGCCCGAGCCGGGCATCATCGGCGTCTTCGACCGGTCCCACTACGAGGACGTGCTCATCGCCCGCGTGCACGGCCTCGCCGCGCCCGAGGTGATCGAGCAGCGGTACGGGCGGATCACCGCGTTCGAGCAGGAGGTCGTCTCCTCCGGCACCGCGATCGTGAAGGTGATGCTGCACATCTCCCGGGACGAGCAGAAGAAGCGCCTCGCCCGTCGCCTCGACCGGCGCGACAAGCAGTGGAAGTACAACCCGCAGGACGTCGACGAGCGCGCGCTCTGGGACGACTACATGGCGGCGTACGAGCGCGCGATCCGCCGCACCACCACCCCGGATGCGCCCTGGTTCGTCGTGCCCGCGGACCACAAGTGGTACGCCCGCTGGGCCGTGCAGACGATCGTGCTGAACGCACTGCGCGGGATCGACCCGAAGTGGCCCTCCGTGCCGTACGACGTGGAGGCCGAGAAGGCCCGCCTCGCCGCCAGCTGACCCCCGCCCCATCTGACGGTTGCCACTTTCTGCGGTCTTGACGCCGTGAACGCCGCAGGAAGTGGCAACAGTCAGGGTTCGAGGATCGCTTTCAGGCGTTCGAGGTCCTCGCGGACGGCCCGCGCATCCGCCTCGAACGCCTCGTCCGGAACGCCCGCCTCCCGGCGGAGGCTGAACACCACCTCCGCGTCCTCGCCGTAGGGCAGCACGCGGAGCGGGTTGGCGGTGCGGGAGCCGTCGGGCAGCACCACCTCGTGGTCGAGCACCCCGAGCTCGTTCGCCGGCACGAAGGCGACCTCGACCGCCCCCATCGGCGAGTCGGCGAACCAGCGGCCCTGCTCCTCGCGGATCCCGGAGGCGAGCCCCGCGGCCCAGAGAGGCAGGTGGGCCGGATCCCCGGCGAACGCGGCGACCTCCGCCGGCGGCCGATGGATCACGACGGCGAGGTGACGCGACTCGATGGGCATGCCCCCACTGTGCCCCCACCCCACGTCCATGTCGCGATTCCTGCCGCATCCGTCGCGCCGGTGCGGCACGGATCGCGACGCGAAGTGGCGGCGGGTCAGTCGTCGCTCGAGGCGAGGCCGCGCCGGGCGGCGAGCAGCTCCGTCTCCGGGCGCGCGGCGACGAAGCGCTCGATCTCGTCGAGCACCTCGGTGACGTGACGGGCGTCCGCAGCGACGACGGAGGCGCCGACGCCCGCTCGCCGGTGCAGGTCCAGGTTCCCCACCTCGGCCGCGGCGACCGCGAACCGGCGGCGCAGCTCGGCCACGAGGGGGCGGACGACGGCCCGCTTGCCCTTCAGCGAGTGCACGTCGCCGAGGAGGAGGTCGAACTCGATCCAGCCGATCCACACGGCCGTCAGTCGTCGGCGACGATGCCCGCGAGCAGGTCCAGGGACGCCGCCCAGTTCGTCTCGGCGTGGGCCGCCGCCTCCGCGCTCGGGTTGTTGTCCTGCAGCAGGGTCACCCGGGTCTGCGACGACCCGATCGGCTCGAGCAGCCACTCCACGGCGTGGTAGTGCTCAGGGGTGTCCTCCTGCCCGCTGAGGGGGCTGAAGTGCGTCACCGCGAGCCGGGTCGGCTCCTCGACCGCGGTGATCTCGCCGTGGTCGGTGAACTGCCGGCCCTCCCAGGTGCCCGACCAGGTGATCGGGGATCCGACCCGCCAGTCGGTGTCGACGCGGGCGCCGAACATCATCGCGGAGTGCCGGTCCGGCGACGTGAGGGCGGCCCACACGGCCTGGATCGGCGCGTCGATGGTGCGGGAGGTGCGGGCGACGTGGTCCTTCATGAGCCCAGTGTGCTCCCGGTGCGCGCGCTGCGACCCGTGCCGCCCCCTCGTCGACGGGGTGGCACGGACC
>JAICSU010000279.1 GCA_025936735.1 Amnibacterium sp.
CGGGGCAGCGACGTCTTCTTCGAGACGTTCAAGGCGGCTGTGCTCGAGCAGACGATCGAGCTCGCGGCGAGCCGGCTCGTCATCAGGCCGAGCACGGCGGAGTTCGAGGTGGGCACCGTCGGCGGAGCGCTGCTCGTCGTGGGGCGGCTCTTCCGCCAGGACGCGCTGCACCTGTGGCTCGCCGCAGGGACGCCGATCGGCTCCGCGGTGCGCATCCAACAGCTCTCCTGACGCCCCCGCGGCCGCGGCTCCCGTTCGCGACGTGTGCCCACGGGCACATCTCCCGGCCGGCAGCGGGGGCGGCGCCCCCTACGTCTTCGGGATGCCCAGCTCGTGCTGCAGGTACCAGCTGTTGAGCATCGCGAGCTCCGCCGGGTTGCCCCCGTGGTCGCTCTCGACGACGACCCAGCCGGGGTACTGATGCGCCTTCAGCGTCGCGACCATCGCCGGCACGTCGACGAGGCCGCCCTCGGTGCCGAGCTCGAAGAACCAGCGCTCGATCCGGCGGCCCGCGCCGCCCTTCAGCATCGTGCTCTCCGCACCCGGCATGCGGTACTCCTCACCCATGTCCCGGAACCGCGTGTCCTTCAGGTGCACGTGCGTGACCCGATCGGCATGCCGCTCGTAGAAGGCGACGGGATCGATGCCGCCGATCGTCAGCTCCGCGGTGTCGAGCGCGAACCCGACGAGCGCCGGGTCGGTCGCCGCGAGGAGCAGCTCGAGGTCCTCCTCGGAGTGCACCGCCGAGAGGCAGTCGTAGTGGAGGGCGAGGCCCACGCCGGCGTCCGCCGCGCGCCGCCCGATCCGGTTCCAGAAGTCGCCGAGCACCCCGTACTCCTCCGCGGCGAGCGGCGGCCCCATCCAGGCCGAGTGCGCCGGGCGGACGACGAGCTGCTCCGCGCCGACCGCGGCCGTGAAGTCGATCATCGGCTGCGACCACTCGACGATGGCGTCGGAGTCCGCCGGGTTGCGGGCGAAGCGGAAGGCGTAGCCCTCCTCCTCCTCGGCCGGCGCGCTCGGATCCCAGAAGAGGCTCGCGATCCGCTGCACGCCCGCGGTTCGCAGGAACGCGAGGAAGGCCTCGGCCGTCCCGTGGGTCTGCAGGATCACCTCGGGCCGGGCGATGTTGTCCCAGCGCCCCGTGCCCGAGGGGAGCTCGACGGCGTCGAACCCGGTCGCGGCGAGCGTCTGGAGCGCCCGAAGGTGGTCCTCACGCCGCACGAACACGTCGAGCCGGAAGTTCCACTGGTTCAGCCCGTAGGCCCAGCGCAGCGAGTCCTTCACCGCGTCCCCTCCCGCGCCCCGCGCTCCGCCTCGGCCAGCACGGTGTCGATGTAGTGCTTGGCGACCGCGGTCGCCTCGGCGTAGCTGCCGCCGCCGAGCTCCGCCTTGTCGTGCTCGACCGTGAGCCAGCCGTCGTACCCGGACGCGACGATCTCGCGCATCAGCGCCGGGAAGTCGACGAGCCCGCCCTCGGTGCCCATCTCGTAGAACCAACGCTTGGTGTACGGCGCCTGCAGCTCCGGGTCCGGCGGGGTGCGGTACTGCTCCTGCCGGTCCACGTCGTGCGTGTCCTTGAAGTGGAAACCCGTCACGCGGTCCTTCACGTCGCGGAACAGCTGCACCGGGTCGACCCCGGCGATCGTGTGCTGCGCGGTGTCGATGAAGGCGTACACGAGCTCCGGATCCGTGTACTCGAAGAACACGTCGAGCTGCTCCCGCGTGCGGATCGCACCCCAGAACTCGAAGTGGCACGTGGTCTTGACCCCGTGCTGCTGCGTCATCCGCCCGACCCGGTTCCACAGGTCGGCGACGACCTTGATCGTCTCGTCGGTCACCGGCTCCGTCTGCCAGTACGTCGAGGTGGGCATGACGATGAAGTTCTCCACGGAGAGCCCCTCGATCATCCGCATGATGCCCTCGCTGTCGGCGACGATGCGGTCGTGCGTCTCGCGGACGTGCGGCGCCGTCCACTTCGTCGCCGACGGGTACGCGGAGAAGATCCCGGTGATCTTGTCGAAGCCGATCTCCTGCAGGTGCTCCTCGAACCCCTTCACCGACCCGTACATGCCCGCGTAGACGGGCAGGTAGAAGAAGAAGGTGTCGAAGCCGGTGAAGCCGAGCGCCGCGAGCTGCTTGAGGTAGCGATCCATGTAGGCCCGGTTGAAGGACGGCGGCTGCGGGCCCTGCGGCGTCTCGGTCACCCAGTGGTCCATGTAGGACCACTTGCTCCAGGTCATGCGTGCTCGCTGGAGAAGGCGGCGTCGAAGGCCGTGGCGGAGGGGGTGAGGGCGTTGGCGCGGACGAACTCGAGCGCCTGTGGGGCGCCGATGAGGCGGTCCATCCCGGCGTCCTCCCACTCCACCGACAAGGGACCGTCGTAGCCGATCGCGTTC
>JAICSU010000087.1 GCA_025936735.1 Amnibacterium sp.
ATGGTTTGGCACCTCGATGTCGGCTCGTCGCATCCTGGGGCTGGAGTAGGTCCCAAGGGTTGGGCTGTTCGCCCATTAAAGCGGTACGCGAGCTGGGTTTAGAACGTCGTGAGACAGTTCGGTCCCTATCCGCTGCGCGCGTAGGAAGTTTGAGAAGATCTATCCCTAGTACGAGAGGACCGGGATGGACGAACCTCTGGTGTGTCAGTTGTTCCGCCAGGAGCACCGCTGATTAGCTACGTTCGGATCGGATAACCGCTGAAAGCATCTAAGCGGGAAGCCGTCTTCGAGATGAGACTTCCATCCTCCTTGAGAGGGAGAGGCTCCCAGTAGACGACTGGGTTGATAGGCCGGATGTGGAAGCAGGGACGAAAGACCTGCGCAGCTGACCGGTACTAATAAGCCGATGACTTGACAACACATCATCCGTGTATCGACACGGCATGAGTGCTCGCGTCCACTTTGTGGTTCCCGATGGACGGTCGGGACCGACCGCGACCCGGTTCTTCATGGCCGGGGAGCGCTCGGCACACCAACAACACATCGAACGTGTTACGGCGGCCATAGCGAGAGGGAAACGCCCGGTCACATTCCGAACCCGGAAGCTAAGACTCTCAGCGCCGATGGTACTGCGGGGGGGACCCCGTGGGAGAGTAGGACACCGCCGGACTTCTTCAGCACGACGAGGCCATCTTCATCATGGAAGATGGCCTCGTCGTCGTTTCGGGGACGGAAAGGGGTCGGGCGTGGCCGACGAGAACGACCGCAACGCCGATCGCCCGCGTCGCGAACGTCGCGACGGACGCCCACGGGACGCGGCGCGCGGCGACCGGCCTTCCCGCCCCGATCGGCCCGTCCGGGGCGAACGCGCGGGCGAGCGCCCGCGGAGGAGCGGTTCCCGGGACGCCGGCCGGCCGGTGGTCAGGGCGCCTGGCGACCGCAGCAGGCACGCGGCGGGGCCGCGGGACGACCGCCGCGCCGCGATGGAGCGGCCCGCCCATCGCGACGACCTCCGTCCGCGCCGCGAGGAGCCGGACATCCCGGAGGAGGTCCGGCCGGCGGATCTCGACCGTGCGGCGCGGTTCGAGCTGAAGACGCTGACGAAGGAGAACGCCGACCAGGTCGCGCGTCATCTCGTGATGGCTGCTCGCCTGATCGAGGACGATCCGGAGCTCGCGCACAAGCACGCGCTCGCCGCCGCCCAGCGGGCGGGACGGATCGCGATCGTGCGGGAGAGCGTCGCGATCACCGCCTACGCGATCGGGGACTTCGCTCTCGCTCTCCGCGAGCTGCGCACGTTCCGCCGCATCTCCGGCTCCGACGACCAGATCGCCCTGATGGTCGACAGCGAACGGGGTGTCGGCCGACCGGATCGCGCGCTCGAGCTGGGCCGCTCCGTCGACCGCTCCCGCCTGCCGCTCGAGGCCCAGGTCGGTCTCGCCATCGCGATGTCCGGCGCGCGGCTCGACCAGGGTGATCCGCAGGCCGCGCTCGACGAGCTGGAGCGCGCCCCGATCGACCTGACCCGGGTGCATCCGTGGTCCCCGGAGCTGTTCCTCGCCTTCGCCGCCGTGCACGAGGACCTCGGTCACGCCGAGGAGGCGAGCCGCTGGAGCCGTCGGGCGGCACGGGCCGCGGACGTGCTGGACGAGGTCGGCGAGGAGGACACCTCCGTCGCGATCACCGTCGAGACCGATGGGGAGACCGAGTCGTGAGACCGTGGCGCCGGCCGCCCGCCGGATCGGCGCCGATCGAGGGCGCGGACGTGCTCCTGCTCGATCTCGATGGCGTCGTCTACCGGGGGCGGGACGTCCTGCCGCACGCCGTCGACGTGCTGGGTCGGGCGCGGTCGTCGGGCATGTCGGTCGGCTACATCACGAACAACGCCTCACGGCGGCCCGACACGGTGGCGGAGCAGCTGCGCGGCTACGGCCTGGATGTCGAGACGGACCAGGTCGTCACCTCGCCCCAGGCCGCGGTCCGGCTGCTGTCGGATCGGCTGCCCGCGGGGTCCCGGGTCCTCGTCATCGGGGGCGACGGGCTCGTCTCGGAGGTGCACGCCGCCGGGTTCGAGGTCGTGCGCTCCGCCGACGACTCGCCCGACGCGGTCGTGCAGGGGTTCGCCACGGAGCTCGGCTGGACGGACCTCGCGGAGGCCTCGTTCGCCCTGGCGGACCCGGACCGGCTGTGGGTGGCCACGAACACCGACTGGACGATCCCGGTCGAGCGCGGGATCGCCCCCGGCAACGGCACGCTCGTGTCGGCCGTGCACGCGGCCGTCGGGCGGATGCCGCTCGTCGCCGGGAAGCCGGAGACCCCGCTCTTCGAGACCGCCGTCGAGCGGTTCCAGGCGGCGCATCCGTTCTTCGTCGGCGACCGGCTCGACACCGACATCGCCGGCGCCAACGCCGCCGGCATGCCGTCCGCGCTCGTGCTCACGGGCATCGACGGCCCCCGCGAGGTGCTCGCCGCGCCGGAGCGGGCGCGTCCGCCGTTCCTGCTCGCCGACCTGCGCGGGCTGTTCGAGCCCTACCCCGAGGTCCGGCCGGCCGGAAGCGGCTTCCGGTCGGGGGAGGCCGTGGTCCGGATCGACGGGCGCCGCATCGAGGTGGTCAGATCGGGGCAGCCGGTCGACGTGCTCCGGGCCGCGGCGGGGGCCGTCTGGTCGGCGGGCGTCTCCGCCTGGTCGCTCGAGGTCCCGGACGCCGTCCTCGCCGCTCGCTAGGTTGGCCGTCGTGGACCCGCACCCCCCCACCCTTCCGCTCGCCGCGATCGAAGCGCTGCCCGCCGGTGAGCGCGCGGACGCCTACCTCGCGCTCCACGCCGAGCTGCTCGCCCGCCTCGAGGCTCTACCCGCGGCAGGATGAGGCAGGAGCGTCTCGACGTCGCGCTCGTCGCACGCGGTCTCGCCCGATCCCGCACCGCGGCGGCCCGTGCGGTGACCGGCGGGGACGTGCGCGTCGAGGGAGCGGTCGTCACGCGGCCCTCGACGAAGGTGTCCGACGATGCGCTGCTGGAGCTGACGCCCGCCCGCCACGTGAGCCGCGCGGGCGCCAAGCTCGAGGCGGCGCTCGACGCCTTCGGAATCGACCCCAGCGGCCGGCTCGCCCTGGACGTCGGCGCGTCGACCGGCGGCTTCACGGCGGTGCTCCTCGAGCGCGGCGCGCGCCGCGTCGTCGCCCTCGACGTCGGTCACGGCCAGCTCGTCCCCGAGCTGCGCCGGGATCCGCGGGTCGTGGTGGTCGAGGGCGAGAACGCGCGCGCCGTGACCGCCGGACGCCTGACGGAGCTCGCGGGCGACCCGGAGCCGCCGTCGCTCGTCGTCGCGGACCTGTCCTTCATCTCGCTCGCCCATGTGCTGCCCGCCATCGCCGCCGTCCTGGCTCCTGCGGGCGAGGTGGTCTGTCTCGTCAAGCCGCAGTACGAGGTCGGCCGCGAACGGGTCCGTGGCGGGCTGGTGCCCGACGCCGCCGACCGGGCGGACGCCGTGCAGAGGGTGCTGACCGCCGCCTGGTCCCTCGGTCTCGGCACGGCGGGGGTCCTCGGGTCCCCGGTCGTCGGCACGCACGGCAACCGGGAGGCCCTCGTGCACCTGCGGCCCGCGCTCGGCTCGGATCCGGGAGGATGGGCCGAGCAGGTGCGCGCCGCCACCGCAGGAGTCGAAGGGGGACCACGTGGGCGATGACCGCCGCTTCGTCCTCGTGATCGCCCACACGGGCCGCCGCGAGACGCTCGACGCCGCCCTCACCGTGCTCCGGCTGCTCGAGGACGGGGGCGTCACGCCCGTCCTGATGGACCGGGAGCGCCGCGACCTCGCCGGCGTCAGCGACTCCGCCGGCTCCGTCGCCCTGCTCGGCACCGACGTGCCGGTCGAGGAGCTCGAGCTCGTCGTGGTGCTCGGCGGCGACGGCACCATCCTCCGCGGCGCGGAGGTGGTCCGCGGCACCCGGGTGCCGCTGCTCGGCGTGAACCTCGGCCACGTCGGCTTCCTCGCCGAGGCCGAGCGGGACGACCTGCGGGACACCATCCGCCGTGTCGTCGACCGGGCGTGGGACGTCGAGGAGCGGCTGACCGTCGAGGTCCGCGTGCTCCAGGACTCCGACGTCGTGCACAGGGACTGGGCGCTGAACGAGATGACCGTCGAGAAGGCCGCCCGGGAGCGGATGCTCGAGGTCGTCATCGAGGTCGACGGTCGCCCCCTGTCGAGCTTCGGGTGTGACGGCGTCGTGGTCGCCACGCCGACCGGCTCGACCGCGTACTCGTTCTCCGCGGGAGGACCCGTGGTGTGGCCGACCGTCGACGCGATGCTCATGGTGCCGCTGTCGGCGCACGCCCTGTTCGCGCGCGCGCTCGTGGTCCCGCCGACGTCCGTGCTCGCCGTCGAGGTCCTCCGCCGCACGGACGGCACGGGGGTGCTGTGGTGCGACGGACGCCGCACGGTCGACCTCGCCGTCGGGGCCCGCGTGGAGGTGAGCGCCTCCGACGCCCCCGTCCGGCTGGCCCGCCTGCACCGGGCCCAGGACCGGTTCACGGACCGCCTGGTGCGGAAGTTCGACCTCCCGGTCGCGGGATGGCGCGGCCCCGCCGTATGAGGCCCGGACGATGATCGAGGAGATCACGATCCGCGGCATCGGGGTCATCGAGCGCGCCACCCTGCCCCTCGGCCCCGGCTTCACAGCGCTGACCGGTGAGACGGGCGCCGGCAAGACCATGGTCATCACCGCGCTGGGGCTGCTGCTCGGGGGGCGGGCGGACTCCGGGATGCTCCGCCGGGGGGCGGGAAGCGCGGTGGCGGAGGCCCGGTGGGTGGTGCCCGAGAGCGGGCCGGTCGCCGAGCGCGTCGCCGAGGCCGGCGGCGAGCTGGAGCCCATCGGCGACGGCCGCGCCGAGCTGCTCGTCAGCCGCACCGTCACCCCCGAGGGCCGCAGCCGCGTCGCGGTCGCCGGCCGCTCCGTGCCCGTCGGCGTCCTGCAGGAGCTCGGCGATGACCTCGTGGCCGTGCACGGGCAGTCGGAGCAGCTGCGCCTGAAGTCGCCCGCCGCCCAGCGGGAGATGCTCGACCGGTTCGCGGGGCCCGCCGTCGCCGGGCTGCTCGCCGACTACGGCCAGGTGTGGCGGCGCTGGCAGGCGGACCGCGCCGAGCTCGAGCACCTCACGGGCGACCGGGACGCCCGCACCGCCGAGGCGGGGGAGCTGCGCGCCGCGCTCGCCGAGATCGAGGGCGTGGCGCCGCAGCCGGGCGAGGACGCGGAGCTCGCCGCGCTCGCCGAGCGGCTGGGCGCCCAGGACGAGCTGCGGGTCGCGGCGGCCACCGCCCACGAGGCGCTCTCGGCCGAGGACGTCGGGGCGATCGATGCGCTGACCCTGCTCGTCGAGGCGCGCAGGGCGCTCGAGCGCACCGCATCGCTCGACCCGGCTCTGGCGGCGATCGCGGAGAGCGTCGCGACCGTCGCCTCGCTCGCCGCGGACGCCTCGGCGGAGCTCGCGTCCTACCTCTCCGGCCTCGACCCCGACGCACCGGGCCGGCTCGAGGTCACGCAGCAGCGCATCAACGAGCTCGCCGTGCTGCAGCGCCGCTACGGGCCGACCCTCGACGACGTGCTCGCCTACGCGGAAGCGGGAGGCATGCGGCTGCTGGAGCTCGACGGCGACACGGACCGCATCGACGCCCTCGCGCTGCAGGTCGCGGAGGACGAGCGTCTCGCCGAGGAGCTCGCGTCCCGGCTGTCCGCCGCGCGGCGGGAGGCGGCCGAGCGGCTCGCGACCGCGGTCACCGCGGAGCTCGCGGACCTCGCGATGGGCACCGCCGCGGTCCTCGTCGACGTCGCGAGCCGGGAGGAGCTCACCGCGAGCGGCCGGGACGCGGTGCAGCTGCTCCTCCAGGCGTATCCGGGGGCCGAGCCCCGGCCGCTCGCCCGTGGGGCCTCCGGCGGCGAGCTGTCGCGGGTCATGCTCGCCCTCGAGGTCGTGCTCGCCGGATCCGACCCCGTGCCCACCTTCGTCTTCGACGAGGTCGACGCCGGCATCGGCGGTGCTGCCGCCATCGAGGTCGGCCGCCGCCTCGCCCGCCTCGCCGCGTCCTCCCAGGTGATCGCCGTCACGCATCTCGCGCAGGTCGCCGCCTTCGCGACGAACCACCTCCGGGTGCTGAAGGACGCCGACGGCGAGGTCACCGTCTCGACGGTCGAGCAGCTCACCGGCGACGCGCGCGTCGCCGAGATGGCTCGGCTGCTGTCCGGCCTCACGACCAGCGATTCGGCCCTCGCCCACGCCCAGGAGCTGCTCGACCTCGCAGGGGAGGCCTGAGTCGCCCCGTATGATCGAAGTCCGTGGTCGACGAGCGCAGCGATGATTCGGGCAGGACGACGAAGCACATCTTCGTCACGGGCGGCGTGGTCTCCTCGCTGGGCAAAGGGCTGACGGCGGCGTCGCTCGGCAACCTCCTCACCTCCCGCGGGCTGCGCGTCGTGATGCAGAAGCTCGACCCGTACCTGAACGTGGATCCGGGCACGATGAACCCGTTCCAGCACGGCGAGGTGTTCGTCACCGACGACGGAGCCGAGACGGACCTCGACATCGGCCACTACGAGCGCTTCCTCGACATCAACCTCAGCCAGTCGGCGAACGTCACGACCGGGCAGATCTACTCGCAGGTCATCGCGAGGGAGCGGCGGGGCGAGTACCTCGGTGACACGGTGCAGGTCATCCCGCACATCACCGACGAGATCAAGCGGCGCATGCGCCTCCAGGCCTCGGACGACCCGCAGCCCGACGTGATCATCACCGAGATCGGCGGCACCGTCGGCGACATCGAGAGCCAGCCGTTCCTCGAAGCCGCCCGCCAGGTGCGGCACGAGCTCGGCCGCCGGAACGTCTTCTTCGTGCACGTCTCGCTCGTGCCGTACCTGAACACGTCGGGGGAGCAGAAGTCGAAGCCGACGCAGCACTCCGTCGCGGCGCTGCGCTCGATCGGCATCCAGCCCGACGCGCTCGTCCTCCGGAGCGATCGCCCCGTGTCGGAGGCGAACAAGCGCAAGATCGCCCTGATGTGCGACGTCGACGAGAGCGCCGTCGTGAACGCGACCGACGCCCCCTCGATCTACGACATCCCCGAGATGCTCCACGAGCAGGGGCTCGACGACACGATCGCCGACGCCCTCGGCCTCGAGGCGGGTCCCGTCGACTGGACGCGGTGGAGCACCGTGCTGAAGGCCGTCCACGAGCCGCGCCACGAGGTGCTGATCGGGCTCGTCGGCAAGTACATCGACCTGCCCGACGCCTACCTGTCCGTGACGGAGGCGCTGCGGGCGGGCGGCTTCGCCCACGAGACGGCGGTGCGGCTCCGCTGGGTGCCGAGCGACGAGTGCGAGACGCCCGAGGGCGCCTCGCGGCACCTCGGCGACGTCGACGGCATCTGCATCCCGGGCGGCTTCGGGGTGCGCGGCATCGAGGGCAAGGTGGGGGCCCTCCGCTTCGCGCGGGAGAACGGCATCCCGACGCTCGGCCTCTGCCTCGGCCTGCAGTGCATGGTGATCGAGTACGCGAGGAACGAGGGCGGCCTGCCCGGCGCCTCCTCGACCGAGTTCGACCCGGACACGCCGTTCCCGGTGATCGCGACGATGGCCGAGCAGGTCGCCATCCTGTCCGGCGGCGACCTCGGCGGGACGATGCGGCTCGGCCTCTACCGTGCGGACCTCGAGGAGGGCTCCCTGGCCAGGGACGTCTACGAGCGCGCCGAGGTGAGCGAGCGGCACCGGCACCGCTACGAGGTGAACAACCACTACCGGGAGCGGCTCGCGGGCGCGGGGCTCGTGTTCTCGGGCACGTCGCCCGACCACCGGCTCGTCGAGTTCGTGGAGCTCCCGCGGGACGTGCACCCGTACTACATCGGCACGCAGGCGCACCCCGAGCTGCGCAGCCGGCCGACCAGGGCGCATCCGCTGTTCCGTGGCCTGATCGGCGCCGCCCTCGACCGGCAGCGCGCCAGCCGCCTGTTCGACGACGAGGCGGCCGCCTCCGGGCTCGAGGCCACCGCGGACGACGTGCTGGACGCGGTCGATGCCTGAGGCGGCGCCGGACGGGCCCATCGCCGACGTCCCGGAGCACCACCGGGTGCGGGAACGGACGCTGATCCACGAGGGCCGCGTCTGGAACGTCGCGAGCGAGCGGTTCGACTACGGCGACGGGACGATCGTCCGCGAGCTGATCGACCACCCGGGCGCGGTCGCGGTGCTCGCGCTCGACGACGACCAGCGCGTCCTGCTCATCCGCCAGTACCGCCACCCGATCCACGCCCGCGTGTGGGAGATCCCCGCCGGGCTGCTCGACGGGCCGGGCGAGCCGGCGCTGACGGCCGCCCAGCGCGAGCTGGCGGAGGAGGCGGACCTCGCCGCCGAACGGTGGAACGTCCTCGCCGACTTCCAGAACTCGCCCGGCGGCAGCGACGAGACGATCCGGGTGTTCCTCGCCCGCGGGATCTCCGTCGTCCCCGCGTTCGCGCGGCACGACGAGGAGGCCGACATCGAGACCCGCTGGGTGCCCCTCGACGAGGTCGTCGACGCCGTGCTCGCCCGCCGCGTGCAGAGCCCGTCGCTCGTGGTCGGCGTGCTCGCCGCGGTCGCGTCCCGGAGTCGCGGCTGGGACACCCTCGCGCCGGGCGACGAGCCGTGGCCGCGCCATCCGCGCCTCGGCGGCCCGCCCTGGGTGCTGCCGGGTGACCGTCCGGGGTCGCCGCTCTGACCCCCCGGACCGCGATCGACCGGTTCCTCCGGCACGTCGCGGTCGAGCGCGGCCTCGCGGACAACACGCTCGCCGCCTACCGCCGCGACCTGGCCCGTTACGCGGAGCACCTCGCCGCGCTCGGGCGGGACGACGTGGCGGCGGTCACCGAAGCGGACGTGGTCGCCTTCCTCGCCGCGGTCCGGCGGGACGCCGGTGCCGCTCCGTCCAGCGCCGCACGGATGCTGTCGACGGTGCGCGGCCTGCACCGGTTCCTCGTCGAGGACGGGATCGTGCCGGAGGACGCCGCCCACGCGACGGCCCCGCCGAAGGTGCCGATGCGCCTCCCGAAGGCGATCACCGTGGATGAGATGGCGCGCCTGATCGCGGCGACGGACGGGGACGAGCCCGTGCGCATCCGGGACAAGGCGCTCGTCGAGCTGCTCTACGCGACGGGCACGCGGGTCAGCGAGGCGGTCGGCCTCGACGTCGACGACCTCGCGACCGGCGAGTTCGTCCGCGTGCTCGGCAAGGGCGGCAAGCAGCGGCTCGTGCCCGTCGGCGGCTACGCCCGCGCCGCGCTCGACGCCTACCTCACGCGGGTGCGGCCCGGGTTCGCCGCGCGGGGCCCCGCGACGCCCGCGCTGTTCCTCGGACCGCGCGGCGGCCGGATGTCCCGGCAGAGCGCGTGGCTCGCCATCCAGGCGGCCGCCGAGCGGGCCGACCTCGCGGCCCACGTCTCGCCGCACACCTTCCGGCACAGCTTCGCGACCCACCTGCTGCAGGGCGGAGCCGACGTCCGGGTCGTGCAGGAGCTGCTCGGCCACGCGTCCGTCGCCACCACCCAGCTCTACACGCTCGTCACCGTCGACGGTCTCCGGGACGTGTACACGACCGCGCATCCGCGGGCCCGCTGACCGTCCCGCCGCACGCTTGCTGCTGGCGGGCTGGACGCCCGGCGTGTCGCGGCAGGGAGTCGCGGCGCGCGGCGTGCCTCCCCCGATCGGGGGACACCGGTCGATACGGTCGGGACGAGCCACCACCCGGGTAGAGCCGACCGCTTCAGCAAGGACGTCGTGATGACGCACACCAGCACCCTCGAATCGCCCCTCGACACCACCGAGGTCGAGCTGCCCCTCGGCCCGACCGGCCGACCGCGCCGCGAGTTCCCGGTCCCGCCCGAGCTGCGCGGCCACGGACCCGCGCGGGTCATCGCCCTCTGCAACCAGAAGGGCGGCGTGGGCAAGACCACGACGACCGTGAACCTCGGCGCGGCGCTCGCGACGTACGGGCGGCGGGTGCTCCTCATCGACTTCGACCCGCAGGGCGCGCTGTCCGCGAACCTGAAGGTCGAGACCGACGACGTCACGACCATCTACGAGCTGCTGCTCGGCTCCGAGCGCGACCCGCAGGTCGCGATCCAGCAGACCCAGATCCCCGGGCTGGACATCATCCCGGCGAACATCGACCTCTCCGCCGCGGAGGTGCACCTCGTGAACGAGGTCGCCCGCGAGCACACGCTCGCCCGCGTGCTGCGCCGCGTGACCGACCGGTACGACGTCGTCCTCATCGACTGCCAGCCCTCCCTCGGCCTGCTCACCGTCAACGCGCTCACCGCTGCGCACGGCGTGCTCATCCCGCTCGCCTGCGAGTACTTCGCCCTCCGCGGCGTCGCCCTGCTCGTGGAGACGATCGAGAAGGTGCGCGACCGCCTGAACCCGGCGATCGAGCTCGACGGCATCGTCGGCACGATGTACGACCCGCGCACGCTGCACTCCCGCGAGGTGCTCGACCGGGTCG
>JAICSU010000260.1 GCA_025936735.1 Amnibacterium sp.
GTGTGCACCAGACCGAACCGTCGTCCGAGGCGCCGCAGCCCCCGCTCGAGGGCGTCGACGGAGTTGAAGACGCGCTGCTCGAGGGTCTCGGCCGGAGGCGGCGCGGGCACGATCGTGTGCGGGACGGTCGTCTCGCGGTAGAAGCCGGCGCCGACGTCTCCGAGCGCCACGATGTGCACGTCCACGCCGGCGGCGGTGAGCGCCTCGGCGAGCGCCAGCGTGTGCACC
Source organism: Amnibacterium sp. (assembly GCA_025936735.1). Lineage (GTDB taxonomy): Bacteria > Actinomycetota > Actinomycetes > Actinomycetales > Microbacteriaceae > Amnibacterium. Next base: position 229 of record JAICSU010000260.1, read on the forward strand.
ACGCCGCCGCGCGGCTTGGTGGAGTAGGTGACGAGGGCGATCTCCGGCGCGCTCATGTCGTCCGCGTGACGAGTGCGGGATCGCGCAACGCGACCGCGGCGGCGGCGAGCGAGGCGCGCGCCGCCGTCTCGGTCACGATGCATCCGGCCCGCCGCAGGATCTCCCGCTGCCGCGCGTAGTCCTGCGGGTCCGACTGGGTCCCGAGCACGTAGGCCACGACCACGACGCCCTCCTCTACCGCCCGGGCGCACGCGGGCGCGAGCTCGCTCGCCGGGTCCTCGTGGGATCCATAGCCGAGGACCACGTCGAGCAGGACGACCGCGACGGCGGGATCGGACGCCTGCTCGTCGAGCATCTCGAGCCGTGCGGCCGGGTCGATCATCGGATGCGGTCGACCGACCGTGTATTCCTCTTCACCGAGATCCAGGCAGACGTGGCTGCCCGGCGGAGCCGGCACCCGCAGCGACGGCTCCAACGGGACGTTCGAGTACACCGGCCCCACGGTGTCGCCGAGGATGACCAGTGACTCGTAGCAGAGCGTCCCCCCGGAGAACAGGCCGCGGATCAGGGTGCGGTCGGCGTCCAGGGACTCGCCGGCCCGCGTCACGCGCTGCTCCAGATCCCCGACGACGTCGGGCCGGTCTACCCCGAGCACGTCCAGCACGGCCAGCGCACCGCCTTCGAGCGTGCGCGTCGGCTGCCGCCCATCGACCTGCGCATCCGGTGCGCTGCCGACGAGCGCGGCGACCAGGGGGAACCCGCCGGCGGTGGCGAGCACCGCGCGGGCGACCCGCTCGGCCGGTGGCTTGGAGACCAGGAAGATCACGTCGGTGCCCGGGTCGGCCCGCAGCGACGCGATCGCAGCCTTCGCCATCGTGCCGCCGACGGCGTCGGAGAGATCGCGCCCACCGAGACCGATCACGGCCGAGACGCCGACTCCCCAGCGGTCGAGCAGGCTCATGGCCTCCTGCGCCCCGGTCCCGGCGGCGGCCACGATGCCCACCGGACCGGGACGGACCACGTTGGCGAAGCCGAGGCCGACGCCGCCGAGCATCGCGGTTCCGGCCCCGGGGCCCATGAGCAGGCGACCGAGGCCGGCGGCGCGTTCCTTCAGCGCCACCTCGTCGGGGATCGACACGTTGTCGCTGAACAGCAGCACGTCCAGCCCCGCCGTGAGCGCCTCGTGCGCTTCGAGGGCGGCATACTCACCGGGCACCGACACCACCGCGACGTTGCTGCCGGGCAGTTCCCGCACCGCCCGTGCGATCGTTCGGTGGGCCCGGGCGGTGGGTGTGGCGCCACCTCCGGCCGCGCGGGTCGCGAACATGCTGTCCGCGCCGGCCGACAGGGCGTCCTGCACGACGTCGTCGTCGCGTCCCCGTACGGCGAGGAACAGGTCGTTGGCCGAGCCGAGGTCGTCGGTCGAGAAGCCCTCCTCGGCCAGCGTCCGCAGGTTCGCCGGGGTCGCCATCGCGGCGGCCGCCCAGTCGACTCCGTCGAGCTCGTTCATCGCACGGCTCGCGGCCAGCTGAATCACCGAGTCGACGTAGGTGTCCCGGAACACCCGCAGCCCCGAGGTCATGTCGAGCTCCGCGCCGCGCGCCGGGCGGCGACGATGCGCGTGCCGGTGCCCTCGCCGGCATCGGTGGAGTCGAGCGTGACGGGGGCCAACGCGGCCGTGCTGATGACCGCGACGTCCCCACCGGAACGGAGGAACCGTGTCGCGGCGTTCACCTTCGGTCCCATGCTCCCCGGTGGGAACTGACCGTCCTGCTGATACCGCTCCGCGGCGTCCACGTCGATCTCGGCCAGCGCGCGTTCGGTCGGGTCGCCGAAATCGATCATCAGCCGGGGAACGTCGGTGACGAAGACGAGCGCTTGTGCCCCGAGCGCGCTGGCCAGCTGGCCGGCCACGTAGTCCTTGTCGATGACCGCCTCGACCCCGCGCAGCCCGGTATCGGTGGACACCACCGGTACGCCGCCGCCGCCCGCGGCGATGACGATCGAGCCGCTCGCCACCAGCGCCTCGATCGCGGGCGTCTCGACGATCGTGACCGGCCGGGGTGAGGCCACCCGCCGGCGGAAGCCCCGACCCGAGTCGTCCTCGACGGTCCACCCGCGCTTGGCGGCGAGCTCACTGGCCCGCGCCTTCGTGAAGAACGGGCCGATCGGCTTGCTGGGACGAGCGAACGCCGGATCGTCGGGCGAGACGACGACGTGGGTGACCACGGCGGCCACCGGGAGATCGATCTGTTCGGCGCGCAGGGCGAGGCTGATCAGGCTGCCGATCTGACCCTGGGTCATCGCTCCCAGCGAGAACAGCGGTTGTGCCGGCACCAGCCGGCGGCCCTCCTCGTGCTGGATCGCCAGGTTACCCACCTGCGGGCCGTTGCCGTGCACGATGACGACGCGCCAGCCGGATCTACGCAACCCCATGACCGCGCGCGCCATCGTCACGGCGTTGTCGCTCTGCTCGTCGTAGGTGCCGGTCTGGCCGGCACGCGTCAGGGCGTTGCCGCCGAGGGCAACGACCGCGGTCTTCGGCATCGCTTGCTGCGCTCCTCAGAGGTCGCGACGGGTGCGCGTGGAAGGAGCAGCATCCGCCGGCGTCACTACTAGCATACGA
>JAICSU010000067.1 GCA_025936735.1 Amnibacterium sp.
CGCGGCCGCGGACGAGCAGGAACGTCAGCTCCGTGAACGTGACCCTGCCCATGAGCTCCGTGGCGAGGTCGCGGCCGCGGACCGTGATCGAGTCGGCCCCGGCCCCGCCGACGTCGGTGTGCAGCCAGTGGCGCTCGCTCATCCTGCCCTCCGCACGCGTGGGTCGAAGTCCGTCTCGGCGCCGGTCCGCTCCCGCGGCAGCTCATGCTTCGCGATCCGGCCGGTCGGGGTGTGCGGCAGCTCGGCCACCGCTTCCAGGTAGCGCGGCACCTTGAACGCCGTGAGCAGCGCCGCAGCGGCGTCGCGGATGGACGCCAGGTCGGCCGTCGCCGGATCGGCCACGGCCACGAATCCCTTGATCTCCTCCTCGCTCAGCTCCGAGGGCACGCCGACGACCGCCGCCTCGGTCACGTCGGGATGGGAGCAGAGCGCCTCCTCGATCTCGGCCGGGGCCACGTTTTCGCCGCGGCGCCGGATGACCTCCTTGCGGCGGCCGACGAACGTGTACGTCCCGTCCGGGCTCCGGTGCACGAGATCGCCGGTCCGCAGCCATCCGCCCGGGCCGACCGCTTCGGCGGTCTCGTCGGGCATTTCCCAGTAGCCGCGCATGACGGCCGGGTTCCGCAGCTCGAGCTCGCCCACGCCGCCGTCGGCGAGCTCCGTTCCGTCGAGCATGACCCGCGCCTCGTTCACCGTTCCGAGCCGGGGATGCTGGCGAATGGTCCCGAGCGTGCCGAACGGCCGCGAACCGTGCGGCCAGATCGTCCCGTACGGCGACTCCGAGAGCGCGTAGCCGCAGACGATTCGAAGGCCGAAACGCTCCTCCATCTCGAGTTGACGGGCCTTTGTGGGAGCCGGGCCCGTGTAACATAGGCGAAGCGGCGTTTCGGCGTCGTCTTCCCGTTCCGGCTGGCGCATCAGGATCTCGAGCATGGCGCCAATCGCGTTGAACTCCGTGGCGCCGTGGCGGCGCGCGGAATCCAGGAACGTGCTGGCCGAGAACCGGGGCAGGAGCACGAGCCCAGCCCGGGCGGCGATCGATCCGAGCACCGAATAGGCGGGCGCGTTGATGTGGAAGAGCGGGAGCGACGTCATGAGCCGGTCATCCTGTCCGAGCTGCATCCACCACGGGAAGCCCTCGCCGGCCATCGCGTACGCGCGGTGGGTCTGCGCCACGAGCTTCGACCGTCCGGTGGTGCCGGAGGTCGGGATGAGCGCCGCGACGTCGTCGGCCCCGGGCCGCCGGGCCGGTGCCGCCTCGGCCGGCTCGGCGTAGAGGGCGGCCACGTCGGCCGTCGTCGCGCCGGCCTCGCGGACCGCGGCCGGTGCCTCGGCGTCGGTGACGACGAGCCGCGGCCGTACCTGTCCGATGAGCGCCTGGAGCTCGTGCTCGCCCGCGAGCGGGTTCACGGCGACGACGATCGCGCCCGAGCACGTCGTCGCCAGCCAGGCGAAGAGGTACTCCGGAGTGTTCCGGGCCGTGACCAGCACCAGGTCGCCGGGGCTGACGCCCAGCCGCCCCATGGCGGAGGCGGCCCGCTCCACCAGCGCCTGGGCCTCGGAGAACGTGAACGTGCGGCCGTCGGTGCGCAGCCAGACCCTGGAAGGGGCTGCGGCGACGGCCTCGTCGAAGAGCTCGGGGATGGTGTCCGGCACGGAGACGCGGCCATCATCGCCGCCCGGCCCGTCGCGGCGCAACCTGCCTCCGCGGGCGTGACGAGCGGCCTGGAACGCGGTACACTCTTGGCGGGGGTCAGGTAGGGACGTGATCGAGCGACTGCTCATTGCTGCGGGGATTCTGGTCGTGAACGGGGCCGTTCTCGTCGGCGTGCTGCGCCTGCTGACGATGGTCGTCATCCGGCGGGTGCCCCGCCACGAGGAGGCCGCGACAGCCGCACCGATGCCGCTCGCGGCGCAGGTCGACGTGGCGCAGGTCGCCGAGCCCGAGCCGGAGCCCGAGCTCGCAACGGCCGTCTCCGAGCCTGTCGTGGCCGCCCGCCCCCGTGGCCGGCGCGGCTCGAACGGCCACCTGTACCGGATCCATCACCATCGCATGCTGCTCGGCGTGCCTGTGCTGGCGGCGATCTTCGCCTCCGGCGCGTGGCTCGGCGACTGGGTCGGCGGCGGGAGCTCGGCCGACGCGGCCACGGTCACGGTCCATCTCAAGGGCAAGGTCATCCGGGTCGCCGGCGCGCCGGTGGCCGTACGGGTGCCCGGCCAGACGGTGAGGGTGAAGGGCAAGGTCGTCAGGGTGCCGGGCACGACCGTGCAGCTTCCGCCGAAGACCCAGACCGTCGTGACCACCGACGTCATCAGCACCACGTCGACGGACACGACCACCATCGAGACCACGATCAGCGTCCCGACCACGCTCACCGAGACGACGACCGACACGACCACGGTGACCGAGACGACGACGGTCACCGACACGACGACGTCGTCGACCGCCACGACCACGTAGCGCCGCTACATCCGCCCGGCCTCGATGATGCGGCGCAGGAACTCCTGCGTGCGCGGCTGGACGGGCTCGGTGAAGATGCGATCGGGCGTCCCCTGCTCCAGGATCCGACCCTGGTCGAGGAAGCACACCCGGTCGGCGGTCTCGCGGGCGAAGCCCATCTCGTGCGTCGCGATCAGCATGGTCATGCCGCTCTGGGCCAGGTCGCGGATGACGCTCAGCACCTCGCCCACGAGGGCCGGGTCGAGGGCGCTCGTGACCTCGTCGAGCAGCATGATGTCCGGCTCCATCGCCAGCGCGCGGACGATCGCGACCCGCTGCTGCTGGCCGCCGGAGAGCCGGTCGGGGTACTCGTCGCGCTTGTCCGCGAGCCCGAAACGGGTCAGGAGCTCGGTCGCGCGCTCCTCCGCATCGCGTCTCGGCACCCGGAGGGCCTTCCGCGGGCCCAGCGTGACGTTCTTCAGCACGCTCATGTGCGGAAACAGGTTGAACGCCTGGAACACGATCCCGATCCGGCGCCGGACCTCGTTCACGTCGACCTCCCGGGCGGTCACGTCCTCACCGTGGATCACGATCCGGCCTGAATCGACGGGCTCCAGCAGGTTCACGCACCGAAGCAGGGTCGATTTTCCGGATCCCGAGGCCCCGATCAGGCACAGCACCTCGTGCTCCTCCACCTCGAGGTCGATCCCGGAGAGCACCTCGAGCTTCCCGAACGACTTCTGGACCCCCTCCAGCACGACCGCCGGAGCCATCACACGCCCCCGGAGGCCAGGAACCGGCGCCGATCCCGCTCGATCAGGTAGTCGGTGAGACGGGCGAGCGGGATCGTGAGCGCGAGGAAGAGCAGCGAGGCGGGGACGTACACCGAGAAGTTGAAGTTGGCCGATTCGGCGATCTGGGCCTGGCGGAAGGCCTCCACCGGTCCAACGATGGAGAGGAGTGCGGTGTCCTTCTGGAGGCCGATGAAGTCGTTCAGGAGCGGCGGGACGACGCGCCGCACGGCCTGGGGCAGCACGACATGGCGCAGCGCCTGCCAGCGCGACAAGCCGAGGGAGCGTGCCGCGGCTTCCTGACTCGGATGGACCGACTGGATGCCGGCCCGGTACACCTCGGCCACGTAGGCCGAGTAGACCAGTGTGAGCGCGACGATCGACCAATAGGTCTGCGACCGGTACCAGCTGGCGTCGGTGAGCTGGAGCGCAGGGATGCCGAAGGCCAGGATGTAGACGACCATGATGGTCGGGAGGCCGCGAAAGACGTCCGTGTAGACGATGGCGAGCGCACGGATCGGGAAGAACACGGGCCCCGGCAGGCTCCGGAGGATCGCGATTCCGAGCGCCAGGATCAGGATCAGCACCTCGGAGATGCAGAAGACTCTGATGTTGACCAGGAACCCGCGGGCGATGTCCGGGAACGATGACCACCACAGATGGGTGTTCAGAAAGCTCTTCCGGAAGTCGTCCCACCCCGGTGCCGTCACGATCACGAGCGCGAGCACCGTGAACACGACGACCGTGCTCAGAAGGGCGGTCGCGACCGCCCGGGCATCCCGCGAGCCCGGCAGCCGCCGCCGGCGCGGCGCTACTGCAATTCCGGCGCGTGGGCGGCCTGGTTCAGCCACCGGTCCTGAATCTGGGCGAGCGTCCCGTCGGCGTGGAGGGCCGAGAGGGCGCCGTTCACGCACGAGGTCAGCGAGCGGCCCTTCTGGAGCACCAGGCTGAAGTGCTCCTTGCCCGTCGGTGCGGGCAGAACGCCGACGATCGTCCCGTTCGAGAGCTGGACGTTCGCCATGTAGTAGGCGGTCGGGTAATCGACGACGAGGCCGTCGATCTGGCCGTTCTTGAGCGCCTGGAGGGCCGCGTTCAGCGTGTTGAACGTCTGGACGGCGGATCCGGGCTTGATCACGTCGTTCGTCACGTCGTAGCTGGTCGTCCCGATCTGGGCGCCGTACGTGAACGGCTGGAGCTCTGCGACCGTGGTGGCCTTCGAGATGTCGGTGCCCTGGAGGGCGACGACCGCCTCCTGCTCGTCATAGTAGGAGTCCGAGAGGTCGGCGCCCTGCGCCCGCTGAGGGGTGTACGAGACCTGCGCCAAGTAGAAGTCGAAGTTCTTGGGCCCAGGCTTGTACGAATTGTTGAACGGAACCGCGACCCATTTCACCTCGTCCTTGCTGAATCCGAGCTGCTGTGCCACCGCATATGCGGTCGCAGACTCGAATCCCTGATCGTTGTAGGGATCGTGGTTGAACTGCCCCGTCCACTCGTGACCGGTCGGGCCCTGGAAGAAGGGGTCGTACGCCGGGTTGTCGGTGCCGATCGTTAGCTGACCGGGCGTGACAAGCGTCAAATTTGACTTCGCGCACGGATTGGCCTGGGTCGAGCCGCCCGGCGAGGATGTCGAGCCGCCCGATGAGCCGCAGGCGACAGCCGCCAGCGCAACGACGACGGCCATGGCGAAGGCGCGGATTCGCATGGTCGCGGCAGCCTATACCACCCACCCCCCGGAAGGGGTACGATCGCGCTACCGGAGCCGGTTTACGGGCCTTCCCCCAATTGGGGGAGGCGGGACAGGAGGGCCCGCGGATAGAGTCTCGGGCATCATGAAGAGGGGCAGACCATGCGCTGGGGCGAGCCGACCAGGCTACCGCCAGTAAGACGCGGGCGAGGGCTTCTCGCGGCCGCCCTCCTTGCGGGAGGGCTCGTCGCGGCGTACGCAATTCTCGCCGCGCTCTCGCTGACATCAGTGGCCCCCTCGATTCTCGAGAGCGTGCCGACGACGCTCGGCGACTTCGGCAAGCCGGGCTCGGTGCCGGCGGTGAAGCCGAAGGTGCCGGATTTCGTAGGCTCGCCGTCGGCGCAGCCTGTCTTGAGCGATCTCTCGGTGAGCCTCATCAGTCCGTCCGGAACGTCTGACCCGCTCAGCGACGGCTTCGATCTGCAGAACACCGCCGCCACGCCGATCGACCTCTCGGTTCAGGTCGTCGGTGTGCCGGGCGCCTACGCGGCGTTCTCGGGCTCGGGCGCCCAGAAGCACCTCGGGGTCGGCAAGATCACCCACGTAACGGTAACGACGGATCCGCTCCACGCCGGGGCTCTTCGGGGCAGCGTGGACATCTCCGTGAGCGGCGTGCCGAAGAAGCTTTCCGTGCCGCTGTCCGTCACCCAGGCGCCGCTGCCGCCCGGTGCGGTCACGGCGACCGCCGAGGCCGGTGGCGCCGTGAAGGTGAGCTGGCCCGCCTCGCCGTCGACCGGCGTGGCGGGATACGAACTCCAGCGGAGCGTCTCCGGGGGCCCGTGGCGGACGCTGGACGCCAACGCCCCCGCTTCAGGCATCGTCGACGCCACCGGCACCGACGGCCGCACGGTCGAGTACCGCGTGAGCGCCGTCGCCGCGGGTCTGTCGAGCTCGCCGAGCGCGTCCGGCAGCGCCGTGACGGACGCGTCGCCGCCTGACCTGCCCACAGATCTCACGATCGCCACGGAATTCGTGAACCAGACCAACGAGGACGCCGTCCCCGTCGAGGTCGACCTGCCCCCGACCTCGGCGCCGACGGACGTTGTGAGCGTCACGCTCACGGACGGGACGGACGACTCGGCCCCCGTGACTGTCGCGGGTGGCCAGTCGTCCGTCGTCGTCAAGGTCGATGCGAGCGGCCTCGAGGACGGGCAGGTCACGGCCAACGCGATCCTGACGGACGCCCTCGGGAACGCGACGGCGGCTTTCCCGGCCCCGAAGAGCGTGCAGAAGGACGTGATCGCGCCCGACCCGCCGACCGACGCGGGGGGGCCGGAGGTCGTGAACGGCGATCAGGCCTCGTCGGTGCCCGTCGTGGTGCACCTGGCCGATCCGGAGGCCGGCGAGCGCGTGCACGTGGAGATCACGGGCGGCGAGAAGACCGCGGACGCCTCGGAGGACGCCTCGGGTGCGGCAACGACCGTCGACGTGGACACAAGCGATCTGCCCGACGGCCAGCTGACGGGCACGGCGTGGGCCGTGGACGAGGCCGGCAACGTCTCGCAGACGACCCAGCCGTTCACGATCCGCAAGGACACCTCCGCTCCCGCGGGAGCGGTGAGCATCCGGGTGGCCGGCGGCGAGGCCAACCCGGTGAACTACGTGAACGCGGCCTCGGCCGGCGCGGTCGTGGCGATCGTCCGGTTCGGCGAGACCTCCGACTCGTCGGACGAGATCTCGATCTCGGTCGGCGGCTTCACGGTGCACCGGGACGGCGGCGACGACACCTACTTCGTCGGGCCGTTCGACATGTCGGACCGCCCGGACGGTCCGGTGCCGCTGTCGGTGAGGGTGACCGACTCCGCGGGGAACGCGAGCACCGTCACCGATAAGGCCGTGAAGGACACGGTCGCGCCCGCGCCTCCGACGTCGTTCACGGTGCCCGAGACGTCCGAGAACGGCCCCGGCGTGGTGAACTCGTTCACACAGAGCTCGGCCCTGTTCCAGGCGACCTTCCCCGAGGGGACCGACTCCTCCGACACGCTCACGGCGAGCGTCGACGGTGTCGACCTCGGCTCGCGGGTCGGTGGCTCGATCGCCGTGCAGTGGCGCGGCGACGTGAGCGCGCTCCCGGACGGCCACCTCGACCTGCGCGGGACGATCACCGACGCCGCCGGCAACTCGACAGGCTTCTCCGGCCAGGCGGTCAAGGAGACTCAGCCTCCGCCGCCGCCGGTGGCCGCGCACGTCATCGGGCTCTGCCGGCCCGACACGATCACTCCTGCGACCGCGGCCGACGTGACGGTGCAGGTCGTGCTCCCCGACGTCCCCGGTCTGGCCGGTGCCGTGAAGGTCACGCTCACGGACTCGGCCGGCCACACGGCCTCGGCCACCGCATTCGGCGGGCCCGGCATCGTGATCGTGAAGGGTATCGACGCGAGCTCGTTCGTCCCGGGCCATGTCCAGCTGTCGGTGTCCGTCACCGACTCCGCCGGCAACACGTCCACCTTCGACGGCACCACCGCCGTCTACGTGAACCCGGACGAGTAGACCCACCGCGCCGGGGCCGGGCCGGCGAGGGCCCGGCCCCGGAGGCGGTCGTCAGCCCTCGTTCGAGGTTGACGGGCTCGTCGCGCCGCGCGCCCGAAGGTGTGGCGCGAGCGGTGCGAGCCGGCGGCCCACGAGAAGCGCCAGCAGCGCCAGGATCGAGATCGGGATGACCAGCCCGGCGCCGACGATGACGCTCGTCACGACGGCCAGCGCGGCGCCCAGCGAGCGCTCGCCGGCCTTCCAGATGGCGCTCGCATGCTGCGGCGGGGCCGGCTCCTTGCCCACCTCGTGCAGCGCCACCGTGATGGTCGACATGGACGTGCGGTTCTGTAGGTAGAGGATGCGGCCCTGCACATCCTCGATCTGGAATTCCACGTTTTGCAGGTAGTTCTCGACGCGAATCGAGTCGGCGATCGTCTGCGCCTGGTCCATCAACCGCAGGAGCACCTTCTCCTGGGCCTCGAGGTTCACGAGCCGCGCGCGCAGGTCGACGAACTCCTGGCTCACGTCCTCGCCCGTCACGCTCTCGGCGCTGACGTGGACGTGGGCGATGGCCTCGAGGGCGTTCAGCGCGGCGTTGAACGTCCTGGCGGGGACGCGAATCGTGATCGTGCCGTCGTGGATCCTGGAGCCCGAGGTCGAGCTGCGGGTCGGGTACCCCCCGAACCGCTGTGCGATATCGCGGACGGCGTGCACCGTCGTGCCGAACTTCCCGTGATCGACGCGCAGGCGGACGTCGCCGGTCTTGATCACGGCGGACGGCAGGCTGGGCAGCTTGAGCGGGCCCGACGCCGTGGCCCCGGGCTCCGCGGCGCCGCTGAACGCCTTCGTCTGCGACGGAGCGGCGGTCGGGCCCAGGGAGTCAAGGGCCATCCCGCCGCTCGCGCCGGCGGCGGCGTGGGCAACGGGCGCCGGCCCGGCGCTCGCTCCGCCTCCTCCGGCAGCGTTCGATCCTGAGCCCCCCGAGCAGCCCGCGGCCGCCCCCACCAGGCCGGAGACGACGATCATCGCCGCCGGCACCACCCCGAACCGCCGTATCGCACTCATCGAAACCTCCATCGTGGTCGATGGTGAGACAGGCGCCGCGACCGTCCGGTTCCCAATCTGGATGCGGGGTTCGGGCGTACTTCCGGTATTCCGATGAGCGCAGATCGCTACTACACTTAGCCGATGGCGACCGAGACCTTGCCGGCCCCGGCCACCGCGCGCACCGCCGAGTCGCGCCAGCTCGTTGATCAATGGCGCCGGCTGACGTGGTTTGCGACCGCGACTGCGGTGCTCGGCAGCCCGGCCGTGTTCGTCTGGTACCACTCCGAGGTCGGCTGGTCGACGGGCTGGTCGCTGGTCGCGACGTTCTTCTCGGTCGTCGCGTTCCGCGGCGTCTTCGACGTCGCCACCCGCCGGCTGATCCCGTGGCCGAATCTCTTCGGCCTCGAGGATGCGAAGGTCACGACCGAGGACGTCGTCGCACGGCGCCGGGCCTGGTTCTGGCGGTTCTGGCTGAAGCTCGCCATCTACTACGAGGTGATCGTCACGCTGATCTGGATCGTCCGCGTCCTGCGCGGCGACCAGGTGTCATGGTGGTCGATCGAGACGGGAGCCGGCTCCGCGATCGCCGGTGTGGCATCCAACCCGACACTGCTCCTTCAGCTCGTGTACGTCGGGTTCTTCTTCATCGCCAACTTCCTGATCTTCTTCGGCCCGCTCATGCTCATGGGGATCACGCAGATCCAGGCGTTCGAGCCGGGTGACGCGGACTGGGGCGTCAAGCTCGACGACGTCCGCGGGCAGGCCGAGGCCAAGGAGGAGGTGCGGCGGGTCGTCACCCTGTGGCAGTCGGGCGAGGAGTTCGAGCGCGCCGGCGGCAAGCGCGAGCGGGGCCTGCTCCTGCTCGGCGCGCCGGGCACGGGCAAGACGATGCTCTCGAAGGCCATCGCCACCGGCTTCAACTGCCCGTTCGTCTCGATCCCGGGATCGGGCTTCGCGCAGACCTTCATCGGCATGGATGCGGTCATCGTCCGATACCTCGCCTTCCGCGCGAAGCGCCTCGCCCGGAAGTGGGGCGGCCAGTGCATCGTCTTCATCGACGAGATCGACGCCGTCGGCATGCGCCGCTCCAGCCTCGGCGGACAGGGCTTCTTCCAGCCCGCCGGCGAGGTCGCCGTCCCGAGCGGGGACGTGATCCTGGAGAACGAGGAGTGGCGCGAACGGGTCTTCGCCGAGCGGGCGCCGGAGCGGCCTGCGCGTTTCCCCGCCCAGATCGGGTCGGCGGTGAACCGGGTCTTCCCCGGCATGTTCGGGGGCGGCGGCCAGCTGGCGCTGAACCAGCTCCTCGTCATCATGGACGGCATCGGGAACCCGCCGTTCGTGCGAAAGACGCTCACCAACCGCATGAACACGTTCCTCGATGCGACCTACGTCATCCCGCAGCGAATCGGACGGCTCCGGCTCCGGCTTCGGCGCCCCGGCCCGCGGCGCGAGCAGATCTATTTCATCGGGGCCTGCAACGTGCCCATCGAGTCGCTCGACCCGGCGCTGACACGCCCCGGCCGCATGGGCCGTCACGTGTGGTTCCGCACGCCCACGAAGGATGACCGCAAGGACATCTTCGACCTGTACCTGGGCAAGATCGCGCACGAGGAGGATCTGGAGACCGAGGAGCGCAAGGACGAGCTCGCCCGGATCACCAACGGCTACTCCCCCGCGATGATCGAGCAGGTCTGTTCGATGGGCCTCATGCGGGCCCATTTCGACGGGCGCGAGAGCTGCGCGCGCGAGGACATCGTCGAGTCGCTCACGACCGTCGAGTCCGGTACGGCTATCGACGTCGAGTACGTCCCCGAGGAGACCCTCGCGACCGCGATCCACGAGGCCGGCCACGCGGCGGCCAGCCATGTGTACAACCTCGGCTACGAGTCGACGCGGCTCTCGGTGCGCATGCGCGGCGGGTCGCTCGGCCACTACCAGGCCGCGCAGAAGGAGGAGCGGTTCGGCAAGTGGCGGCACGAGATGGTCGCCCGGCTGATCGTGCTGCTCGGGGCGATGGCCGCCGAGAGGGTGTTCTACAACGAGAACACGAACGGCGTGGGCGGCGACGTACGCAGCGTGACCGCCGAGGTCTCCCGCATGGTCGGACAGGCCGCGATGGGCCCCGAGGAGCCCGAGCTGCCCGCCTGGCTGCCGGAGGACGAACGCGAGGCCCAGAGCGAGCGGATCATGAAGCGCTACGAGCGGATCGGCACCCAGATCATGAACCGCGCCCGGTCGGGCTCCGCCATGGACGCCGACCCGCTCGGAGCCGCCCTGTCGGATCCCGCCAAGCGGAAGATGGCCGCCCAGATCCTGGGCCAGGCGTACGTCACCGCGCATCACCTGATCCGCGAAAACCGCGATGCGGTCGAGCACATCGCGAACGTGCTCGTCGAGCGGCGCGAGATGTACGGCGACGAGGTCGTGACGCTCCTCGAGGACGCCAGCCTGCGCCGGCCCGACTTCGATCCGCTCCGGGAAGAGCTTTGGCCCGCCGCGTGAGCCCGCATTCGGGAAAGTTCGGGCTGGCGTACGCGGCTCTCGGAGCAGCTGCGGTCATCGCGATCGGGGCGTTCGTGATCCTGCTCGGCCGCTCGTCGGACGCCACCACCACCCCGGCGGCGGCCGACGCGACATGGGGCAACTTCCGGCCCGCCGGCCTGACCCAGGACCGGATCCAGCAGATCGCCCTGCACGTCGGCTCGACGTACCGCACCAAGACCGACCACCAGCTCGTCTCCGTGAGCGCCTCGATCCCTCCGGTCTACCAGAACGACCTCAAGATCACCCAGTACGTCCTGTCGTACAACGACGGCGGCCAGACGAACTACCAGGCCGTGCCGATCGGGGCGAACAACGTCCTCTACGAGATGTGCGGCCTCGGGCCGCAGTGCGCGATCCGGACAGGCAAGGCCAGCACGGCACGCTTCCGGCTTCTGCGCCGCGAGGCGCTCGAGCTGGCGCTGTACACGTTCCACTACACGGACGTGGGCTCGGTCGTGACGTTCCTGCCGCCCAAGAAGGGCGAGCGGCCGCAGTTCGTGTTCCTCTTCCTGCGGTCGCAGTTCGAGGAGCAGGGCATCCTGGCCAAGCCGCTCGGCGCGATCCTCGCCGAGCCGACGCCGCCGGCCGCCGCGGCGATGTCGGCCGCCGAGGCGGCCACGATCGACGGGATCACCGAGCCCGACCTGTATCGCTTCCGGTACACGTCCGACCAGCAGGGCGGCGTCCTGCTCGTGTTCGACCCGCTGGCCGGCCAGTAGCCGCATGACCCCGACCACCCGCGCCGCGCTCGAGCGTGCCCGGGCCCGGCTCGACACCCTCGACTACTACCCGCGCCCTGTGCGCATCGCCCGGGTGCGCGTGATCGTCGCGCCGCTCCTCTTCCGCCTGCCGTGGTTTTCGAGCTTCGACGGCTATGCGACCCACCTGGCGATCTTCCTGCGCCGGCCGGTGGCGGGCGGCGAGCAGGACGACCTGGTGACGCACGAGCTCTGCCATGTGTGGCAGATGCAGCACAGGCCGCTCGCCATGCCGTTCTCGTACGTCGTCCGCGGGTACGCGCGAAACCCGTACGAGGTGGAGGCCCGGCGAGCGGCCGATGAGACCCGGGCTGCGGTCAGACCCGAGCCGGGACCCGCATGACCGGCCGCACCTCGACCGACCCGTACCTGGCGCCGGGGCACATCTTCGCCGCCTCGATCGCCTGGTCGATGGTGTCGCACTCGATCATGTAGAAGCCGCCGAGCTGCTCCTTGGTCTCGGCGAACGGGCCGTCGACCACGAGCGC
>JAICSU010000246.1 GCA_025936735.1 Amnibacterium sp.
CGAACCGCCGGAACGCCCGGTACCACGCGAACGCGTGCTCGTAGTTCGCGTCTACGAGCGTGCCGTCGAGGTCGAGGAGCGCCGCCTGCTCGCTCAGCGTGCCGCCCTGGTCTTCTCGCGCTGCTTCGCGTGCTCGCCCTCGCAGAACTCCTCGATCATCTTGTCGTTGAACGCAGGAATGTCGTCGGGCTTGCGGCTCGTAACGAGCCCCTGGTCGACGACCACCTCCTTGTCCACCCAGTTGCCGCCGGCGTTCCGGATGTCGGTCTGAAGCGTGGGCCACGACGTGAGCTTGCGGCCGCGAACGACGTCCGCCTCGACGAGGATCCACGGCCCGTGGCAGATCACCGCCACCGGCTTGCCCGCCTCGAAGAAGTCGCGCACGAACGAGACGGCGTTCTCGTCGCCGCGTAGCTGGTCTGGGTTGCCGACCCCGCCGGGGACGAAGAGCGCGTCGTAGTCGGACGCCTGCACCTCCTCGACCGTGCGGTCGACCTTGTGCTTGTCCGCCGGGTCGAAGTGGTTGAACCCCTGGATCTCGCCGGGATGGATCGAGATCAGCTCGGTCTGCGCACCCGCATCCTCGAGCGCCCTGCGCGGTTCGACGAGCTCGACCTGCTCGACCATGTCGGCCGCGAGCACGGCGACCTTCTTGCCCTGCAGCTTCTTCTCAGCCATTCGTCCTCCTCGGATCGGTTCAGGGAAGGCATCGCCGCCCGAGGGTGAGCGGAAACGCGGGCGCCGGGATCCCGTCTGGACAGGAGCTTCAGGAGGTGAGAACCTGAAGCGGGCAATGCTCAATCGGAGCCTCGGCGTCGCGCTGGTCGCCCTGGCGGCGACCGTGATCCCCCTGTCCGCGGCCGGCGGCGACGCACGTGAGGGTGCAGCGGCGCCATGCGCCGCGACTGTGCATCACGGGGTGCTGCCGGTCTGGATGCGGGGCGGTTTCAGCGGAGGGAAACCGCGCATCCCGTACGTGCTCGGGAAGCGCGGTGCGATCGGGGGCGTCCTCTTCGGGTTCCCGCTCAACGCCCCGCCGGCCGAGCACAAGAACAACAAGATCCTGTGGGTGCCGCGCCGCCTCTCGAAGTCGGTCGCGGCGCTGTGGATCAGGCTGCAGCAGATGGACGGAACGAAGGCGGTCGGCGCACCCGTACGGCGGATCATCACGACCGGGCCGGGGCCGTCGTACGTCGACGTTCCCGCCGCCGGCTGCTGGCGGCTGACGCTCAGCTGGTCGGGACGCAGGGACACGCTCGACCTCGTGTACGTCCCGCCGAAGAGTTGAGCGCGCGGGGAAGCGACCGGCCAGGTTCAGGAGGACGCGCCCAGGGCGAGCCGTAGGGGCTCGACCGCCTCGGGAAGCAGCCGGTAGTACGACCACGTCCCGCGCTTCGTCACCTCCACGAGGCCCGCTTCCCGGAGGATGCGGAGGTGGTGCGAGATCGTCGGCTGCGACAGGTCGAAGGCGGCCGTGAGGTCGCAGACGCAGACCTCGGCTGCGGCTGCGAGCCGGTTGACGATCCCGACGCGTGTGGGATCGGCGAGCGCCCTGAACTGCGTGGCAAGGCGCTCGGCGTCCTCGGAGTCGAGCACCGGAGTGTCCGGCCCGCAGCAGATCGCGGGGATGACCTGGAGAGTCTTCATCGATGTATGTCAATATAATGCATCGACGTCCATCGATGAAGGGAGGAGAGAGCACATGGCGACCGACTGCTGCACGTCCAGCTGTTGCGACTCGGACTGCTGCTCCAACGGGTGCTGCTGAGCGAGTAGGACGATTTCGACCTCGGCGGCGGAGGCATGCGTCCGGGGCATGTCCCGCCGCCGAGTGCGCTCAGGTGTCGGCGTCGAAGGCTGCACTCACCTGCGCCGCGAGAGCCGGAACGTCGACGGGCGTTGTCGTGTCGACCACGATCACCGGCCCCAGCCCCAGCGGTTCGATCAGGCCGGGGCTCCACAATTCCTCGTCGGTGCGAGCGGCCTCGAAGTGGCCGGCATGTCGCCTGCGTGCTCGGTAGCGGGCGAGCGCCACTTCCCGCGGAACCGAGCACCGCACCTCGACGAACCTGCCCGGGAGAGCACGGAGCGCGCTGACGGTCGTGGGATAAAACGTGCTCTCCAGAACGGCTCCGCGACTCGTGGCCGCGACCGCGAGGAGCGCCTTCACAGCCGCGCCTCCGACGGTCCTGCTCTCCTCGACGGAGCGTGGCGTCCCGAAGGCGACCATCAACGCCTCCTTGATCGGGTCCTTCGCGATCAGCGGCAGGCAAAGCTCGACGGCGAGCGGTTCGGCCAGGGTCGTCTTCCCGGCTCCGGGCGGCCCGGCGACCAGGACGAACCGCCGATCAGTCGTCTGACCCATGCGCCCGGAGGGATTCGAACCCCCGACCAACGGCTTAGAAGGCCGCCGCTCTTCCGCTGAGCTACGGGCGCCCGCCGGGAACGGTACCGCGGCCCGCGGCTACCGGCGGACGCCGAAGTCCGTCGTGATGATCGTGACCGGCTGGTCGCCGTACGTCCCACCCGCCGTGGCATGGACGGCGGCCACGCCGATCTCGCGCCACCGGGCGTTCAGGATGTTCGCGCGGTGCTCCGGCGAGTGCATCCACATCGAGAGCGCGCGACCCGAGTCGACCGACGGCGACGACCACAGCAGGTTCTCGCCGACCGCCCAGTACCCGTAGCCCTTCGACGAGTACCACTGGGCGATCCGCGTGAAGAATGCCGTCCCGTCGGCCGACTCGTGCTGGAAGTACCCGTCGGCAGCCATCTCGCGCGAATGCTGCGTCGCGGCCGCGGCGAGCTTCGTGCTCGTGCGCAGCGGCAGCAGGCCGTACCGGGCGCGGACCGCGTTCAGTCGCTGAAGGACGCTCCCTTCGAGCCCAACGAGCGACGACTCGTGCCTCGTCGGCGTGGAGCCTGCAGTCGGGGTCGCAACCGCCGCCAGCACCGCAAGCGCGGCGAGACATGCGAGCGCAGCAACGACCCTGCGTCCACCGGATGCCATGGTCGGATAGTCGGCCGACCGGCTGCTATTGGTCATGCGCCATTCGGGGGATCTTCGGGACCCCGCGGGTCCAGGGGGTTCGGGGATGTACGAGCCTAAGCCGTCGAGCCGTGACCTCCTAATGCAGGCGCTTCCGCAGACGCCTCGATCCCGGGGCCGCGCCTTGTCGCGAGCTGGTCGCGAATGACGACCTGCAGCGCGCCGGCCACCGGGATCGCGGCGAGCGCGCCGAGGATCCCGGCCAGCTCCGCGCCGATGAGGACGGAGACGAGCACCACGAGCGGGGAGAGCTGCACCGTGCGCCCGTAGATGACGGGTTGCAGGATGTGGTTCTCGAGCTGCTGGTAGAGCAG
>JAICSU010000167.1 GCA_025936735.1 Amnibacterium sp.
AATCCGGCGAGCCTCGACGTGGAGAGCCACGAGGACGGGCTGCTCGAGCACCCGTCGTACACGAAGCCCGCAGTCTGGCGCGATCTCGAGGTGCCGGCCGTGCTGCGGTCGGGCGATCACGGGGCGGTGGACGCCTGGCGCCGTGAGCAGGCCCGCGAGCGGACCCGCCGCGTGCGCCCCGACCTGCTGCCGCCGGCCTGACCCGCCCCCGCACGCTTCCGGGACATCTGCACGCCGGCGCCGCCGTGCAGACGTCCCGAGCGTGTGCAGGCGCCGGACGGGGGACGGGGCGTCAGGGCTGCGTCTCGGACGTCGGCTGCTCGAGGACGCTGAAGTCCGGCTTGCCGTCGGGTCCGGCGGGCAGCGGCGTGCCGTCCTCGAAGCGCGGCCAGGCGAGGCGGCGCGGCCCGGCGGGCGCGGCGGCGGGCGTGCGGCGCCCGAAGAAGCGGCCGAGCAGCGGGATCAGCGCGCTGCCGAGCAGGGCGAGGATCGCGGCGACGCCGAGGCTGCGCCAGTACGGGTCGGGCCAGTGCACGTCCACCCAGGGGAAGGTCGGGATCGACAGCAGCACGGCGAACACGGCGGCGAGCGCCATGGTCGCCACCGAGACGCGCTGCAGCAGCGCAGTGCGGTAGGCGCGCCGCCCCTCGTCGAGCAGCAGCAGCCAGAGCATGAGGCCGCGCCCGATGACGACGAGGCCGATCCACCGGACGAAGACCTCGAACGTCCGCTCCTCGACGCTCTCGTATCCCATCCGTGGGGCGAGCGCGATCATCAGCACGCCGGCGACGAGCAGGACGACGGACACGAGAAGGCCGCCGAGCGCCAGCCGGTCGCTGCGCCGGGAGACCAGCTCCGCGTCGGCGAGGGAGAGGAGCGCGAACGCGACGAACACGACGATGACGAGCAGGAGCTTCAGCTCGAGCGCCCCGAAGGAGCCGACGATCACCCCGAAGATCGCGACCGCGGCGGCGGCGACGACCGCCCCGATGATCGATTTCAGGATCGTCGGACGCAGCCGCGTCCAGACGCTCGTCGGCGGGGGCGCGGCGGACACGGGAGCTCCGATCGTGGGGAGATCCGCACGCTATCGCCGCACCACGACCGCCCGGTACCCCGATTCCGGGGCGCGACGGGCTCAGTCCCGGGCGGTGAGCACGATCGGATCGCCGTCCGTGATCGCGATCGTGTGCTCGCTGTGGGCGCCGCGGGAGCCGTCGACGCTCCGCAGGGTCCAGCCGTCCGGATCCGTCCTGATGCGGTCCGTCGTCTCGAGCAGCCACGGCTCGATCGCGATGACGAGTCCGGGGCGGAGCTTGAGGCCCCGGTTGCGGCGGCCGTCGTTCGGCACGTGCGGGTCGCCGTGCATCGTGTGGCCGACGCCGTGGCCGCCGAACTCGAGGTTCACGCTGTACCCCGCGTTCCGGCTGACCTCGCCGATCGCGGCGGAGACGTCGCCGAGCCGGTTCCCGGCGCGTGCCTCCGCGATGGCGGCCGCGAGCGCGTCCTGGGTCGTGGCGATCAGGCGCTCGTCCTCGGGACGCGCCCGCCCCACGATGACCGTGAGCGCGCTGTCCGCGACCCAGCCGTCGACGCTCGCCGCGAAGTCGAGGCTGACCATGTCGCCGTCCTGGAGGCGGTAGTGGTGGGGCAGGCCGTGCAGCACGGCGTCGTTCACCGACGTGCAGAGCACCTTCCCGAACGGCATCGCGCCGAAGGACGGGTGGTAGTCGATGTAGCAGCTCTCCGCGCCGCGGGACCGGATCATCTCGTGCGCGATGCGGTCGAGGTCCAGCAGGTCGACGCCGACGCGCGCCTCGGTGGCGAGGCGCGCGAGCACGCTCGCGACGAACCGGCCCGCGGGCCGCATCGCCTCGATCTCGGCGGGGGTGCGCAACTCGATCACGGGTCCTCCTGTTCGGCCACTCGACCCTAGACCGGCCCGGCAGGGCGCCGATGCGGAGGCGATCAGCACGCCCTGGGCGAACCGGACCCCGCGCCGGATCGGCCGGATCTAGCCTTCGACCATGAGCATCCGCATCCCTGCCGCCGGCATCCGACGGGCGGCCTTCGTGTGGCAGTTCGCCGCGGTCGTCGTGCTGCCCCTGTGGCTGCTCGTCGGGTACGCGATCTGGGGCGCCGGGCTGGGCGGCTTCCTCGGCCTCAGCCTGCTCGCTCCTCTGCTGGCCGTCGCCGAGCTCGCCCTCGCCGCGCTCTTCACCGCCCGGGCCTCGGTGCGCCGGCCGCGGATGCTCGGACTCGCCGACACGGCGGTGATCGCCGTCGTCACCGGTGCGGTCGCCTTCGCCGCGCTCTTCACCGCCGCCACGCCCTGGCTGGGCGTGCTCGCCGTCGCCGGCCTGCTCGGCGGGTTCTGGCTCGGCGGCCGGGAGCTCGTCACCGAGATCCGCTCCGGGATGCGCCGCACCCTCGCCGACCTGGGCTTCGGCCCCGTCGAGTCACGGCCGGCGATCGACGCCGGCGAGTACGTGGTGATCCGGCCCTCGCAGCGGTAGCCGTCCCGGGGGAAGGCGGCGCTGCGGACCTGTGGCATGATGGGAGATCGTGCCGCGGCCGGTCCTGCCGCAGGGGGACCATCCATCCAGTCCAGCGGCCTCCTCTTCAGCGGCGTCATCGGACGCCACGATCCGGGCCGACCAGCGGCGCGCCCAAGGAGCCATCCCATGAGCCAGCTTCTCGACGCGGTCGACGCCGCCAGCCTGCGGTCCGACGTCCCCGACTTCCGCCCCGGCGACACGGTGCGCGTGCACGTGAACATCGTCGAGGGCAACCGCAGCCGTATCCAGGTGTTCCAGGGCGCGGTCATCCGCCGCTCCGGCGCGGGCGTGCGCGAGACCTTCACGGTCCGCAAGGTCAGCTTCCAGGTCGGCGTCGAGCGCACCTTCCCGGTGCACTCGCCCGTGATCGACCACATCGAGGTCGTCACCCGGGGTGACGTGCGCCGCGCGAAGTTGTACTACCTGCGTGAGCTGCGCGGCAAGAAGGCGAAGATCCGCGAGAAGCGCGACGCCTGACCGGCGCGCCGGACGGCGCTGAACGGCCTCGCCGCTCCGCCTCACGGCCCCCTTCGGACCGGGTCGTACACTGGCCCGCGGCACGGACCGTCCTCACGTGCCAGGGAGGCTCAGGAACGTGACCGACAGCCCTCCGCGGACCGTCGCGGAGCGGCGCCCCCGCCGGACCGATCGCAACCGCAACCGCGGAGCCGGCGCGTTCCTGCGGGACCTCGTCGTGATCGTCGTCGTCGCGGTCGTCGCGTCGTTCCTGATCAAGACCTTCCTCGTCCGCTCGTTCTACATCCCGTCCGAGTCGATGGAGAACACGTTGCTGGTCAACGACCGCATCCTCGTGGACGAGCTCGTGCCCGGCGTGATCCCGCTGCAGCGCGGCGACGTCGTCGTCTTCAAGGACCCCGGCGGATGGCTGGAGTCCACCGTCGCGCCGCCCCAGGGGCCGATCGCGACCGCCGCGGACCAGCTGCTGTCGCTCGTCGGGTTGTCCGCGCAGGACGCGAACGATCACCTGATCAAGCGCGTGATCGGCCTGCCCGGCGACCACGTGACCTGCTGCAATGCCCTCGGCCAGATGAGCGTCAACGGGACCCCGCTCGACGAGCCCTACGTGCTGAAGCAGCCGGGGACGAGCGCCGTGTCCGGCACGCCGTTCGACGTCACCGTGCCGCCGGACGAGCTCTGGGTGATGGGCGACAACCGCTACAACTCGAAGGACTCCCGCTACAACACCGATCAGCGCGACCACGGCTTCGTACCGATCAAGGACGTGGTCGGCCGGGCGTTCGTGATCTCGTGGCCGATCGGCCGCTGGTCGGTGCTCTCCAACTACCCCGACACCTTCGCCGGGGTCGGGAAGAACGGCGGATGAGCACCCGTCCGCCCGGGCTCGTCCTCGAGCGGTCGCTGGCCGAGGCCGCGACCGCGGTGATCGGCTGCGACGAGGTCGGTCGCGGCGCGATCGCCGGCCCGCTCGGCGTCGGCGTCGCCGTGCTCGACCCGACCCGGAAGCGCATCCCCGCCGGGTTGCGGGACTCGAAGCTGCTGCCGGAGCCCGTCCGCGTCGCGCTCGCCCCGCGCGTCGCCGACTGGGCCGCCGCCTCCGCCGTCGGGCTCGCCACGAACGCCGAGATCGACGGGCAGGGGCTCACCCGTGCGCTCGGCCTCGCCGGCGCGCGCGCCCTCCTCGCGCTCGCGGCGGCGGGCGTCGCGCTCGACGGGGCGGTCGTCGTGCTGGACGGCAACCAGGACTACCTGACCCCCGGCCTCGTGGCGCTCGGCGCGGTCGCCCTCCCGCGGGTCGTCACCCGGATCAAGGCCGACCGGGACTGCGCGACGGTCTCGGCCGCATCCGTGCTGGCGAAGGTGCACCGTGACGAGCTCATGATCGAGCGGCACGTGCAGCACCCGGTCTACGGCTGGCTCAGCAACAAGGGCTACGGCTCCCGCGACCACTACGCCGCCATCCGCGAGCACGGCCCGTGCGACTGGCATCGGACGACCTGGCTGCACGCCCTTCCGGAGGACGGCGAGGAGCCCGGCGCGATCGCGCCGCGACCGTAGACTTGGGTGCGATGGACGACGACGAGATCGAGGACTACGACCGCGAGGTCGAGCTGGCCCTGTATCGCGAGTACCGCGACGTGGTCAGCCAGTTCAAGTACGTCGTCGAGACCGAGCGGCGCTTCTACCTCGCGAACGAGGTGGAGCTCACGCGCCGCGACACCGAGCACGACTTCTACTTCGAGCTGCAGATGCACGACGTGTGGGTCTGGGACGTCTACCGGGCCGACCGGTTCGTCAAGAGCGTCCGGGTGCTCACCTTCAAGGACGTGAACGTGGAGGAGCTCTCCGCCAAGGAGCTGGAGCTGCCGCAGGAGCTCGCGCTCGACGAGTAGCCCCTCCGGGAGCACCTGAGCAGGACGGATGCGCTTCGGCAGGACATTTCGGCCGTTCTCGTCCTGCTGAAGCGATTTCGTCCTGCTGGGCCCACGTCGGCCGGTACCGACGCTCGGCGCAGCCGCGTGGCGGCCGAGCCGATGGGGAAGGTGCTCGTGGCGGCCCGCTCGGATGGGGCGAGGCGTCCTCGAACGGCCGGCCCAGCGTGTCGGCCGGTTCCATCCGCTTCAATGGACGCCGACGACGCCGTCACCCTCCCGCGCTGCAGAGCGCCCGGCCGGACGCCCGGTCGCCACCTTCGAGCCCGATCGGTTGTCCGTGTCCGCGCGTGCGTCCTCACCCTCCGTTCTCCCGCCCTTCCCGTGGGTCGGCCTGCTGACCCTCGCGGGCGCGATCTTCGTGTCGGTGACGAGCGAGTTCCTGCCGACCGGCCTGCTGCCCGACATGGCGGCCGGTCTCGGGGTCGGCGTCGCGACGACCGGGCTGCTCGTCGCGATCTTCGCCGGCGCCGTCGTCGCGGCCACCACGCCCCTCACCGCGCTGACCCGCCGGTTCTCGCGGAAGCGCCTCGTGATCCTGGTGCTCGCCGTCATCGCCGTCGCCAACGTCCTCGCCGGCCTGGCGCCGAGCTTCGGCGTGCTCGTCGCCGCCCGGATCCTGGGCGGCGCCGCCCACGGCCTGTTCTGGGGCGTCGTGTCCACCTATCCCGCGTACCTCGTCGCCGGCAAGCGGCTCGGGCGGGCGATCGCGATCACCGCGGCCGGCGGATCCGCCGCCTTCGTCCTCGGGGTACCGGTGGGCACCGCGATCGGCCACGCGCTCGGCTGGCGGGCCGCCTTCCTGCTCATCGGCGCGGTCGTGCTCGTGCTCGCCCTCGTGGTCGTCGTCTTCCTGCCACCCGTGCAGCACCGCCAGCCGCTGGCGACCGGGGAGATCCCGCTGCCGCTGCGCGACGACCGCTCCCTGCGAGCGGTCCTGCTGCTCTGCGCGGCGATCCTCATGCTCCTGATCGGCCAGAACACGCTCGGCACCTACGTCGCTCCCTGGCTCGTCGGCGCCGCGCGTCTCCCGTCGGCGTCCGTGCCGATGCTGCTGTTCCTGTTCGGCGGTGCGGGAGCCGTCGGTCTCGTCCTCGCCGGCGTGCTCGCCGACCGG
>JAICSU010000135.1 GCA_025936735.1 Amnibacterium sp.
AACGACGCGCGACCAGGATCGTGGCGGGCATCGCCGCCGCGGCGAGCGTGCTCGCCCTCACGGCCTGCGGCTCCGGCTTCAGCGGCTCGTCCGCCTCGGGTTCCAGCGGCAGCGGCAGCGGGAACGGGCTCACCTCGAGCAAGTCCCCCCTCACCGTGCTCATCGGCTCGTCCGGCGACGCGGAGACGGCGGCCGTGAAGTCGGCGGTGGCCGACTGGTCGCAGTCGTCGGGCACGAAGGCCACGGTGCAGGCGGCGAGCAACCTGCAGCAGCAGCTGTCGCAGGGCTTCGCCGCGAAGAAGCCCGCCGACGTCTTCTACCTCGGCTCCGACACCTTCGCCACCTACGCCAAGCAGGGCGACCTGCTCGCCTACGGCGACATGCTGAAGAACAAGAGCGACTACTACCCGTCGCTCGTCACGAACTTCACCTACCAGGGCAAGTTCTACTGCGCGCCCAAGGACTTCTCGACCCTGCAGCTCGAGATCAACACGGACATGTGGAAGGCCGCTGGCCTCACCGCGAAGGACTACCCGACGACCTGGGACCAGCTGGCGACGGTCGCCAAGAAGCTCACCAAGGGCAAGGTGACCGGGCTCGTCACGAGCGCGCAGTACGAGCGGCTCGGC
This sequence comes from Amnibacterium sp., assembly GCA_025936735.1. Lineage (GTDB taxonomy): Bacteria > Actinomycetota > Actinomycetes > Actinomycetales > Microbacteriaceae > Amnibacterium. Next base: position 630 of record JAICSU010000135.1, read on the forward strand.
GCCCTCATGGTCGAGGCGGGCGGCAACCTGACCAACCCCGACGGGACCAAGGCGACCGTCGACAGCGCCGCGAACCAGCAGGCCCTCACCTACGTGCAGAACGCGCTGAAGGCCGGCTGGTGGAAGTTCACGAACGACGTGGGCGCCGGATGGGGCGGTGAGGCCTTCGGCAAGCAGGAGGCCGCGATGACGATCGAGGGCAACTGGATCGCCGGCGCCATGACGAGCACCTACCCGAAGGTGCACTACGCGGTGGTGCCGCTGCCCGCCGGCCCCGCGGGCAAGGGCACGCTGCAGTTCACCAACTGCTGGGGCATCGCCGCGGCGAGCAAGAACCAGGCCGCGGCGCTGAAGCTCGTCGAGCAGCTCACCACCGCGAAGGACCAGCTCGGCTTCGCGAAGGCCTTCGGCGTCATGCCGTCGATCCAGTCCGCGGCCGCGCAGTGGAAGCAGCAGTTCCCGCAGTTCAGCGCCTTCCTCGACGGCGCCTCCTACGCGCAGGGCGTGCCGAAGTCGGTGGGGTCCGCCACGGTGGTCGCCGACATGGACTCGAAGCTCGCGGGGCTGAAGACCCTCGACATCAAGTCCCTGCTCGCCACCGAGCAGAAGAACCTCGCGGCCACGATGCAGGGCTGACGGCCGGGATCACGGGGAGGACGTTCGGCATGACCAGCGCGGCTCAGCGCACACCGGCGCGGCGGAACCGGTCGGGCATCCGCCGCGGCCAAGGGGTCGGCGGGTACCTGTTCACGGCGCCGGCGGTGATCCTGCTGCTCGTCTTCCTCGTGGTCCCGATCCTGATGGCCCTCTGGGTCAGCTTCAGCGACTGGGGCGGCAACGGCTCGCCCTTCTCGTCCGGCGTCCACTTCGTGGGCTTCACGAACTACGCGTCGATCACGTCGGGCGGCGGCCTCTCCGAGCAGGACTTCGGCACGTCGCTGCGGAACAACCTCTGGTACGTGATCTTCGTCGTGCCGACGCAGACCGTGCTCGCCCTGCTGCTCGCGGTGCTCGTGAACAACCGGCTGCTGAAGGGCAGGGGCTTCTTCCGCACGGCGTTCTACTTCCCGTCGGTGACGAGCTCCGTCGCGATCACCGTGCTCTGGTACTTCCTGTTCAACCCGACCGGGGCGGTCAACGAGGTGCTGGGTGCGATCGGGCTGCACGGGCCGAACTGGCCTGCCGACGCCGACGGGCTCGTGCACAACCTGCTCGCGCTCGTCGGGGTGAGGAACGGGCCCGGCTTCCTCGTGAACGGCGGCTTCCTCGGGGTGAGCTGGTGGGACTGGCTGTCCGGGCCGTCCGTCGGGATGATGATCATCATCACCATGGTCGTCTTCACGACCGCCGGCACCTTCATGCTGCTGTTCATCGCCGCGCTGCAGAACCTCTCCCAGGAGGTCGAGGAGGCCGCGATGGTCGACGGAGCGACCTCCTGGCAGCGGTTCCGCCTCGTGACGCTGCCGCAGCTGCGCACGACGATCTTCACCGTCCTCACCCTCGGCCTGATCGGCACGTGGCAGGTGTTCGACCAGGTCCTGGTCGGCAGCCAGGGCAACCCGGAGAAGACGACCCTGACGCCGGCGTACCTCTCCTACGTCGCCGGCTTCCAGGAGCAGAACTGGGGGCAGGCCGCGGCGATCGCGTTCATCCTCTTCGCGATCATCGTCGCCTTCACGCTCCTGCAGCGGTTCGTGCTCCGCGAGCGCGGCGTCTCCGCGCGCCGGATGCGCCGAGCCGGCTTCGACCGCGGCGGCGACGGCGGGTACCGCCCGGCCCACGAGGACCTGCTCACGGCGGCCGTCGTCGCGGGCGGCACGTCGGGACGGCCCGGACAGGGAGGCACGCTGTGACCACGACGACGACGACCACCACCGCGCCGGCGCCCGCGGTGCCGGCGACCGGCCGCCGCGCCGCGGGGCCCCGTCGCCGGCCGATCCGGGCCGGCACCCCGGTGCTCTACCTCGTGCTGATCGTCATCGCCGTCATCTACATCTTCCCGTTCCTGATCGAGCTGGCGACATCGTTCAAGACCGAGGTGGATGCGACGAGCAACCCGGTCAGCCTCATCCCGCCGACGTGGACGACCGCGGCGTACGCGTACCTCTTCTCGCAGTCCGACTTCCCGCTCTGGTTCGCGAACTCGGCGATCGTCACCGTCGCCGTCACCGTCGGGCGCACGCTGTTCGACTCCGCCGCGGGCTACGCCCTCGCACGGCTGCAGTTCCGGGGACGGAACGTGATCTACGCCGGCCTGATCGCCGTCATGGCCGTGCCGGGCGTGGTGCTGCTCATCCCGAAGTTCCTCGTGATCAACCAGCTCGGCATGTACGACTCGTACTCCGGCATGATCGTGCCGCTCATCGCCGACGCCGCCGGCGTGTTCATCATGAAGAACTTCTTCGAGTCGATCCCGGTCGCCGTCGAGGAGGCCGCCAGGATCGACGGCGCGGGGACGCTGCGGCTCTTCTGGTCGGTCATCCTGCCCATGGCGCGACCCGCGCTCGTGACCATCATCATCCTGTCGTTCCAGGGCTCCTGGAACGAGCTGGCGCACTTCATCGTGTCCTCGTCCAGCCCGAACCTCTACACGCTCACGAAGGGGGTGGCGTCGCTCTCATCCGGTCAGCTGGGCGCCGCCAAGCGGTACCCGGTGCAGCTCGGCGCCGCCGCGATCATGACGATCCCCGTCGCGATCCTCTTCATCGTCTTCCAGAAGCGGATCACGAACACGGCGACGGGCGCGGTCAAGGAGTAGCCCCCCTCCCCCACGACTGTTGCCACATCATGCGGGCGTGGCGCCCTCGAACCCCCCAGAAGTGGCAACAGTCAGATGACCCAGTGGTGCACGCCCGCGTCGGACGGCGATCTCGGCCGCGAGGTCGCCGGCATGCCGAGCACGAGCGAGTGCGGGGGTGCGTCGTGCACGACGACGGCGCCCGCCCCGACGACGCTGTCCGAGCCCACGGTGATCGGGCCGAGCAGGGTCGCCCCCGCCCCGATGAGCACCCGGTCGCCGACGGTCGGATGCCGCTTCACGTGCCGCCAGGTGGTGCCCCCGAGCGTCACCCCGTGGTACAGGGTCACGTCGTCGCCGATCTCCGCGGTCTCGCCGATGACGACGCCCGACCCGTGGTCGATGAAGAGCCGCCGCCCGATGGTCGCACCGGGGTGGATCTCGACCCCCGTCAGGAACCGGGTGAGCTGCGAGAGCAGCCGCGCCGTGAGGCGATGCCCCGACAGGTGGATCCGGTGCGCGACGCGGTAGGACCACACGGCGTGCAGGCCCGGGTAGGTGAGCGCGGACTCGATGCGCGAGCGCGCCGCCGGGTCGCGATGCTTCGCCGCCTCGAGGTCCTCCCGGAATCCGATGAAGAAGCGGCCGCTCACCCGTCCATGTCCTCGTAGAGGACCGTCGAGAGGTACCGCTCGCCGTAGCTCGCGACGATGACGACGATCGTCCTCCCGGCGTTCTCGGGCCGCTGCGCCACCTGCACCGCGGCGTGCACGGTCGCCCCGGACGAGATGCCGCCGAGGATGCCCTCCTCCCGGGCGAGGCGCCTGGCCATGGCCACCGACTGCGCGATGTCCACGTCGATCACCTCGTCGTAGACGCTCCGGTCCAGCACGTCCGGCACGAAGTTCGCGCCGAGCCCCTGGATCTTGTGCGGACCGGCCTTGCCCCCGGTCAGGATCGGGGACTCCGCCGGCTCCACCGCCACCACCGTCAGGCCGGCCTTCCGCTCCTTCAGATAGGAGCCCGCACCCGTGATGGTGCCGCCGGTGCCGATCCCGGCGACGAACACGTCCACGGCGCCGTCGGTGTCCTCCCAGATCTCCGGCCCGGTCGTCGCTCGATGGATCGCCGGGTTCGCCTCGTTCTCGAACTGCCGGGCGAGCACGGCGCCCGGGCGCTCCGCGGCGATCTGCTCGGCGCGCGCCACCGCGCCCCGCATGCCCTCCGCGGCCGGCGTCAGCACGAGCTCGGCGCCGTACGCGAGGAGCAGCTTGCGTCGCTCGACCGACGCCGACTCCGGCATCGTGAGCACGACCCGGTAGCCGCGGGCGGCGCCGACCATGGCGAGCGCGATGCCCGTGTTGCCGCTCGTGCCCTCGACGATCGTGCCGCCCGGCTGCAGCGCGCCGGAGCGCTCCGCCGCGTCCACGACGGCGATGCCCAGCCGGTCCTTCACGCTGGACGACGGGTTGTAGAACTCGAGCTTCGCGAGCACGGTGGCGCCGGCGCCGTCCGTCACGCGGTTGAGCTTCACGAGCGGCGTGCGGCCGAACGCCTCCGTGATGGACGAGTGGATGCGAGCCATGTCTGCCTTCGGTCGGTCGGAAAAGAGCACTGGGCAGCGATCAGCCTAGGACGGCCTGAATGTCTCCAGACCGAGTGTGACGACGCGCGCTGCCCGTCCTCGGGCGCGCGTACCCTCGACCCCTGAGGAAGAGAAGGTCCACCGATGCCGCACCGCGCCCTCCGCTGGCTCCCCGCCGCACTCGCCCCCGTCGTCGTCGCCGGCGCGGTCGCGATCCCGCTCGCCGCCACCGCCTCCGCCGACCTGCCCGACCGGTCCCCCGCCGAGGTCCTGGCACTCGTCGCGCACGCGAAGTCCCTCCCCGGCTACTCCGGCGAGCTCACCCAGTCGTCGGACCTCGGGCTCCCCCAGCTGCCGTCCACGGGACCCGGCTCCGGCTCGCAGACCGCCTCGGCCCTCGACCTGCTCACCGGCAGCCATCGCGCGTCCATCGCCGTCGCGGGCACGACCCGCAGCCGGATCGCCGTGCAGGACCCGATGGGCGAGCGCGACGTCGTGCGCGACGGCGACACCGTCTGGCTCTGGAACTCGGCGAAGAACACCGCGGAGCAGGTGACCGTCGACACGAGCGCCCTCCCGCCCGAGCAGTCGACCACGATGACGCCGCAGTCCGCGGCCGACGAGGCCATCGCCCGGATCACGCCGTCGACCGACGTCAGCGTCGAGACGACCACCACGGTCGCCGGCCACGCCGCCTACACGCTCGTGCTCACCCCGAAGACGGATGCCACGACGGTGGGCTCCGTGCGCATCGCCGTCGACGGCAGCACCGGCCTGCCGCTGCGCGTGCAGATCTTCGCCCGCGGCGCGGCGGCGCCCGCGTTCGAGGTGGGCTTCACGCAGCTCGACTACACGGTGCCGGCGGCGTCCCGCTTCGACTTCTCCGCGCCGTCCGGCGCGACGGTCGAGCACCACACGGTGACGCCCGGCACCCACCGCCCCACCTCCGGCACGGCGCTGCCCGCGAAGCCCAGCGTGACCGGGACCGGCTGGGACGCCGTCGTGACCATCCCGGCGGCGGACGTGCCCGCTGCGCTCGACAGCAACGCGACCTTCCTGCGGCTCACCCAGCCCGCCCCCGCCGGCGGCCGGGTGCTGTCGACCTCGCTCGTCACCGTGCTCCGCACGGGTGACGGCCGGGTGCTCGCCGGGGCGGTGCCGCAGAGCCGGCTCGAAGCGCTCGCCGCGCAGGGCTGACCGGAACGGTGGCGCAGGCCGACCACGCTGTCACGACGCACGGCCTCACCAAGCGGTTCGGCTTCCGCAACGCCGTCGACGACGTCGACCTCGCCGTGCCGACGGGCAGCGTCTTCGGCTTCCTCGGCCCCAACGGCTCCGGCAAGACGACGACCATCCGGCTGCTGCTCGGCCTGATCAGCGCGACGAGTGGCGACGTCACCCTGCTCGGGGAACGGATGCCGGACCGGTGGGCGTCGGTGCTGCCCCGCGTCGGCGCCCTCGTCGAGGGCCCGGGGTTCGCCCCCTTCCTGTCGGGCGCCGCGAACCTGCGCCGGCTCGACTCGGCGGACGGCCGCTCCGACGGCCGCACCCGCTCCCGCCGCATCGCCGACGCCCTCGACCGCGTCGGGCTCACCGCGGCCGCAGGCAAGAAGGTGAAGGCGTACTCGCTCGGCATGAAGCAGCGCCTCGGCCTCGCGAACGCGCTGCTGCGGCCGCGCGAGCTCCTCGTGCTCGACGAACCGACGAACGGGCTCGACCCGCAGGGCACCCGCGAGGTGCGCGCGCTCGTCCGCACCTTCGCCGCCGACGGCACCACGGTCTTCGTCTCGAGCCATCTCCTCGCGGAGATCGAGCAGCTCTGCAGCCACGTCGGGGTGATGCGCGCCGGGCGGATGGTCGCCCAGGGCACGCTCGACGAGCTGCGCGGCCACGACCATCCCGTCGCGCGCATCCTCACCCCCGACACCGGCATCGCCGCCCGGGTGCTCACGGAGCGGGGTCTCGTGCCGCAGCTGCCGGAGGTCGCCGGCGGGGAGCTGGTCGCCGCGCTCCCGGACGGCCTCTCCCCCGAGTCCCTCGTCGCCGGGCTGGTGTCGGCCGACGTGCGCGTCCGCGGCTTCCGCGTCGACGAGCCGAGCCTCGAGGACCGCTTCGTCGCCCTGACCGGCGAGGGCTTCGATGTCGAGTCCTGACCGGCGCCGCGGAGCGACCCTGCCGCTGCTCGGCTCCGAGCTCGCCGTGCTGTTCCGCCGCCGCCGCACCGTCGCGATCCTCGTCGCGCTCGCCGCGGTGCCCGTGCTCGTCGCCGTCGGCCTCTGGGCGTCGGGTGTCGTGGGGTCCGGCGGTACCGGGGCGCGGGGCGCCGGGTCCGCGGGCCCGGGTGTGCGGCCCAGCCAGGCCAGCGACGCCGTCCCCGCCGGGGTCGCCGGGCAGCCCTGCGGCACGACCGCGACCGCTCCTGCGACGTACGACCACGTCATCTGGATCGTGATGGAGAACAAG
>JAICSU010000089.1 GCA_025936735.1 Amnibacterium sp.
CCGCGTCGAGCTCGCCGCGGAGGGCGGCGGCGGCGCGGGCGGCGTCGAGGGCGGCTTCGAGCCCGGCCGCCTCGGCGGCCGCGGCGGGCGCCTGCGCTGCCGTGCCGGCGAGGGCTTCGATCTGCAGGTCGGCGGCCGCCACGCGGGCCGGCAGGGCCGCGATCCGTGCCTCGAGCGCGGGGATCGCCTCCGCCGCGCTGCGCCCCTGCTGCTCGGCCGTCGCCAGGGCCGCCCGTCGGGCGGGCAGCCCCTCCTCGATCGTGCGGGGATGCACGAGCTCGCCCTGCAGCGTGAGCAGGGCCTCGATCCGAGCGGCGGGCTCCGCCGGGACGCCGGGGGCGAGGGGGAACCGCTCGAGGTCGTCGAGCGCCTCCGTGGCGGCCGCGCGGGCGGCGTCGAGCGTGCGGGCGGCGACGGTGACGGCGGCGTGGAACGGGGAGACGGCATCGGCGCGGCGGGCGGCGGCGAGCCGGGCTCGCGTCTCGTCGATCCGCGCGGACTCGGCGAGCAGGAGCTCCGTGCGCCGGGACGCCTCGTCGCGCCGGCGCTGCAGCGCCTGGACCCTCAGCACCTCCTGCAGCGCACGCTCGGCTGCGTCGAGCCGCAGCCGGGCCGCGGCCGATGCCGCCTTCGCGGCGTCCGCCGCTGACGCCGACTCGGCCGCCAGCCGCTCGAACCACGACCGGTCGGGGTCCGCCGGCGGTTCGGCGCCGACGAGCTCCGCGGTCGTCTCCGCCCGCGCGGTCAGCTCCGCCGCGGTCGCTGCGAGCTCGGCGGCGAGCGCCTTGCTGCGCTCGAGGAGGTCGCGCTCGAGGCGCTGGAACCGGTCGGTCCCGAACAGGGTGCGCAGCAGGTCGCGCCGCTTCTCCGTGGGAGCGAGCAGGAACTCCTGGAACCGGTTCTGGGCGAGCAGGATGACCTGCAGGAACTGCTCCTTGCTGATCGGCAGCAGCTCGCTGAGCGCGATGCCCACGTCCTTCGGCCGGGTCGCGATGACCCGCGGCCCGTCCGCCTCCAGCACCGCGAGCTCGGCCTCCGGCTCCGCGGTGGTGGTGCCCGTCCCCGACCGCTTCAGCCGCTCGTACTTCGGGGTGCGGCGGATGCGGTACACCGTGTCGCGCACCTGGAACTCGAGCTCGACCTCGCTCGGGTCGGACGGTCCGCAGTGCTGGCTGCGGACCTGGCTCTCGCGGCGCTCGAACCGCGGCACGTCGCCGTAGAGCGCGAAGCAGACGGCGTCGAGGATGCTCGACTTGCCGGCTCCGGTGCGGCCGCTGATCAGGAAGATGCCGTCGTCGTCGAAGCGGCGGAAGTCGACCGTCTGCGGCGCACGGTAGGGGCCGAAGCCGGCGACGCGGAGACCGAGGATCCTCACGCGGCGCCGCCGAGCAGCTCGTCCACGAGCCGGCGTTCGAAGTCGCTCGGGCCCGCACCGTTGCGGGTGAGGGCCAGGAAGTCGGCGACGAGGTCCGGGTCGGAGCGGCCGCGCACGCGTTCGGCGTAGGACTCCGCTCCCGCATCCGCGACGGTGTCCGGCCGCCACTCGAACGCCACGCAGTGCGGGAACCGGCGCTGCAGGCGCCGCATCCCGTCGGTCGGCCTCACCTGGTCGGTGACCTGGGCCTTGACCCAGTGGTCCGCGGCTCCGGCCGCGACCTCGTCGGTGAGCAGGTGCTCGATCGGCCCGGTGAGCACGGTGAGCGGCCGCGGCACGGGGAGGTCGAGCCAGGTGACGTCGGCGAGTCCGTCGCTGTCGAGGTCGACGAGCCACCCGCCGCGGCGCGCGTCCGCCTCCCCGAACGAGTAGTGCAGCGGGGCCCCCGAGTAGCGGACGCGCGGGCTCAGCGTGGCACGGCCGTGGATGTGCCCGAGCGCGACGTAGTCCGGCCCGTCGAAGACCGACGCCGGCACGAGGTCGAGCCCGCCCCTGCTGAGGTCGCGCTCGACGTCGCTCGCGGGGACGCCCGCGGCGAAGCAGTGCGCGAGCACGACCGACCGGGTGCGGCGACCGTCCAGGTCGGCTCGGATCTCGTCCATCGCCACCCGGAGCGCCTGCTCGTGGCTGCCGATGCGACGGCCGGGCCGGTCCTGCCGGAAGAGCGCGGGCTCGAGGTACGGGATGCCGTAGACGGCGACCGGCCCGGCCTCGTCCGCGAGGAGCACGGGGTCGGCGATCCGGTCGGTCCGGGTGCGCAGGTGGATGCCGGCGGCCCCGAGCCACTCGGCGTGCATGCCGAGCCGGGTACCCGAGTCGTGGTTGCCGCTCGTCAGCACCACCTGGGCCCCGGCGTGCCGGATGCCGGCGATCGCGCTCTGGAACAGCTCGATGGCGGCGATGGACGGCATCGACGAGTCGAACACGTCCCCCGCGACGAGGACCACGTCGATGTGCTGCTCCCGCACCGCCGTGACGAGCGCCGACAGCACCGTGCCGAGGTGCTGCAGGGTGCTGTGCGTGTGGAACGTGCGGCCGAGGTGCCAGTCGGACGTGTGGAGCAGGCGCATGGCTGCAGGCTAGGCACCGCCGCCGACACCGCCGACGGCCCGGTCACGGCGGGTTCATGCCGTGGGCTCGGACGGATGTCAGGTGCGGCATGCACGCTGGCACCATGCCCGATGATGTGCCTCCTCCCCCTTCGTCCGTGCCCGTGTGCCCCGTCGACGGGATGCCGATGACGCAGACGATCGTCGGCTGGCGGTGCCCCATCTGCGGCGCCTCCGGTGCCTCCCTGGCCGCCTGACCACCCTTGACGAGACGGAGCGAGCGATGAGCCTGCCGGACAACACCCTCGAGCCCCATCCCGAGGAGGCGAAGCGGGACGCCGAGAAGCTCGCCGGCGAGCCCGGCTCCGCCGAGGCGGACGGCGCGGGGCGCGGCGAGACGGGCGACGGCTACGGGCCGCTGCCCGGGGACGAGGACGACGAGCCCACCGGCTGACGGTGGCCGCCGCGGTCGGCATCCCCGTCGCGATCCTCGCTGCGGCCCTCCTCGCCCTCGGCGCCCAGCTGCAGAACCAGGGCGCGTCGCGGGTCGACGAGGAGACGCCCGACGGGAAGCGGTTCGGGCTCGAGCAGCTGCTCGCTCTCGTCTCGACGCCGCGCTGGCTCGGTGGATCGACGATCCTCGGGATCGCCGTCGCGCTGCAGCTCGTCAGCCTGCTCTTCGCTCCGATCGCGGTCGTGCAGCCCATCGGGGCGCTGTCCCTCGTGATCACGGTGCTGCTCGACACCCGGATGAACCGGGCCAGGATCCCCCGCGAGGCGGTCGTCGCGATCGGGCTCTGCCTGCTCGGCGTCACCGCGTTCGTCGTCACCGCCTCGCTCACCACGTCGTCCGGATCGCCGACGCCGCTCGCGACCGGCGTCGTGCTCGCCCTGCTGGGCGGGGTGCTCGCGGTCCTCGGGGTCGTCCTGGTGCGGCTCAGGGAGCACCGCTCGGCGCTCCGGTCGGCGGTGGCGGCCGGCCTGCTGTTCGGCTTCGTCGCGACGCTCGCCAAGCTCGTGATCGGGCGGGTCGCCCAGATCGTCGCGCACGGGTCCGGTCTCCGGCCGGCGGACGGGCTCACCCTCACCTGCGTGGTGGCGCTGCTCGTCGCCGGCGGGATCGGGCTCTCGCTCGTGCAGGCCGCGTACGCCGCTGGCTCGCCCGATCTCGTCGTCGCCGCCCTCACCGTGATCGACCCGCTCGTCGCCGTGACGATCGGCGTCGCCGTGCTCGGCGAGGCGGCGGCCGCCCCCGGGTGGGCGTTCGCCGTGTTCCCCGTCGCGGAGGCGGTCGCGATCGTCGGGGTGCTGCGGCTCTCCCGGCACCAGCCGGAGCCGGGCAGCCGCGACCGTCAGCGGCGGTCCATGGGGCCGGCGACGCCCTAGCCGCGGCGCCCCACCGCGTACAGTGGACGGGACGGAGAGGACCACGGTGACCGCCCCCACGCTGCGCGGACCCACCGGCCACGGGCACGGCCTCCGCCGCCGAGCGGCCGCGGTGGCCGGGGCGGTCGTCGCCGCCACCGGCCGCATCCACCTGGACCGCGCCCTCGTCGTGGCCGCGCTCGTCGCCGGCATGGTGCTCGTGCTCGTCGAGACCTCGATCGCGGCGGTCGGCCACGACCTGCCGCTGCTGCTCGCGTTCGTCCTCGCGCTGCTGCACGCGGGCGCCATCCCCCTCGCGACGGTGCGCCCCCACCTCGCCGCGCCGCTCTCGATCGCCGCCGCCCTCGCCCTCCAGGCCGCGAGCCCCGGCTCGAGTCCCGCCTGGCCCTGGTGGCCGGTGCTGATCGTCACCGAGGCGCTCGTGCTCTTCACCGTCGGCATCCGCGTCCGCTGGGCCGCCGCCGTGGCGTACTGGGTGGTCGCCACGGTCGCTCCCGCGATCCTCGCCGCCCAGCTGCGCCCCACGGAGTCGGACGCCACCAGCCTGAACGTCGTCGTCTTCGGCGGCATCAGCGGGGCCGTGCTCGTCGTGGCGGTCGTGCTCGCGGAGTGGAGCAGCATCCGGGCTCAGCTCCTGCGCGAGCGGCGCATCAGCGCGACGGAGGCGTCGCGGCGGGTGCTCATGGAGGAGCGGGCGCGCATCGCGCGGGAGCTGCACGACGTCATCGCGCACAGCATGTCGATCATCACGGTCCAGTCGTCGACCGCCCGCTTCCGGCACCCCGACTTCGGCCCCGCGGCGATCGCCGAGTTCGAGGAGATCGGCGAGAAGTCGAGGCAGGCGCTCGACGAGATGCGGGGCCTGCTCGCCGTGCTCCGGGGTGGTGAGGAGGCGTCGCCCCGCGCCCCGCAGCCGGACCTCGCCGACGTGAACGACCTCGTCGCCGAGGCGGAGCGCGCGGGGATGCGGGTGCACTTCGAGCCGCTGGCGGCCGCGGATGCGGCGCTCGTCGGCGACGTCACCGGCCTCGCCGCCTACCGGATCGTGCAGGAGGCGCTGTCGAACGCGATCCGGCACGCGCCGGGGGCCTCGGTGCTCGTCGCCGCGCACCGGGACGGCGAGGTGCTCCGGCTCGAGATCGAGAACTCCCCCGCGCCCGCGGCGGTCGCGCCCGCCACGGTCGCGACCACCGGCCACGGGCTCGTCGGGATGCGCGAGCGGGCGGCGAGCGTCGGCGGCTCGGTCGAGGCGGGACCGACCGCGGAGGGCGGGTTCCGCATCCGCGCGGCGCTGCGGCTGAAGCCGCCGGTGGCGACGTCATGATCCGGGTGCTCGTCGCGGACGACCAGGCGATGGTCCGGGCCGGCTTCGCCGCTCTGCTCGCCGCGCAGCCCGACCTCGAGGTCGTCGGGCAGGCGGAGAACGGCGCGGAGGCCGTCTCGCTGGCCGCGGCGACGGCGCCCGACGTGGTCCTCATGGACGTGCGGATGCCCGTGCTCGACGGCATCGCCGCCACCCGCCAGGTGCTCGCGGCGACCCCGGCGACCCGCGTCGTCGTGCTCACGACGTTCGACGTGGACGACTACGTGCTGGACGCCATCCGCGCCGGCGCGAGCGGCTTCCTGCTGAAGGACTCGCCGCCGGACGACCTCGTCGCGGCGGTGCGGGTCGTCGCCCGGGGGGACGCGCTGCTCGCCCCGTCCGTCACGCGGCGCCTGATCGAGCGGCTCGCCGTCCATCCCGGTCAGATGGCCTCGCAGGCCGCGCTGCCCGAGCTCACGCAGCGGGAGCGGGAGGTGCTGGTCGAGGTCGCGAAGGGCCTCAGCAACCGGGAGATCGCCGCCGCGCTCGTGATCGCCGAGCAGACGGTGAAGACGCACGTGAGCCGCGTCCTCGGCAAGCTCGGCCTCCGGGACAGGGCCCAGGCGGTCGTGGCCGCCTACGAGTCCGGCCTCGTCGTCGCGGGCGACTGACGGGCGTCCGCGGGACGGCCCCCTACCCCGGTAGTACGCGCAAGACGGTTCCGGGGAGGGACGCGGCCGGAGGGCGCCGACCGTACCGTTACGACCATGACCATCGCCGCGCCCCGCCCCCTCCGAACGACGAGGCCGCGCCGCACGCCCGCCGGCACGGCGAACCACGCGAGCGACTACACGGAGCTCACCCGCCGGGTGAAGGCCGCCGGCCTTCTCGAGCGGCGGCCGGGTTTCTATGCCGTCCGCGGCATCCTGCTCGTCGCCGCGTTCACGATCGCCACGGCGCTGATGCTCGCCGTGGGCCGCTCCTGGTGGCAGCTCGCCGTCGCCGTGCTGTTCGGCGTGCTGTTCACCCAGGTCGGCTTCCTCGCCCACGACGGCGCCCACCGGCAGATGTTCGTCTCCGGCAAGCGCAACGAGTGGGTCTCGCGGGTGCTCGCGAACCTCGTCGTCGGGCTCAGCTACGGCTGGTGGATGCACAAGCACTCCCGCCACCACGCGAACCCGAACACCCAGGGCAAGGACCTCGACATGGATGCCAGCGCGCTCGTGTTCACCCCCAGGGACGCCGCCACCCGCACCGGGTTCGCGAAGGTGCTGATGCGCAAGCAGGGCTGGTTCTTCTTCCCGGTCCTGACGCTCACCGGTCTCGACCTGCACGTGAAGTCGGTGTCGATGCTCACCGCCCGCGGCGAGGTCAAGCACCGCGTCGTCGAGCTCGCCCTCATCGCGGTGCGCCTCGTCGGCTTCGCGACCCTCGCGATCGTCGTCGCCGGACCCGTCATCGGGCCGGCGTTCCTGCTCGTGCAGGTGCTCGTCTTCGGCTTCACGATGGGCGCCGCCTTCGCGCCCAACCACAAGGGCATGCCGCTCATCGACGAGTCGCAGCGCATCGACTACCTGCGCCGCCAGGTGCTCACCTCCCGCAACATCACGGGCGGCTGGCCCGTCACGCTCGGCATGGGCGGCCTGAACTTCCAGATCGAGCACCACCTGTTCCCGAACATGCCGAGCATCAACCTGCGCAGGGCGCGCCCCCTCGTGCGGGACTACTGCGCGGAGCTCGGCGTGCCCTACACGGAGGCGACGCTGCCGAAGTCGTGGGCGATCGTCGTGAACTACATCCACCGCGTCGGGCTCGGCGAGGCCGACCCGTTCGACTGCCCGGCCGCCGCCTACTTCCGCCTCGCGTAGGGCTCAGCCCTCGAGCACGGCGCGCGCGGCCGCGTAGCCGCCGAGGCCGGACACCGCGCCGCCGCGGACCGAGCCGGATCCGCAGAGCAGGATCCGCGGGTCCGCCGTGGCGACGCCCCAGCGCTCGGCGGGGCTCCCCGCCGGCGCGTCGTCGGCCCGCCACGGCATCGACAGCGGCCCGTGGAAGATGTGGCCGCCCGGCATCCCGAGCGACGCCTCGAGATCCGCCGTCGTCCGCACCTCGATCGCCGGGCGACCCTCGGCGTCGGTCACGAGGAGGTCCTCGACCGGCTCGTCGAGCACGTCGTCGATCGAGGCGAGCACCGCCGCCTGCGCCGCCTCCCGGTCCAGCCCGAGGCGGTGCGGGGCCTGCAGGCCGAAGACCGTGAGGGTCTGCACCCCGGCCTCGCGCAGCTCGGGGCCGAGGATCGTCGGATCCGTGAGCGAGTGGCAGTAGGTCTCGAGCGGCAGCGGATCGGGCACGGTCCCGCCCGCGGCGGCGGCGTGGGCGGCGTCGAGCTCCGAGGCGGCCTCGTGCACGTGGAAGGTGCCCGCGAACGCGGCCTCGGGCGCGACCTGGCGGTCCTTCAGGCGGGGCAGCCGCTTCAGCAGGACGTTCGCCTTGATCTGGGCGCCCTCCGGCGCGGCCGCCGGCCGGCCGAGCAGCCGGTCGAGCACCGCAGGGGCCACGTTCGCGAGCACCGTGCCGGCGGCGAAGACGCGCTCGTCGCCGCCGATCCGCGCGGTGACCTCGCCGTCCGGGGTGACGGCGGTCACCTCCGCCCCGGTCACGATGGTGGCTCCGGCGCGCCGTGCCGCGTCCTCCAGGGCCGCCGTGACGGCGCCCATCCCGCCGACCGGCACGTCCCAGTCCCCGGTGCCGCCGCCGATCACGTGGTACAGGAGGCAGACGTTCTGCGCGAGCGACGGGTCGTCGAGCGCGGCGAAGGTGCCGATGAGCCCGTCGGTGGCGACCATGCCCCGCACGAGGTCGGAGGCGAACCGGGCGGCGAGCGTCGCGCCGATCGGCGTGGCCACGAGGTCCGCCCAGATCCGCGGGTCGACCTGCCGCCGCACGGTGGACTCGGCCGGCAGCGGTTCGAGGAGGGTCGGCCAGACGGCTGCGGCGAGCGCCGCCGTGTCGGCCAGCCACCGGTCGTAGGCGGCGGCGTCGGCGGCCGCGCCGACGGCGGCGAAGGAGGCGGCGGTGGCGGCGTGGTCGCCGGTGTCGACGAGCAGGCCGCGATCGGTGCCCGGCTGGGGGGTGTAGGAGGCGTAGCGGCGCCGGCGGAGCCGGAGGTCCAGGCCGAGGTCCTCGCGGATCCGCGCCGGCATGAGGCTCACGAGGTAGGAGTAGCGGGAGAGGCGGGCGTCGATCCCCGCGAACGGCGCCGCCGAGACGGCGGCGCCGCCGACGGCGTCCGCCCGTTCGAGCACGACCACGGAGCGGCCCGCCTGCGCCAGGTAGGCGGCCGCGGTCAGGCCGTTGTGCCCGCCGCCCACGATCACGATCTCGGCCGTCTCCGTCACGATCGCGGAGCCTATCGAAACGGTCAGGCGCCGAAGAGCGGGCCGAGCACGCGCCCCGCGACCGTCGACCGGAACGCGCCGGCGTGCAGCCGGACGGTGTGGCGCGTCTTCGCCGTCGCGAGCGCGAGGCGGCGCGGCGTGACCGCCCGCGCGGAGACCGCGACGCCCATGCGGGGCTCGAACAGCAGCCTCCGGTCGCCGAGGTGCACGGTGAGGCAGAGGTCGTCGTGCACCATCGGGTCGTCGCGGTGGAACCGGTCGCGCACCGCGAGCCAGGCGGTGCGCCGGACGGCGAGGTTGGAGCCGTAGAGCGGCAGGCGGCCGAGCATCAGGCCGATGAGCCCGAAGTAGGACCCGTGGTAGCCGAGGCCGGCGAGCACGCGGGCCGGCCACGGCAGGCCCGTGAAGACGCCGGGTCCCGACATCCCGGCGAGCGCCGGGTCGGCGGTGAAGGCGGCGCGGATGACCGCGATCCAGTCGGCCGGGGGGACGGCGTCGCTGTCGAATCGGACGAGGACGTCGCCCGTCGCGGCGTCGTACCCCGCGGCCGCGGCGCTCGAGATGCCCTCGACCGGCTCGAACACGACCCGGGCGCCGGCCGCCCTGGCGACGTCGGCGGTGTCGTCCGACGACCCGTTGTCGACGACGACGATCTCGTCCGGCTCGTCGGCGAGGGTCGCGAGGGCCTCGAGGCAGCGGCGGAGGGCGACCGCGTCGTTCCTGACCGGGAGCACGACGGAGACGCGGAGCGGCTCGGGCACGGTCACACCTCGATCTCGCCGCCCACCTCGCGGAGGTGCCGGCGGAAGGTGAGGTCCGGGTCCTGGGCGCGGCGCTCGAGGTAGTCCTGCAGCCGGACCTGGTCGCGGAGCGTGCGTCCGGCGCGGATCCGCTCGGCCTGGGCGACCTCCGTGTCCCGGATCCGCTCCGCGTGGCCGAGCACCTCCTCGAGGTGATCGGCCGGCACGACGAGGACCCCGTCGTCGTCGCCGAACACCACGTCGCCGTCGTCCACCGTCCACTCCCCCAGCTCGGACGGGCGCGTCGACTGCGGGCTGCGTTCCCCCCGCCGGTTCAGCGCCGCGTCGAGCGGGCCGGTGGGGATGCGGCCGAGGCTGAACACGGGCAGGCCGATGTGGCGCAGCTCGACGGTGTCGCGGTGGAGGCCCCAGACGACCATGCCGGCGAGGCCGGCGGCCTGCGCCTCGAGGGTGATGAGGTCCCCGACGCAGCTCTCGTCGAGGCGTCCGCCGTTGTCGACCACGAGCACGTCCCCGGGTTCGGCCCGCTCGAAGGCCTCGAGGAAGACGTCGACGCTCCCCGCGTGCCGGGCCGGCGCGGCGCGGCCGGCGAGCCGCATGCCGGGTGCGACCGCCTGGAGGCCGGCGGGGCCGCACCGCACCGCCACCTCGGCGCGGAGGCAGCCGTCGGCCAGGTGAGCGGTGGTGAGGGCGGCGAAGCGCTCCTGCAGGGCGCGGGGGTCCATCCCCGCATCCTGCCAGCGGCCGCCTGGGCTCACGCCAGGTCCGCCGGCCGCACCACCCGGTGCTCGCCCGACCAGGTGTCGGTGCGTCGCACGGCCTCGTACACCCGCTCGGCGAACTCGTTCAGGAGCCCCTCCGAGCTGCGGAGGTGCCGTTCCGCATCCCGCGCCTCCGGGAGCAGCAGCACGTCGCGCTTCCGCAGATCGCGGTACCAGCGGCGCAGCCGGTCGAGGCTCTGCTCCTGCTCCTCGAGCTCGCTGAAGGTGAGGGTCCCCTTCGCCGTCTCGTCCGCGATGTCCTGCTCGAACCGGGGGCAGTCCCGCTCGGACTCCGCCCACTCCTCCAGGCGCGCGCCCA
>JAICSU010000116.1 GCA_025936735.1 Amnibacterium sp.
GACCGAACGCAGCTGCTGGCAGGCCTCGACGACGCGGGCCGACAGGCCGGCCTCCGCCAGCTTGCCCCACGCGCGCGGGTCGTAAGCCTTCTTGTTGCCGACCTCGCCCTCGACCTTCAGGACGCCGTCGCGCAGAAGTACGGCAAGGCCAGCCCGTTCGACTTCGTCTTCCACGGCGGTTCCGGCTCCACGCTGGAGGAGATCAACGAGGCGCTGGAGAACGGCGTCGTGAAGATGAACATCGACACCGACACCCAGTACGCGTTCACCCGGTCGATCGCCGACACGATGTTCACGAACTACGACGGCGTGCTGAAGGTCGACGGCGAGGTCGGGAACAAGAAGATCTACGACCCCCGCGCCTGGGGCAAGCTCGCCGAGTCGGCGATGGCGAAGCGCGTCGTGGAGGCGACCGAGCAGCTCGGCTCCGCGGGCAAGTCGCAGTCCGCCTGACGGCTCAGGGCGTCGCCGTGGCGTGCCCGACCGAGCCCAGGTACGCCGGATCGGCGAGGATCGCCGCGGCCACCAGCACGATCGTGACGAACGCGCTCGCGGCGCCCGCGAGGAGGGGGATCCAGAAGGCGGGCCGGTGGTCGCGGATCCGCGGGACGGCGAACGCGATCGCGGCCACGAGGCTCGCGATGGAGGTCACCACGATCACCCAGCCGATCCCGGTCGCGAGACCGACCTGGGTGTACCGGCTGATGCCTCTCGCCGCATAGACCTGGTCGAGCGCCACGGGCAGCTCGCGGGCCTGCGCGACGGTCTGGATGGTGTTCACCACCCCGACGAGGAGCAGTCCGACCGTGATCGGGGCGTCCCAGATCGGGGCGACCCGCGTCGGCCTCCTCGTCTCCGTCACCCCTCAGGCCCGGCCGCCGAGGGCCCGGGGATCCCGGGCGCCCGACGCGTCCCGCCGCAGCTCGCGCGGCAGCGAGAACACGAGGTCCTCCTCCGCGGTGCGCACCTCCTCGACCGCGCCGTACCCGGCGTCCGCGAGCCGCTCCAGCAGCGCGCGGACCAGGCGCTCCGGCACGCTGGCCCCGCTCGTCACCCCCACCGTCGTCGCGCCGTCGAGCCAGGCGGGATCGAGCTCACCGGCGTCGTCGACCCGGTGGGCCGCGGCCGCGCCGTGCTCGAGCGCGACCTCCACGAGGCGCACCGAGTTCGAGGAGTTCGCGCTGCCGACGACGATCACGACGTCCGCCTGCTTGGCGACCTTCTTGATCGCGACCTGCCGGTTCTGCGTGGCGTAGCAGATGTCGTCGGAGGGCGGATCGGCCAGGTGCGGGAACCGGGCGCGGAGCCGGCGCACCGTCTCCATGGTCTCGTCGACGGAGAGCGTGGTCTGCGACAGCCACACGAGCTTCTCGGGATCGCGCACCTCGACGGTGTCGGCCTCGTCGGGTGATCCGACGAGCGTGATCCGCTCCGGCGCCTCGCCGCTCGTGCCCTCGACCTCCTCGTGGCCGCGGTGGCCGATCAGGAGGATCTCGTAGTCGTCCCGGGCGAAACGCACGGCCTCGCGGTGCACCTTGGTGACGAGGGGGCAGGTCGCGTCGATCGCGCGGAGCCCCCGGTCGGCCGCGGCGGAGACGACGGCCGGCGAGACGCCGTGGGCGCTGAAGACGACGTGGGACCCCTCCGGCACGGCGTCGACCTCGTCGACGAAGACCGCCCCCTGCTCCTCGAGCCGCTTCACGACGTGGACGTTGTGCACGATCTGCTTGCGCACGTAGACGGGGGCGCCGTAGCGCTCCAGCGCCTTCTCGACGGCCACGACCGCGCGGTCCACACCGGCGCAGTAGCCACGGGGCGCCGCCAGCAGAACCCGCTTCGTGGGGGTGACGGTGCCGTCGGCTACCGTGGGGCGCTCCGCGGAAGCGGCGGGAGCGACGAGGTCGGCGGGCGAGGACACACCCCCGATTCTACGAGGGGCACGGATGACGGACGGCGTGGGGACCGCGGATGCACCGTGGCCGGTGGGGCTGCTCGCGGAGAAGCTGAAGGGCTGGATCGACCGCCTCGGCCAGGTCTGGATCGAAGGCGAGATCACCCAGTGGGGCCCCCGCGGCCAGAACGTCTACGGCAAGCTCAAGGATCTCGAGCGGGACGCCACCGTCTCCTTCCAGGTCTGGTCCTCGGTGCGGGCGAGGCTGCCGAACGACCTGAAGCAGGGCGACCGCGTGATCGCCCTCGTGAAGCCGGACTACTGGGTCCGCGGCGGATCGCTCAGCATGCAGGTGTTCGCGATGCGGCACGTCGGCCTCGGCGACCTGCTCGAGCGGCTCGAGCAGCTGCGCCGGCAGCTCGCGTCGGAGGGCCTCTTCGCCGCGGAGCGCAAGCGACGCCTCCCGTTCCTGCCGAACACGATCGGCCTCATCACCGGCAAGGACAGCGACGCCGAGAAGGACGTCCTCCGCAACGCCCAGCTGCGCTGGCCGAACGTCCGGTTCCGGGTCGTGCACGCCGCGGTCCAGGGCGACCGGACCGTTCCGGAGGTCCTCGCCGCGCTCCGCGACCTGGACGCGGACCCCGCCGTCGACGTCATCATCATCGCCCGCGGCGGCGGGGACTTCCAGAACCTCCTCGGGTTCAGCGACGAGCGCCTCGTGCGCGCCGTCGCGGCGGCGGTCACCCCGGTCGTCAGCGCGATCGGCCACGAGGCCGACCGGCCGCTGCTCGACGAGGTCGCCGACCTGCGCGCGTCGACCCCGACCGACGCCGCGAAGCGGGTGGTGCCCGACGTGACCGACGAGCTGAACCGGGTGCGGCAGGCCCGCACCCTGATGTTCTCCCGGATGACGCAGCGCGTCGCCCGCTCGACCGACGAGATCGCGGGTCTCCGGGCGCGGCGCGTGCTCGCGGAGGGCGGCTGGATCGTCACCGGGCGAGAGGACGAGCTGACCCGGTTCGTCGCCCGCGGCGCGGAGCTCGTCGAACGTGCCATCGTCGCCGCCGAAGGCCGGCTGGCGGACGCCCGCGGCCACCTGAGGGCGCTGTCGCCGCTGCGCACCCTCGACCGCGGCTACGCGATCGTGCTCACCGGCGAGGGGAAGGCACTCCGGCACGTGGCCGACGCCCCCGCCGGCGCCCACCTCACGATCCGGGTGACGGACGGAGCGCTGGGCGCCGTGAGCGAAGGCCCGCGGCCTGTCGGCGAGCGCTCGTAGAATCGCGGCCATGAGCGACGCCGGCGACGAGGACTTCGAGGTCCGCCTGATCGAGGTCGAGGAGACCGTCGAGGTCACCGCGGATGCGCGGGCCGACGACATCCAAGGGATGTCGTACGAACAAGCGCGGGACGCGCTGGTCGCCGTCGTCGACCGGCTCGAGCGCGGCGGCAGCACCCTCGAGGAGTCGCTCGCGCTCTGGGAGCGGGGCGAGGCCCTCGCCGCCCGGTGCGAGGTGTGGCTGATCGGGGCCCGCGCGAGGCTGGACGCCGCCCGGGGCGCCGCGCCCGTCGACGCGTGAGCGCCCGGCCGTCCCGGGTCGTCGCCGAGCTCGGCCGGCCCGAGACACCGGAGGAGACCGAAGCCCGCGTCGCCGAGGGCCGACGGCTGCGGCGGCAGCGGCAGAACGTCCGCAACCTCGTCTACTCGCTGCTCGCCTGCGTCGCGCTCGTCGTCGTCATCGTCCTCGCCGTCCCGCGCGGCGCCGCCCCGGAGCGGCCGGCCGTCGACTACCGGTCGCTCGCGAGCCAGGCGCAGGGCTCGGTCGCCCGCCCGCTGCTCGCACCCGCGACCCCGTCGGCCTGGAAGGCGAACGCCGCCGAGCTCCGCACGGAGGACGGCGTCACCTCCTGGTACGTCGGCTTCGTGCTGCCCGAGAACCGGTTCCTCTCCTACACGGAGGGACTCGACGCCAACGGCACCTGGCTCGCCGCCCGGCTCGACTCGGCACCGGCCGGAGGGATCACCAGCGTGGGCGGCCTGCCCTGGCGCGTGTACGACCAGCGCAGTCTCGGAGATGCCGCCGGTAACGTCGCCTACGCCCTCGCGACGCGCATCGGCACGACGGACCTCGTCGTCGCCGGCACCGCGAGCCCCGCCGAGGTGCGGTCGCTCGCGGCGTCGCTCGCCGCCCAGGCCGCCTCGAAGGGCCTCACCGGAACGGAGACCGCACCGTGACCGTCCTCACCCCGAACGACGCCTGGCAGCGCCTCGTCGAGGGCAACGCCCGCTTCCTCGCGGGCCGGCCCGACCATCCCAGCCAGGACGCGGAGACCCGCGCCCGCGTGGCGGCGAACCAGACGCCGCTCGCGACCTTCTTCGGCTGCAGCGACTCCCGCGTCGCCGCGGAGATCCTCTTCGACCAGGGCCTCGGCGACCTCTTCGTCGTCCGCAACGCGGGGCACATCGTGGCGGACACCGCCGTCGCGAGCCTCGAGTACGGCGTCGCGGTGCTCGCGACGCCGGTGATCGTGGTGCTCGCCCACGACAGGTGCGGCGCCGTCGGCGCGGCCGTCGACGCCGAGGCGCCGGACGCACCGCCGCTCCCGCCGCTCATCGCGGCCCACGTGGCGCACATCCGCCCCGCCATCGACGCCGTCCGGCGCGCCCGTCCGGACGAGCCCGTCGATGCGGACGACGTCATCGGCGCCCACCTCGAGGCGACCGTGGCCGAGCTGCTGCGGGCCTCCGAGCTGATCTCGGCCGCGGTGGCCGACGGTAACCTGGCCGTCATCGGTGCCCGGTACCGGCTGGCCGAGGGGCGCGTGGAGCGCCGCGTCGCGGTCGGCCTCCCGTAGCGCGCACCCCGACGTCGAAGGAGCCGCATGACCGGCGAGTACCGCATCGAGCACGACACCATGGGCGAGGTCCGCGTTCCCGCGGACGCGCTGTGGGCGGCGCAGACCCAGCGCGCGGTCGAGAACTTCCCGGTGTCGGGCCACGGCCTCGAGTCGGCCCAGATAATCGCGCTGGCGCGGATCAAGCGCGCCGCCGCGCTCGTCAACGGCGAGCTCGGCGTGCTGCAGCAGGACGTGGTCGACGCGATCGTCGCCGCGGCGGACGAGGTGATCGCGGGCGACCACCTCGACCAGTTCCCGATCGACGTCTACCAGACCGGCAGCGGCACGTCCTCGAACATGAACATGAACGAGGTGCTCGCCGCGCTCGCGACGAAGCGGCTCGGCAGGCCGGTGCATCCCAACGACACCGTGAACGCCTCCCAGTCGTCCAACGACGTCTTCCCCACCTCGGTGCACGTCGCGGCGACGGAGGCGATGCTCGGCGACCTGGTGCCCGCGCTCGAGCACCTCGCCGCCTCGCTCGAGGCCCGCGCCACGGAGTGGGCGTCGCTCGTGAAGCCGGGCCGCACGCACCTGATGGACGCGACGCCGGTCACGTTCGGCCAGGAGTTCGGCGGCTACGCCCGCCAGATCCGGCTCGGGATCGAGCGCATCCGCAGCACCGTCCCGCGGCTCGCGGAGGTGCCGCTCGGCGGCACGGCCACCGGAACGGGCATCAACACCCCCACCGGCTTCTCGCCCCGCGTGATCGCGATCCTCGCCGAGACGACGGGGCTGCCGATCACCGAGGCGCTCGACCACTTCGAGGCCCAGGGCGCACGGGACGGCCTCGTCGAGGCGTCCGGTGCGCTCCGCGTGCTCGCGGTCAGCCTCACGAAGATCTGCAACGACCTGCGCTGGATGGGCTCCGGCCCGAACGCGGGCCTCGGCGAGCTGCACATCCCCGACCTGCAGCCGGGGTCGTCGATCATGCCGGGCAAGGTGAACCCCGTCATCCCCGAGGCGACCCTGATGGTCGCGGCGCGGGTGATCGGCAACGACGCCACGATCGCCTGGGCGGGCGCCTCCGGCATCTTCGAGCTCAACGTCGCGATCCCCGTGATGGGCACGGCGCTGCTCGAGTCGACGCGCCTGCTCGCCAACGTGTCGCGGCTGCTCGCCGACAAGGTGATCGACGGTCTCACCGTGAACGTGGAACGGGCGCGGGCGCTCGCCGAGTCCTCGCCGTCGATCGTGACGCCCCTGAACCGGGTGATCGGCTACGAGGCCGCGGCCAAGGTCGCCAAGCATGCGGTCGCCGAGGGCGTCACCGTGCGCCAGGCCGTCATCGACCTCGGCTTCGTCGAGCGGGGCGAGGTCACCGAGGAGC
Organism: Amnibacterium sp.; assembly: GCA_025936735.1. GTDB lineage: Bacteria > Actinomycetota > Actinomycetes > Actinomycetales > Microbacteriaceae > Amnibacterium. The sequence continues at coordinate 6,123 of JAICSU010000116.1, forward strand.
AGCTCGACCGCCTGCTCGACGTCCTCTCGATGACGCACCCCGGCTGAGGCGCGGCGACCGCGGCGGTTCCACGGCGAGGCCGCCTACGGTGACGGGATGCGCGCGATCCAGGTGACGGAGTTCGGTGGGCCCGAGGTGCTCGTGGTGCGGGACGTGCCCGAACCCGTGCCGGGCCCGAACCAGGTCCTCGTCGAGGTCGAGGCCGCGGGCGTGAACTTCGCCGAGACGATGCAGACGCGGGACGCGTACGTGCAGCGGACGACGCTCCCGTTCGTGCCGGGATCCGAGGTCGTCGGCCGCACCTCGGACGGACGCCGGCTGCTGGGCTTCTCGAGCTCGGGCGCCTACGCCGAGCGGGCGCTGCTCGACGAGCGGGCCGCGGCGCCGCTGCCCGACGACGTTCCCGCCGGGACCGCGCTCGCGCTGCTCGTGCAGGGCACCACGGCCGCGATGGTGCTCCGCGAGGTGGGCGGGCTCGCCGAGGGCGACACCGTCCTCGTCCACGCGGGCGCCGGCGGCGTCGGGAGTCTCGCGATCCAGCTCGCCCGCCGGTGGGGTGCAGGGCACATCGTCGCGACGGCATCGACCGAGCGGAAGCGGGCGCTCGCGCTCCGGCTGGGAGCCGACGAAGCCGTCGACTCGGCCGCCCCCGACCTCGAGGCGGCGCTGCGGGCGGCCGCCGGGAACCGGCGGTACGACCTGATCCTCGACGGCGTGGCCGGGGCGGCCTTCGCGGCCGGGCTGCGGGTGCTGAACCGGCGCGGCCGGATCGTGGTCTACGGGGCCGCGGGCGGCGACGCGCCGGCCAGGGTCGATCCGGTGGCGCTGATCGGCGGCAGCCGCACCGTGGCGGGCTTCTGGCTCGTCGACCACCTCGACCGGGTGCCCGCGGTGGTGGGCGAGCTGCTCGGGCTCGTCGCCGAGGGCGCGCTGCAGCCGATCGTCGGCGGCAGCTACCCGCTCGCCGATGCGGCCCGCGCCCACGAGGACCTCACGGGCCGGCGCACCCAGGGCAAGCTCGTCCTCACGCCGTGACCGGCCGCGCCCCCATCGCGGAGACGATCTCGTAGGCCACGTGGGACGCCGCGATCGCGGTGACCTGGGCGTGATCGTACGCGGGCGCGACCTCGACGACGTCCGCGCCGACCAGCCGCAGATCGGCCAGGGCACGGACCATCCGGAGCAGCTCCCGGCTCGTCAGCCCGCCGGCCTCGGGCGTGCCCGTCCCGGGCGCGTGAGCCGGGTCCAGCACGTCGATGTCGATGGAGAGGTAGACCGGCGCGTCGCCGATGCGGTGCCGCATCCGCTCGATCGCCGCGGCGACCCCCTCGGTCTCGATGTCCACGCTCGAGACGATCGCGAAGCCGAGGCACTCGTCGTCGCGGAGGTCCTCCCGGTCGTAGAGCGGGCCCCGGATGCCGACGTGCACGCTGGCGCTCCGGTCGATCAGCCCCTCCTCCGAGGCGCGGCGGAACGGCGTGCCGTGCGTGACCGGGGCGCCGAAGTAGGTGTCCCACGTGTCGAGATGCGCGTCGAAGTGCACGACCGCGACCGGCCCGTGCCGCTTCGCCGCGGCACGCAGCAGGGGCAGCGCGATCGTATGGTCGCCACCGATCGTGACGAGCCGGGTACCGCCCTCGGTCAGCGCGGTCGCCGCCCGCTCGATCTCGTCGACGGCCTCGCCGATGTCGAAGGGGTTCACGGCGATGTCGCCGGCGTCCACCACCTGCTGCACGGCGAACGGCGACACGTCCTGCGCCGGGTTGTAGGGCCGCAGGAGCCGCGACGCCTCGCGGACATGCGCCGGCCCGAACCGGGCACCCGGCCGGTAGCTCACCCCGCTGTCGAAGGGGACGCCGACGACGGCGATGTCCGCGTGCTCGACGTCCTCGATCCGCGGCAGGCGGGCGAACGTCGCCAGACCCGCGTAGCGGGGTGAGCGGCTCGCGTCCGCCGGTCCGATCGGCTCCGTCATGCGTTCTCCTCCTGCTCGGGTCGCGGGGACAGGTGCTCATGCACGGCGAGCCAGCCGGACCCGCGCCGTTCGAACACGATCGTCTCCCGCTCGTGCACCGTCGACCGCGTGCCGCCGAGCTCGAGGTCGGTCGTCACGTCGTGCGCGAAGACCGCCGCGTCGCCGAGCAGCTGCACGGCCGCGTCGCGGCTCTCGCACCCGTGCACCCGGAACCCGTCCTCCTGCTCCCACCGCCGCCAGAGCCGCTCGTACGACGCCCGGTCGGGCAGCCGCTCGGGCGTGGTGTGGAAGACGAAGGTCGCCTCGGGCGCGAAGGCGCCGAAGTAGGCGGCCGTCTCGTGCGCCCCGAACGCCGCGACGAGGTCCGCGGCGGCCCGCCGGACCGCCGCCTCGTCCCCGGCCGCCTCAGCCAACGGTCTTCGCCCGGCGGACGGCCGCGCGGGCGGCGGCGGAACGGTGGTCCTGCTCGATCGGCTGCGGCGTGCCGGGACGGCTCGGCACGAGTCGGGGGCCCTCCGGGCCGAAGCAGTAGTCCGGCTCCGGGAAGATCCAGAGCGCCGCGACGTAGAGCACCGCGCCGGTCACGATGCCCCTGAGCAGGCAGAGCTCGAGGCCGCCGGCGAGGTCACGGAACGGGCCCACGCCGATCGGCGGGTAGTCCCCGACGAGCAGGCCGACGACGGCCGCGACGCCCCACGCCA
>JAICSU010000111.1 GCA_025936735.1 Amnibacterium sp.
CTACCGCGTCCTGCGGACCCTCAACCCGAGCCCGTACATGTACCTCGTCAGCCTCGAGGACGCCACGGGCGAGCCCTACCAGATCGTCGGCTCGTCGCCGGAGGCGCTCGTCAAGGTCGCGGACGGTCGCGTGTTCAGCCATCCGATCGCCGGCTCCCGGCCCCGCGGGGCGACGCCCGAGGCGGATGAGGCGTTCGCCGCGGAGCTCGCCGTCGACGAGAAGGAGCGCGCCGAGCACCTCATGCTCGTCGATCTCGCCCGGAACGACCTCGCGAAGGTCTGCCTGCCCGGCACCGTCGAGGTGACCGAGTTCATGCGGATCGAGCGGTTCAGCCACATCATGCACATCACCTCGAGCGTCGAGGGCGCGATCGCGTCCGGCGTCAGCCCCGTCGACGTGCTGAGGGCCACCTTCCCGGCCGGGACGCTGTCCGGCGCGCCCAAGCCCCGGGCGCTCGAGATCATCGACGCACTCGAACCCGCCCGCCGCGGCGTGTACGGCGGGGTCGTCGGCTACTTCGACTTCGCCGGCGACCTCGACCTCGCGATCGCGATCCGCACCGCCCTGATCGCGGACGGGATGGCGCGGGTGCAGGCCGGTGGCGGGCTCGTCGCCGATTCGGTGCCCGAGGCGGAGTACGCGGAGTCGCAGAACAAGGCGGCGGCCCCGCTGAAGGCGGTCGCGATCGCCTCGGCCATGCGGCCGGTGGGCCGGCTGTGACCGCCCGGCCCGCGCGGGCCGGGGAGCGGCTGGTGCTGGTGCTCGTCGTCCTCGCCCTCGGCGGGGTCGTCGTGCTCTGCTCCACCCAGGTGTTCTCGACGGTCACCCCCGTCGACGCGAAGGCGGTGCGGGTCACCGGGCAGGGCATCGCGCCCGCGCTCGCGCCGCTCGGGATCGTGCTCCTCGCGCTCGCCGCCGCCCTGACGATCGCCGGCCGGGCCGCCCGCGTCGTGCTCGGTCTGGTGCTCGTGCTGCTCGGCGCCGCCGTCGTGCTGCTGACCCTCCCGAACGTGCTCGACCCGGCGGCGGGAACACGAGGAGCGGTGAGCACCGCGACCGGCGTCGCGGGCCACGTCACCGTCGTGGCGGCCGGCACCCCGTGGCCCCTCGTCGCCGTGGTGGCGGGCGTGCTCGCGGCGCTCGCGGGGGCCGCCGTGCTCGTGCGCTCGCCGGGCTGGCCGAGCGGCGGGGGGCGCTACCGGCAGGCCGCGCCCACCGGGGGACGGCGGTCGGATCCGGTCGACGAGTGGGACGCCCTCACCGCCGGCGCCGATCCCACGAGCGGCGAGGACCCCCGTCCCGGCCCCGGCCCGACACCGTAGACTTCCCGGCATGGCGAACACCACGGAGGACCCCGGCCACGGCTCGTCGCCCGCGGCATGGATCGCGGTCGCGATCATGCTGTTCGCGGTCGCGCTCGGCACCCTGTTCCTGTTCCTCGACGTCATCCCGATGGTCTACGTCGCCGCCGTGGTGTTCCTGATCGGCCTCCTCGTCGGCTGGATCCTGAAGAAGGCCGGGTTCGGCGTCAACGGGAGCCGGGTCAGGAGCTCGCACTGACCTCGCCGGCACCCGCCGCCTCCGGCCTCCTCGCGGAGCTCATGGCCGGCGCCGCCGAGGACGCCGCCGCCCGGCGCAGTCGGCGCCCCCTGGAAGACGTCCAGGCCGCCGCGCTCGCCGCGCCGCCCGCGCTCGACGCCGTCGCGGCGCTCGCGGCGGAGCCCGGCCGGGTGAAGGTGCTCGCCGAGGTGAAGCGGGCGAGCCCGTCCCGCGGCGTGATGGCCGACATCCCCGATCCCGCTGCCCTCGCGTCGCGGTACGCGCGGGCCGGCGCCGCCGCGATCAGCGTGCTCACCGAGGAGCGCCGGTTCCGCGGCTCGCTCGCCGATCTCGAGGCCGTCCGCGCCGCCGTCGACGTGCCGGTGCTGCGCAAGGACTTCGTCTCCACCGGCTACCAGGTGCTCGAGGCACGCGCCGCCGGCGCCGACCTCGTGCTGCTGATCGTCGCGGCCCTCGGCGACGAGGCGCTCGCCTCGCTCGCCCGCCTCATCGGCGACCTCGGCATGACCCCGCTCGTCGAGACCCACGACGAGCGCGAGCTCGACCGGGCGCTCGAGATCGGCGCGAGGATCGTCGGTGTGAACGCCCGGGACCTGGACACGTTCGAGCTGGACCGCGACCTGTTCGGCCGGCTCGCCCCGCGCATCCCCGACGGCGTCGTCCGGGTGGCCGAGTCCGCGGTCCGCACCGCCGACGACGTCGCCGCCTACCGGGCGGCGGGGGCGGACGTCGTCCTCGTCGGCGAGGCACTGGTCACCGGCGACCCCGAATCCCTTCTCGCCTCCTTCACGAAAGCCGGAGCATGACCACCACCGACGCCCGGTACTCGCAGCCGGGCCCCTACTTCGGCGCCTACGGCGGCCGCTACGTTCCCGAGCCGCTCGTCGCGGCCCTCGACGAGCTGTCCGCGGCGTGGGAGCACGCGAAGACGGACCCGGTGTTCCAGGCCGAGCTCGCGGACCTCCACCGGAACTACACCGGCCGGCCGTCACCGCTGACCGAGGTGCCGCGCTTCGCGGCGCACGCCGGCGAGGCCCGCGTCTTCCTGAAGCGCGAGGACCTGAACCACACCGGCTCGCACAAGATCAACAACGTGCTGGGCCAGGCGCTCCTCACCCGTCGCGTCGGCAAGCACCGCGTGATCGCGGAGACCGGCGCCGGCCAGCACGGCGTCGCGACGGCGACCGCGGCGGCGCTGTTCGGCCTCGACTGCACCATCTACATGGGCGAGGTCGACACCGAGCGGCAGGCGCTGAACGTCGCCAGGATGCGGCTGCTCGGAGCCGAGGTCGTCGCCGTGAAGGCCGGCTCCCGCACCCTGAAGGACGCCATCAACGAGGCGATGCGGGACTGGGTGACGAACGTCGCCACCACCAACTACGTGTTCGGCACGGTCGCGGGCCCGCACCCGTTCCCCGCGATGGTCCGCGACCTGCAGCGCATCATCGGCGACGAGGCCCGCGCGCAGCTGCTCGAGCGCACCGGGTCCCTCCCGGACGCGGTCTGCGCCTGCGTCGGCGGGGGATCGAACGCGATCGGGATCTTCACCGCCTTTCTCGACGACCCCGGCGTGGCGCTGTACGGCTTCGAGGCGGGCGGTGAGGGGATCGACACCGCCCGGCACGCCGCGACGATCGGCAGGGGCCGTCCCGGCGTCCTGCACGGCGCCCGCAGCTACCTGCTGCAGGACGAGGACGGGCAGACGCAGGAGTCGCACTCCATCTCCGCGGGGCTCGACTACCCGGGCGTCGGCCCCGAGCACGCCTTCCTCGCCGACGCCGGTCGCGCCACCTACCGCGCGGTCACGGACGCGGCGGCCATGGACGCGCTGCGGCTGCTGAGCCGCACGGAGGGGATCATCCCCGCGATCGAGTCAGCACACGCCCTCGCCGGCGCGCTCGAGCTCGGGCGCGAGCTCGGCCCATCGGCGACGATCCTGGTCAACCTCTCCGGCCGCGGCGACAAGGACATGGTGACCGCCGGGCAATGGTTCGAGCTGATCGACCGGGACGCGGAGCAGTCGTGAGCGGCGCCACCGTGACGAGTCCCGTCGAGACGCGGATCCGGGCCGCGAACGCCGAGCGGGCCGGCGCGTTCGTCGGCTACCTGCCCGTCGGGTTCCCCGACCTCGCCACGAGCATCGACGGCGCGATCGCGCTCGCCGAGTCGGGCGCCGACGTCATCGAGCTCGGGCTGCCCTACTCCGATCCGGTGATGGACGGACCGGTGATCCAGAGGGCGACGCAGGCGGCGCTCGCGGGCGGCTTCCGGCTGCGGCACGCGTTCGAGGCGCTCCGCGCCATCACCGCCGCCGTCGACGCCCCGGTCCTGCTGATGACGTACTGGAACCCCGTGCTCGCGTACGGCGTCGAGCGCTTCGCCGACGACGTCGTGGCGGCGGGCGGCGCGGGGCTCATCACCCCCGACCTCATCCCCGACGAGGCCGGCGAGTGGCTCGCCGCCAGCGAGAGCCGGGGCCTCGACCGGGTGTTCCTCGCCGCGCCGACCTCGTCCGACGCGCGCCTCGAGGCGGCCGTCGCCGCGTCCCGGGGCTTCGTCTACACCGTCTCGACGATGGGCATCACCGGCGCGCGCGCCGACGTCGACAGCGCCGCCCGCACCCTCGTCGGCCGGCTCAGGGAGCACGGCGTGTCGAACGCGTGCGTCGGACTCGGCGTCTCGACCGCCGCGCAGGTGGCCGAGGTCCTCGGCTACGCCGACGGGGCGATCGTCGGATCCGCGCTCGTGGCGGCCCTCGCCGACGGCGGGCTGGACCGGCTCGGCGTCGTCGCCCGCGATCTCGCGTCCGGCACCCGCGGTCCCGGCCGCGCGCCGGCCAGCCGCTAGGGTCGACGCCGTGATCGAGAGCATCCCGAGCCCTCCCGCGTCGTGGGCGTCGTTCCAGATCGGCATCTTCACGATCCACAGCTACGCGCTCTGCATCCTCGTGGGGATCGTCGTCGGCCTCGTCATCACGTCGAGGCGGCTCACCGCCCGCGGCGCCCAGCCGGGGGTGGTGGTCGACTTCGCGATCTGCGCCGTCCCCCTCGCCATCGTGTGCGCCCGCGCCTACCACGTGCTCACCCACCCGGGCGACTACTTCGGCGGCGGTCACACGCTCTACGACGTGATCGCCATCTGGAACGGCGGCAACGCGATCTTCGGCGCCCTCATCGGCGGTGCGCTCGGCATCTGGATCGCGAGCCGCTGGACGGGCGTCCGGTTCCTCTCCTTCGCCGACGCGATGGCGCCCGGCCTGCTCGTCGCGCAGGGCATCGGCCGCATCGGCAACTGGTTCAACACCGAGCTCTACGGCATGCCGACCACGCTGCCGTGGGGGCTGCAGGTGCCGAGCGACAACCCGGCGTTCCCGCTCGGGCTCGCCCCCGGCACCCTCTTCCATCCGACCTTCCTCTACGAGCTGATCTGGGACGTGGCCGGCGCGATCGTGCTGGTGGCGATCGAGAAGAAGCTCGTGCGCCCGGTGGGCGTGCCGCCCCGCTTCACCACCCGGTACCCGATGCGCTGGGGTCGCGCTCTCGGCTTCTACCTCATGTGGTACGGGGCCGGCCGCAGCGTCTTCGAGTCGATCCGGATCGACCCGAGCGAGGTCTTCCTCGGCCTCCGGACGAACGTCTGGGCGGCGCTGCTGTCGATCGTCGTCGGCATCGCGCTGCTGATCTGGTCGCGGCGCCGGCATCCGGGCGTCGAGGTCGGCGTGTACCGCCCGGGACGCGAGTGGGTGCCCGACGGCCTTGTAGGATCGCGCTGGACCGCGGCGGACTTTCCGACGACGCCCGCGGACGAGGACGTGCCAGCCGTCACAAGCGGCGGCGCGACCAGGGGCTGATCCGTCGCCGACGCACCGCGACCGACCGATCCCGCGTACCATCCGACATCCCGACCGGCCACCGGCGCATCAGCTGCCCGGACCGGCACGGGATCCCGCACCGGGCCGACGGCGTCCCGCACCTTCCCCGTGATCGACGGCCGCACACGGCGGCCGACCAGGAGGACGCCATGGCCGAGCGCCCCGCACCGCCTTTCTCCGCGGTCCCTCCGGCGACGGGACTGTACGACCCCGCCGCCGAGCACGACGCGTGCGGCCTCGCGATGGTCGCCACGCTGCGGGGCACGCCGGGCCACGACATCATCGTCGCCGCGCTCGACGCGCTGCGGCACCTCGAGCACCGCGGCGCCGTGGGCTCGGACGCCGGCACCGGTGACGGCGCCGGGATCATCACGCAGATCCCGGACCCGTTCCTCCGGGCGGTCAGCGGTTTCGAGCTGCCGGAGGCCGGCGCCTACGCGGTCGGCCTCGGCTTCCTGCCCACCGAGCCGCGGGAGCGGAACGCGCTGAAGGCCGCCGTCGCCCTGATCGCGGAGGAGGAGGACCTCGAGGTCCTCGGCTGGCGCCAGGTGCCCACCGACCCGACGACGATCGGGGCCCTCGCCCGCGGCGCCATGCCCGTCTTCGAGCAGCTGTTCGTCTCCGGCACCCGCCGCGACGCCGACGGCCGCCGCCCGAGCGGCATCGCGCTCGACGTGCAGGCGATGCGCCTGCGCAAGCGGATCGAGCGGGAGCACCGCGCCTACTTCGCCTCCCTGTCGTCCCGCACGCTCGTCTACAAGGGCATGGTCACGACCCTGCAGCTCGAGCCGTTCTACCCCGACCTGTCCGATGAGCGCTTCGCGTCGACGCTCGCGCTCGTGCACTCCCGCTACTCCACGAACACGTTCCCCTCCTGGCCCCTCGCGCAGCCGTTCCGGCTGATCGCCCACAACGGCGAGATCAACACGGTGCAGGGCAACCGCAACTGGATGCGGGCCCGTCAGTCCCAGCTGCAGAGCGACGTGCTCGGCGACCTCGGGCCGCTGCTTCCGATCGTCACCGAGGGCGCCTCGGACTCGGCGTCGTTCGACGAGGTCGTCGAGCTGCTGACGCTCGCCGGCCGGAGCCTCCCGCACGCGATCATGATGATGGTGCCGGAGGCGTGGGAGAACCAACCGGACCTCGATCCGGACCTCCGCGCCTTCTACGAGTACCACTCGGGGATCATGGAGCCGTGGGACGGCCCCGCCGCCATCGTCTTCACCGACGGCACGCTCGTGGGCGCGACCCTCGACCGCAACGGCCTGCGGCCCGGCCGGTGGGTCGTCACCACCGACGGGCTCGTGGTGCTCGCCTCCGAGATCGGCGTGCTCGACATCGCGCCCGAGCGCGTCTCGGCGAAGGGGCGCCTCCGGCCGGGGAAGATGTTCCTCGTCGACACGGCGGCCGGCCGGGTCATCTCCGACGAGGAGATCAAGGCCGAGCTGGCCGGCTCGCAGCCGTGGGCCCAGTACCTCGACGCGGCCCGGATCAACCTCGCGGACCTGCCCGACCGCGAGCACGTCGTGCACACGCCCGCCTCCGTCGTCCGCCGCCAGCGCACCTTCGGCTACACGGAGGAGGAGATCCGCATCCTCCTCGGCCCGATGGGCGCCACGGGCGCCGAGCCGCTCGGCGCGATGGGCTCCGACACCCCGATCGCCGTGCTGTCGACCCGGCCCCGGCTGCTGTTCGACTACTTCACGCAGCAGTTCGCGCAGGTGACGAACCCGCCCCTCGACTCCATCCGCGAGGAGGTCGTCACCTCGCTCCGCCTGGGCCTCGGGCCGGAGCGAAACCTGCTGTCCGCGACGCCGCGGCACGCGCGCCAGGTGGTGCTCGACTTCCCGGTCATCGACAACGACGAGCTCGCGAAGCTGCTGCACATCGACCCGCATCCGGGCAGCGCCACGACCACGGTCGTGCGGGGGCTGTATCGGGTGGAGGACGGCGAGCGCGCGCTCGAGGAGCGGATCACCGCCATGCGCCGCGAGGTCGACGAGGCCATCGCCCGCGGCGCCGAGTTCATCGTGCTCTCCGACCGCGACTCCAATAGGGAGCTCGCGCCCGTGCCGAGCCTGCTGATGCTGTCCGCGATCCACCACCACCTCATCCGGAACCAGAACCGGATGAAGGTGGGCCTGATCGTCGAGGCCGGCGACGTGCGCGAGGTGCACCACATCGCGCTCCTCATCGGCTACGGCGCCTCCGCGGTGAACCCCTACCTCGCGATGGAGACCGTCGAGCAGCTCGTGCGCAGCGGCCAGCTGACCGGCATCACGCCGGAGAAGGCCGTGCGGAACCTGATCAAGGCCCTCGGCAAGGGCGTGCTGAAGATCATGTCGAAGATGGGCATCTCGACCGTCTCGTCCTACGCGGCCGCGCAGGCGTTCGAGGCGGTCGGCCTGTCGCAGGAGTTCGTCGACGACTACTTCACCGGCACGACGAGCAAGCTCGGCGGTGTCGGCATCGACGTGATCGCAGCGGAGAGCGCCGCCCGGCACGCGGCCGCGTTCCCCGACGAGGGCGCACCCGGCGTGCACATGCGGCTCGCCACCGGCGGCGAGTACCAGTGGCGCCGCGACGGGCCACCCCACCTGTTCAACCCGGAGACGGTGTTCCGGCTGCAGCACTCGACCCGCGCGCGCCGGTACGACGTGTTCAAGGAGTACACGAGGCTCGTCGACGACCAGTCGCGCTCGCTGATGACGCTGCGCGGCCTGTTCCGCTTCGCGCCGAGCCACCGGCATCCGGTCCCGCTCGACGAGGTCGAGCCGATCGAGTCGATCATCCGGCGCTTCAACACCGGCGCGATGTCCTACGGCTCCATCTCCAAGGAGGCGCACGAGACCCTCGCGATCGCCATGAACCGGCTCGGCGGCCGCTCGAACACGGGCGAGGGCGGCGAGGACGTCGACCGGCTCCTCGACCCGGAGCGGCGCAGCCGCATCAAGCAGGTCGCGTCCGGCCGGTTCGGCGTGACGAGCATGTACCTGAGCCACGCCGACGACATCCAGATCAAGATGGCGCAGGGCGCGAAGCCGGGGGAGGGCGGCCAGCTGCCGCCCGCGAAGATGTACCCCTGGATCGCGCGGACGCGCCACTCGACGGCGGGCGTCGGCCTCATCTCGCCGCCGCCGCATCACGACATCTACTCGATCGAGGACCTGAAGCAGCTCATCTTCGACCTGAAGCGGGCGAATCCCGCGGCGCGGATCCACGTCAAGCTCGTGAGCCAGTCGGGCATCGGCGCGGTCGCGGCCGGGGTGACGAAGGCGAAGGCCGACGTGGTGCTCGTCTCCGGCCACGACGGCGGCACCGGCGCGAGCCCGCTCAACTCCCTGAAGCACGCGGGCACGCCGTGGGAGCTCGGGCTCGCGGAGACGCAGCAGACGCTCATGCTCAACGGGCTGCGGGACCGGGTGACCGTGCAGGTCGACGGGCAGATGAAGTCCGGCCGCGACGTCCTCGTGGCCGCCCTCCTCGGCGCGGAGGAGTTCGGCTTCGCCACCGCCCCGCTCGTCGTGTCGGGCTGCGTCATGATGCGCGTCTGCCACCTCGACACCTGCCCGGTGGGGGTCGCCACGCAGAACCCGGAGCTGCGCGCCCGGTTCTCCGGCAAGCCGGAGTTCGTCGTGAACTTCTTCGAGTTCATCGCGCAGGAGGTGCGCGAGCTGCTCGCGTCCCTCGGCTACCGCACGCTCGACGAGATCATCGGGCGCCGGGA
>JAICSU010000023.1 GCA_025936735.1 Amnibacterium sp.
ACGATGGGTGACCGCATCGCCGTGCTGAAGGACGGCATCCTGCAGCAGGTCGGCACCCCCCGCGACCTGTACGAGCGCCCGCAGAACGTCTTCGTCGCCGGCTTCATCGGCAGCCCCGCCATGAACCTGTTCGCGGCCGACCTGCTCGAGAACGGCGTCAAGTTCGGCGAGTACCTGATCCCGCTCACGCGCGACGTCATCCAGTCCTCGAGCGGCAAGCAGGTCACGATCGGCGTGCGGCCCGAGGACCTCGAGGTCTCGGCGACGCGCGGCGAGGGCCTGCCGGTGACGGTGGACCTCGTCGAGGAGCTCGGCGCCGACGGCTACCTGTACGGCCACGCGGACGTGAACGGCCGGCGCACCGACATCGTCGCGCGCGTCGACGGCCGCTCGCACCCCGAGGTGAACGACCAGGTGTTCCTGCACCCGTCGCAGAACCACACGCACGTCTTCGACGTGGAGTCCGGCAAGCGGCTCTCGGCGGCGGTGTCCGCCTGAGCTATTCCATGAGCGGCTCGCTCTCCATCACCGCGGCGACCGTCGATCCGGGTCTGCTCGACCTTCCTTGGGACCTCCCTCTCGAGGACTGGCCGACGGACCGGATCGCGGCGCTGCCGAAAGGCATCTCGCGGCACATCGTGCGGTTCGCGAACCTCTCGGGGTACGTGATCGCGGTGAAGGAGACCACCAACGAGCTCGCCACCCGGGAGTACGACATGCTCCGGACGCTGCAGCGTCTCGAGGTGCCGTGCGTCGAGCCCGTCGCTGTGATCTCCGGTCGAACGGATGAGAACGGCGACGGGCTCGAGCCCTGCCTGGTGACCCGGCACCTGCGCTTCTCGCTGCCGTACCGGGCGCTCTTCTCGCAGACGCTGCGCCCGGACACGGCGACGCGGCTCGCGGACGCGCTGGCGCTGCTGCTCGTGCAGCTGCACATCGCCGGCTTCTTCTGGGGCGACGTCTCGCTGTCCAACACGCTGTTCCGCCGCGACGCGGGCGCCTTCGCGGCGTACCTCGTCGACGCGGAGACCGGCAAGCTCTACCCCGGCGGACTGTCCAAGGGTCAGCGGGAGAACGACGTCGAGATCGCCCGGGTGAACATCGCCGGCGAGCTGATGGACCTCGCCGCGGGCGGCCACGTGGACGAGGACCTCGATCCGCTCGTCACGAGCGAGCGGATCGTCTCCCAGTACCGGATGCTCTGGAACGAGCTGATGGGCCGCGAGCAGTTCTCGAGCGCCGAGCGCTGGCGCATCAACGAGCGCGTCGACCGGCTGAACGCGCTCGGGTTCGACATCGAGGAGCTCTCGATCCGCACGGCGGAGGGCGGCACCGAGGTCGTCATCCAGCCGAAGGTCGTCGACTCCGGCCACCACACGCGCCGCCTGCTGCGCCTCACCGGCCTCGACGCCGAGGAGAACCAGGCGAGGCGCCTGCTCAACGACCTCGACCAGTGGCGGCACACGTTCAACAAGGGCCACCTGCCCGAGGAGCAGGCCGCGCACGAGTGGGTCGCCACCGTGTTCGAGCCGGTGATCCGGGCCATCCCCCGCGACCTGCGGGGCAAGCTCGAGCCGGCCGAGGTCTTCCATCAGGTGCTCGAGCACCGCTGGTTCATGTCGCAGCGGGAGTCGCGGGACGTGCCGCTGGCGGAGGCGCTCTCGTCCTACATCGAGGACATCCTCCGTCACCGCCGCGACGAGGCGACCGTGATCGAGCCGCCGACCGGATCCGTCACGGTGCCCATCCGCATCTCCGCAGGCCCGGAGGACTGGCGCGCGACGGTCTGAACCGGAAGCACCTCAGCAGGCCAGTAGCGCTTCGGCAGGCTCCTGGCGAACGAGGGGCCTGCCGAAGCGCGAGCAGCCTGCTGAAGCGCTCGGGCGGCTACTTCGCGGCGGTCCGGGCGGCCGCGATCGTGTAGAGGGCGATGCTCGCCGCGACGCTCGCGTTCAGCGACTCGGTCGCCGCTCCGATGGGGATCGACACGACGACGTCGCAGAGGTCGCGCACGATCCGGGAGAGCCCCTCGCCCTCGCTGCCCGCGACGACGAGCAGCGGCCGGTCCGCGAGGTCGAAGGCGGGCAGCGGCACATCGCCGTCACCGGCCAGGCCGGCCACGAACACCCCCCGCTGCTTGTACGCGCTGATCGTCTGGGCGAGGTTGGACGCCATCGCGACCGGCAGCCGTGCCACCGCGCCGGCGGACGCCCGCCACACCGCCGCCGTCACCCCCGCTGACCGGCGCTGCGGCAGCACGACGCCGTGCGCGCCGAACGCCGCGGCGGACCGGATGACCGCGCCGAGGTTCCGCGGATCCGTCACCCCGTCGAGCGCGACGACGAGCGGTGCGCCGGCGGCCCGCTCGAGCAGGTCGAGCGGATGCGCGTACTCGTACGGCCGCACCGCGAGCGCGACCCCCTGGTGCAGCAGGTCGTTGCCCGTCAGCCGATCGAGCTCGGGCCGCATGACCTCCAGGACCGGCAGGTCGCGGTGGTTCGCGATGGAGATCGTCTCCCGCAGCCGGTCGTCGAGCTCCGCGCGCGACGCGAGGTACAGCGTCGTCGCCGGCACCTTCGCACGCAACGCCTCGAGCACCGCGTTGCGGCCGGTCACGAGCTCGTCGCCGGCCGCCTTGCGCCGGGGCGTCGACTGCTGCTTCCGTGGCGTCGTCTCGCCGCGCTTCGCCGCGAGCCTCTCGGCGGCCTGCTTGCGCTTGTACGCCTGGTGGTAGACGCGGTCCTCCGCCTTCGGCGTCGGCCCCTTGCCCTCGAGCGCCTTGCGGCCGTGGCCGCCGGTGCCCGCCGTGGGTCGCTTCTTGCCCCGGTTCCCGCCCGGGTGCCGCGCATCACCGGCCATCGACGCTCCATCTCGTGCCGTCCGCGCCGTCCTCGAGCACGATGCCCGCCGCGGTGAGGGTGTCCCGCACCCGGTCGGCCGCCGCCCAGTCGCGGTTCCGCCGGGCCGTCGCCCGCTCCTCGAGCAGCCGCTCGACGAGGCCGGCGAGCGCGTCGTGCGTGCGGTCACCGCCCGGGGCCGCCTGCCAGGTCGTCGGGTCGACGCCGAGCACGCCCGCCATGGCGTGAACGGCGCCCACGGCGTGCGCGACGACGTCCGTGTCGCCGGCGTCGATCGCCTGGTTGCCCCGGCGCACGGTGTCGTGCAGCACCGCGAGCGCCTCGGGGACCCCGAGGTCGTCGTCCATCGCGGCGGCGAACGCCTCCGGGATCACGGCGGCGGCCGCGTCGATGCCCGCCGCGGCGGCCCGCTCGAAGAGCCGCTCGATGCGCCCGACGGCCTCCTCCGCCTCGACGAGGGAGCCGTCCTGGAAGTCCCGGTCGGAGCGGTAGTGCGCGGCCGCGAGCGCGTAGCGCACCACGACGGGCCGGGCCGCGCCGAGCAGGTCGCTCGCGTACACGGAGTTGCCGAGCGACTTCGACATCTTCTGGCCGTTGACGGTGACGAGGCCGTTGTGCACCCACAGCCGCGCGAACGGGACGCCCGATGCGGTCGACTGGGCGAGCTCGTTCTCGTGATGGGGGAAGCGCAGGTCGAGGCCGCCGCCGTGGATGTCGAACTCGGGCCCGAGGTAGCGCTCGGCCATCGCGGAGCACTCGATGTGCCAGCCGGGACGCCCGGCGCCCCACGGTGCCGGCCACGCGGCGGACTCGGGCTCCTCCGGCTTGTGGCCCTTCCAGAGCGCGAAGTCGCGCGGGCTGCGGCGGGCGCGGGTGTCCGCCTCCTCGCCGCTCAGGAGCGCGTCGCCGGCCTGCCGGGTCAGGGTGCCGTAGCCCGGCCAGGATCCGACGTCGAAGTACACGTCGCCGGAGCCGTCGGTCGCGGGATAGGCGTGGCCGCGGTCGATCAGCCGCCCGATGAGGTCGACCATCGCCCCGATGTTGCCGGTCGCCCTCGGCTCGTTGGTCGGGGGCAGCACACCGATCGCGGTGTAGGCGGCGGTGAACTCGAGCTCGACGCGGTAGGCGTGAGCCCACCAGGGATCCGCCTGCCGGCTGCTGTCGGCCGGCTCCTGACGGCGCACGGCGTTCAGGATCTTGTCGTCGATGTCGGTGACGTTGCGGATCAGCGTGACCGCGTACCCGCGGTGCTCGAGCCAGCGGCGCAGGAGGTCGTAGCTGAGGGCCGAGCGCAGATGACCGATGTGCGGGGACGACTGCACCGTCGGACCGCAGACGTACATGCCGACCCGGCCGGGGACGACGGGGTCGAGGTCCTGCAGCGACTGCGACCGGGTGTCGTAGAGGCGCACGGTCACGCGCCCATGCTACCGAGGGACCGGACGCGCCCCTCCGCCCGCCTCGACGAGTGCGGTCGCGATCGCCGCGACGCCCTCGCCGCGGCCGGGGAAGCCGAGCCCGTCGGTGGTCGTCCCGGAGACGGTGACGGGTGCGCCGAGGGCGGCCGACAGGGCGGCCTCCATCTCATCCCGGCGGGAGGCGATGCGGGGCCGGCGGCCGACGACCTGCACGGCGACGTTCACGGGCCGCCAGCCGGAGCCGGCGAGCAGGCCGGCCGTGCGCCGCACGAAGTCGAGCCCCGGCCGGTCCTGCTCCTCCGGCCGGTCCACACCGAAGCGGCTGCCGAGGTCGCCCATCCCCGCGGCGGACAGCAGGGCGTCCGCGATCGCGTGGCAGACGGCGTCGGCGTCGCTGTGCCCGGCGAGGCCGGGCTCGCCCGGCCACTCGAGGCCGCCGAGCCGGAGCGGGCGAGCGGCGTCGAAGGCGTGCACGTCCACCCCGATGCCGGTGCGGATCACGGGGGCCGGCGCGAGCAGCTGCTCGGCGCGACGGAGGTCCCAGAGGGTCGTGATCTTGAAGGCGGACGCCTCCCCGTCGATCACCCGGACCGCCCCACCCGCTGCGGCGAAGAGCGAGGCGTCGTCGGTGTGCTCGCGCTCGGCCACGTCGTAGGCGGCGCGCAGCTCCGCGGCCGGGAACCCCTGGGGCGTCTGCACCGCCGCGAGTGCGCCCCGGTCGAGCGTCTCGACCACGGCGCCGTCGTCGGCGACGCGCTTCACGGTGTCCGCCGGCCGGAGGGCGGGGACGACGCCCGTGCCCGACGCGACGACGGCCGCGCGCACGGCGTCGAACAGCGCCGACGTGGCCAGCGGGCGGGCGGCGTCGTGCACGAGCACCACGTCGTCGTCGACGAGCGGCAGGGCAGCGGCGACCGACGCCTGCCGGGTCGCGCCGCCGGCGACGACCCGGATGGGCGGATCCGCCGGGCGAGCGCCGACGATCGCCTCGATCGACGGCAGGTGCGCGGGCGGCGCGACGACGACGACCGACTGGACGTCCGCGCCGAGCGCGGCGTCGAGGGAGAGATCGAGGATCGAGCGTCCCGCGAGGGGCGCGAGCGCCTTCGGCATCCCCAGGCCGAGTCGCACGCCGTCGCCGGCTGCGACGACGACGACGGTGGTCAGGAGGCGAGCACCTCGTCGAGCACCGTGGAGGCCCGCTCCTCGTCCGTCTTCTCGGCGAGGGCGAGCTCGGAGATCAGGATCTGGCGCGCCTTGGCGAGCATGCGCTTCTCACCGGCCGACAGTCCGCGGTCCTGGTCGCGGCGCCACAGGTCGCGAACGACCTCGGAGACCTTGATCACGTCGCCGGACGCGAGCTTCTCGAGGTTCGCCTTATAGCGACGGGACCAGTTGGTCGGCTCCTCGACGAAGGGCGTCCGGAGCACCTCGAACACGCGGTCGAGGCCCTCGCGACCGATGACGTCGCGGACGCCGACGAGGTCGACGTTGTCGGCGGGCACCTCGATCGTCAGGTCACCCTGAGCGACGTTGAGCTTGAGGTAGGTCTTCTCCTCGCCCCTGACGGTGCGCTTCTTGACCTCGACGATCTTCGCCGCTCCGTGATGGGGGTATACGACGGTTTCGCCGACCTCGAACTGCATGAGTGTCCTTCCGAAAAGCGGCCCTCAGTCTAGCACAGCGCTTGTTCAGGGACGGGTGAGGGGCCCCGGCGCCGAGGTCCGCACGGAGGCTGTCCGCTAGGCTGCACGCGGATCAGACCGCCGATCGGCCCGGTTTCGACGGGCACGGCGACACGACGAAGGGTGCACCGGTGAAGATGCGCGTGGCGGCATCCGTCGCGATCGCAGGACTGATCGTCCTCGGCGCGAGCGGCTGCGAGTTCATCACCCCGCAGGACACGACGCAGATCAACCAGGTCGCGGACGGCATGAACGCGAGCGTGGGGTCGGTCGACATCCGCAACGCCCTGATGTTCACGACGAACGGGACCGAGGCCAGCCTCGTGACGTCGCTGGTGAACACCGGATCCTCGCCCCAGACCGTCTCGATGCAGTACACGAGCACGAGCGGCCCCACGACCCAGCAGCTCACCGTGCCGGCCAACGGCTTGCTCGCCGTCCGGCCGGGCGGGGAGCAGTCGGTCACCCTGTCGAACATCAGCGCGAAGCCCGGATCCCTGTTCCCCGTCTACTTCACCTCGTCCGGCGCGGGCACCACCGTGAAGATCCCGGTCCTCGACGCCTCGCTGCCCGGGTACGAGACCCTGACGCCGACGCCCACGCCGGTCGCGATCCCGACCACGACGCCCGCACCGACCCCGACCGGTACGACCGGGGCCACCCCGTCGCCGGTCGATTCCGCGACGCCGGCCGCCGGCTGACCCGACGGTTGCCACTTTTCGCGGGCTTGAGCGCGTCAAGCCCGCAAGAAGTGGCAAGGGTCGGGAGGATCAGGCCTTCGCGGTGCCCTGGGCGGCCACCGCGGCGGCGCCCGCTGCCGCCGCCTCCGGGTCCAGGTACTCGCCGCCCGGCACGATCGGCCTCAGGTGCTCGTCGAGCCGGTAGTGCAGCGGGATGCCCGTCGGGATGTTGAGCTCGGCGATGTCCTCGTCCGAGATCCCGTCGAGGTGCTTCACGAGCGCCCGCAGCGAGTTGCCGTGGGCCACGACGAGCACCCGCTTGCCGGCGCGGAGCTGCGGCGCGATCTCGACGTCCCAGTAGGGGACCATCCGGTGCACGACGTCCTCGAGGCACTCGGTGTCGGGCACGTCCGGGCCGAGGTCCGCGTAGCGCGGATCCGAGGCTTGGGAGAACTCCGCGTCGGCGGGCAGCGGCGGCGGCGGCACGTCGTAGGAGCGGCGCCAGATCTTGAACTGCTCGGGGCCGTACTCCGCGAGGGTGGCGGCCTTGTCCTTGCCCTGGAGGGCGCCGTAGTGGCGCTCGTTCAGGCGCCAGCTGCGCACGACGGGCAGCCAGGCGAGGTCCGCGGCGAGCAGCGCCTCGTCCGCGGTCTGGATCGCGCGGGTCAGCACCGAGGT
Organism: Amnibacterium sp.; assembly: GCA_025936735.1. Lineage (GTDB taxonomy): Bacteria > Actinomycetota > Actinomycetes > Actinomycetales > Microbacteriaceae > Amnibacterium. Next base: position 7,320 of record JAICSU010000023.1, read on the forward strand.
GTAGACGAGGTCCGGGATCAGGCCCGCCTCGCGGATCAGGCGGCCCGCGCGCCTGCCCTCCTCGACACCGCGCTCGGCGAGCCGCACGTCCACCCATCCGGTGAACAGGTTCTTCTCGTTCCAGGTGCTGTAGCCGTGGCGGAGGAGCAGCAGCGAGTGTTCGGCCGGCATGGGGTCAGTGTAGGGCGGGCGTCCGGGCGGCCCCTCGGCTACCGTCGGCGGATGGTCGAGGGCCGGGTGACGCGCGGCACGACCGGCACCAACCGCCTGCGCCGCGTCGACCGCTACCTCGCGGCCTCCCCCGCGCTCCGCGCGGTGGCCTCCCCGCTGGTCGTGGACCTCGGCTTCGGCGCCCGGCCGTGGACGGCCCTCGAGCTCGCCGACCGCCTGGCCCGGGTGCGGCCCGACGTGCGGGTGCTCGGGCTCGAGATCGATCCGGCCCGCGTCGCGGCCGCCCTGCCGTCGGCCACCGACCGGGTCGCCTTCGCCCTCGGCGGGTTCGAGGTGCCCACGCCCGGAGGGGAGCGCCCCGCGATAATCCGGGCGATGAACGTGCTGCGGCAGTACGAGGAGTCCGAGGTGCCGGCCGCCTGGGACCGGATGCGGGAGCGCCTCGCCCCCGGCGGCCTCGTGCTCGACGGCACCTGCGACGAGATCGGCCGCATCGCGTCGTGGGTCGACGTCGAGGCCGGGGGACCGCGCCGGTTCACGATCGCGCTGCGCCTGCAGGGCCTCGCGGCGCCGTCGGTCGTCGCGGAGCGCCTGCCGAAGGCGCTCATCCACCGCAACGTGCCGGGCGAGCGGATCCACGACCTCCTGCGGGCGCTGGACGAGGCCTGGGCGCGGACGAGCCCCCTGTCGGTCTACGGGCCGGTGCAGCGGTTCGTGGCGGCCGTCGAATCGCTGCGGGCGGCGGGCAGGCCGATCGAGGGCGGGCCGAAGCGGTGGCGGCTCGGCGAGCTCACCGTGCCGTGGTCGTCGGTGGCGCCGGGCTGACCATGAAGCGCGCCGCGCACGGAGCGTGGCGGATCAGCCGCGGCGGACCGCGCCGAGCCGGGGCAGGCGGGGCACCGCGACGGCCGGGCCCGCGTCCGCCGGCACGATGACGCGCTGCGCGGCGGACACGTCGGCGTCGGCGGCGCGGACGATCAGCGTGGCCGCCTCGGCCACCGACCGCTTCACGACGGCGAGCGCGATCGGCCCCTCCTCGTGGTGCAGCGCGACGCTCGTGACCGAGCCCACCTGCTGGTCGCCGTCGAGCACGGCGTCACCCGGTGCGGGCAGCACGCCCTCGGAGCCGTCCAGGTCGAGCTGCACGAGCCGCCGCGGGGGCCGGCCGAGGTTGTGCACCTTCGCGACCGTCTCCTGTCCCCGGTAGCAGCCCTTCGCGAGGTGCACGGCGCTGCGCAGCCAGTCCAGCTCGTGCGGGATGCTGCGGGCGTCGACCTCCCGGGCGAAGCGGGGCCGCCATGCCGCGACGCGCAGCGCTTCGAGAGCGAGCACGCCGGCCATCCGCAGCGCACCCCGGCCCACGGACGCGGCCACGTCGTCGAGGCGCCGTCGCGGGACGAGAGCGCACCACAGCGGGAAGCCGGCACCCGGATGCGGATCGGTCGCCGCCCGCGTGACGCCTCCCACGGCGGTGGCGGTCCACGGGTCGTGCCAGACCGGGCCCGGCTCGGGCAGGGCCGGGACGGGTCCGAATCCCGCGAGCACCGCCCAGTCGGCGGTCACGTCCTCGACGGCGACCCGGAGCGTGAACCGCATCCGGTCGAGGAACGCCGCGAACGGGGCGACCTCGGCGGCCTCCGTGATCAGCCAGGCCGCCTCCCCGTCGTCGACGACGGCAGCGGCGTGCTCGACGCGGCCGGAGGGGTCGAGCAGCAGGGTCTCGGCGGATCCGCCGGCCGGCAGTCCGGTCAGGCGCTGGCTTGTGATGGAGTCGAGCCACGACAGCCGATCCGGCCCGTTGACCCGGATCACGCCCCGGTTCGAGCAGTCGACGACCGCCTCGCCCGCCGCGAGCGCGCGCTGCTCCTTGAGCGGCTCGCCGTAGTGCGCCGCGACGCCCGCGTCCGGCCCGTCCGCGACGACGGCGCCCGGCAGCGCGAGCAGCGGGCTCATGCGGGTCGGCGCGTCCGCGTCCGTCGTCTCGGGCTCCACGGGAGTCGAGTGTAGGAGCGCGCCCTCACGCCCCTGCGCGGTCACCGCTCCTGCCCGGCGCCCTGCGGCACGTCCCCGCACGCCGCGGGATGTCGTTCGGGCGCTGAGGAACGGCGACCCTTCGAGAAGGTCGAGGCGCGGGACTAGCCTGCGGTGGACGCCCGCATGACGGGCCCGGACGGTGAAGGAGCCGGCATGACGGTGGTGCGGTTCGCGACCCACCTCTGGTTCGACGACCAGGCCGTCGAGGCGGCGGAGCTGTACACCCGGCTGCTGCCCGACTCCCGCATCGACCGCGTGACCCGGGCCCCGGAAGGGGTCCCGGGCACACCCGCCGGGTCGCCCTTCACCGTCGACCTCACGCTGATGGGACAGCAGTACATCTTCCTGAACGGAGGCCCGCAGTTCCCTTTCGACTCCCAGGTCTCCTTGTACGTGCTCTGCGACACCCAGGACGAGGTCGACGGGTTCTGGTCGGCGCTGCTCGAAGGCGGCGGCCGCGAGGTGCAGTGCGGATGGCTCACCGACCGGTTCGGGCTCTCGTGGCAGATCATCCCGCGCCGCCTCGAGGAGCTGATGACTGATCCGGATCCCGCCGTCGCGCATCGCGTGACCGAGGCGATGCTGCGGATGGTGAAACTCGACATCGCGGGTCTCGAGGCCGCCGCTCGAGCCGGCTGATACCTGCCCGGCGCCGTTCCGGCGCTGACCGGTGAAGAGCGCGTCAGTCGACGCGGCGCAGCCGGCCGGAGGCGTGGGTCTTCAGCTCCTGCCCGAGGGCGGCGATGTCCCACGCCCACAGCAGGTCGCCCTCGACGAGCCCATAGATGCGGGTCGCCGCGGAGTACTCCTTCGCGCTCTCGGTACGCAGCACCGCGTCCGTCGCCAGGTCGACGCGGGGGCCCTTCACCCGGCCGAGGTAGAGCTCGGTGACGCCGGTCGGATGCACGACGGAGACCTCGAGATCGAAGCCGTCGGAGGCGTTCCGCAGGGCCTCCACGCTCGTCGCGGTGCTGAACGGCCTCGGCCCCTCCCCCGGCAGCATCCCGGGCCCAGGGTCGCCCGCGGTGGGCGGACGGCTGAGCCGCCAGTACCCCGTCTCGGTCACGAGCGGCGTCGAGGGGCCCTCGTCCGGCGTGCCGCGGTTGGCCCCGAACAGCCACGTGTACGAGCTGTAGTTGAGGTAGGGCAGCCCGTCGTGGCTGAAGCTCACGCGCTGGCCGAACTCGTGCCGCCGCAGCTCGTCGCCGACCTCGTACTCGATGAGGCCGGAGCCCTCCCACACGCCGAGCAGCCACGAGAGGGGCACGAGCTCGGCGGGCAGGCCGGTGGGGATGTCGATCATCGGGAAGCCGCCTGCAGCTGCGCGCGAGTCAGCGCTGACCCCGGAAGAGGTTGTAGAGCACGACGAGGGAGATGAAGGCGATCGCCAGCGAGGCGAGCCCGAGCAGCCCCAGATAGAAGAACTCGATCGCCAGCTGCATGTCCGGAATTCTACCGACCCGCCGCGCAGGCGTCGGTCAGGCGCCCGCGACGAGCCGCACGAGGGCCACGAGCAGAACGAGCAGGAAGGAGCCGCAGACGGTGGCGACGAGCCGCTCCACGAAGCCGACCTGCTCCCCCACCACGAGCTGCACCACGATCCCGACCACCACGGCGACCGCGACGGTGAGGGTGAGGGCGGCCCAGACGAACGACCCGGGGACCGCCGCCGCGAGCAGGATCGCCGCGGCCAGGGTGCCGACCCAGACGGCGCCGACCGCCCACCACTTCGGCTGGGAGAGGATCACGGGGCCATTGTGCCGCCCGTCGCTGCGGCCCGGCTCCACCCGCCGGGCGGTGAGCCCTGGCCCTACTATGGCGGCACGCGGTCCTTGGAAGGACTCCTCCGTGGCGCAGCTGCTCATCCTGACCCCGCAGGTCGACGGTGAGGTGCTGCCCGCGCTCGCGCTGCTCGGCCACTCGGTCCGCACCATCCCCGCCGAACCCGCCCAGCTGATCACGGCGCCGTCCTGCGACATGATCGTGGTGGACGCCCGCTCGGACCTCGCGAGCGCCAGGTCGCTCTGCAAGATCCTCACGACGACGGGCGTCAACGTGCCGATCGTGCTCGTGCTCACCGAGGGCGGCCTCACCGCCGTCAGCGCCGACTGGGGCGCGAGCGACGTGGTGCTCGACACCGCAGGGCCGGCCGAGGTCGACGCGCGGATCCGGCTCGCGATCGGCCGGCTCGCGCAGTCCGCGGGGTCGTCCAAGATCCAGGCGTCGGGCGTCGTGATCGACGAGGCGAGCTACTCGGCGAAGGTGCAGGGGAAGCCCCTCGACCTCACGTTCAAGGAGTTCGAGCTGCTCCGCTTCTTCGCGACCCACCCGAGCCGGGTCTTCACCCGGGAGCAGCTGCTGAGCGAGGTCTGGGGCTACGACTACTTCGGCGGCACCCGCACCGTCGACGTGCACGTGCGCCGGCTGCGGGCCAAGCTCGGCGACCTGGAGAGCCTGATCGGGACCGTCCGGAACGTCGGATACCGGTTCAACGTCTACGAGGAGGAGGGCGAGCGGCTGGCGACCGCCCGCTCGTGACCGCCCGCGCCCCGGAACCGAGCGATCGCCGCCGCGACCTCGCCTTCTGGCTGTTCGTCGGGGCGGCGGCGGTCGGCGTGCTCGTCGTGCTGCTCGGCCTCACCCACATCGGCGCCACCGTGGCCGCGGCGCGGAGCCGGCCCGGCACGGACCCGGCCACGGTCGACATCTACATCGGGGTCGGGATCGGGATCGTGCTCGTCTTCGAGCTGGCCGAGGCGGCGCTCTTCGTCGTGTTCGGGCGGCTCGCCCGGCGCGGTGTGACGTGGGCGCGGTTCGCCCTGCTCGTGCTCGCCGTGCTGGCGCTGCTCGGCTACAGCGAGGGCGGGTACGTGCTCGGCGTGCTGCGCCTGCTGCTCGCCGCGGCCGGCACCCTGCTGCTCTTCCTGCCGACGGAACGACGCGCGCCGCTTTGATCTCGGCGTATTTCCAGCCGGCGAACAGGGCTTACTCCCTAAACTCAGAAGCACCCACCAGGCGGCGTTCGGCCGCCGTCCCGATCGGAGCACCCATGACCGACCCCACGACCCGCACGACCACCACGACCACCGGCGCCCGGCCGGGCACCGTCGAGACCGCGTTCTGGCTGTACCTGGCCGCGCCCGTCGTCGGCCTGGTCCTGTCGCTCCTCTCGATCGGCCGCGTGACCTCGTCCGCGGCCGCGTCGAACCTGCCGCAGGGCGCGGTGATGGCCGGCGTCGCCATCGGGATCGTCATCAACGTGATCTACCTCGTCGCGGTCATCGTGATCGACATCTTCTTCCGCCGCGGCGCGAACTGGGCACGCATCGTCCTCACGGTCCTGGCAGCCCTGTCCGTGTTCGGCATCCTCGGCCTCGGCGCGATCACGTTCGTGATCGGCCTCGTCGCGATCATCCTCAGCTGGCTGCCCGCCTCGAACGCCTGGTTCCGCTCCGTGCGGGGCACCACGTCGCCGCGCACGGTCTGATCCGCGCCTCAGCCGGTCGTTCCTCCGCCGGCGGCGCGCCGGTGGAAGGATGACTGCATGGATGACGGTCCCGTGGAGCAGAGCGGAGCGGTCGCCGACGTCCTCGACGACGACTTCGACCCGCCGTGGGTGCCGGCCGACGGCGACGACCTCGCGGCGGACCGGTTCCTCGACCGTGAGCTGAGCTGGCTCGCCTTCAACCGGCGGGTGCTCGACCTCGCGGAGGACGACCAGGTGCCGGTGCTCGAGCGCACCAACTACCTGGCGATCTTCGCGAACAACCTCGACGAGTTCTTCATGGTCCGGGTCGCCGGTTTGAAGCGGCGCATCCTCACCGGGCTGGCCGTGCCGACCAACGTGGGCACGCCGGCCCGGGAGGTGCTCGGCGACATCAACGCCGCCGCGCACGTGATGCAGATCCAGCACGCCGAGATCTTCACCAGCAAGGTGCGGCCCGCCCTGGAGGACGCCGGCATCCGGATCCTCGAGCTCGACGACCTGTCGGAGGCGGAGCGGGCCCGGCTCGCCGAGGTCTTCAGCACGCAGGTCTTCCCGGTGCTGATGCCGCTCGCCGTCGACCCGGCGCATCCGTTCCCCTACATCAGCGGGCTGTCGCTGAACCTCGCGGTGCGCGTGCGGAACCCGCGCACCGACCGCACCGAGTTCGCGCGCCTGAAGGTGCCGACGGGCGTGCTGCCGCGGCTCGTCGAGACGTCGGCCGTGCGCGGAGCGGCGTCGTTCGTGCTCCTCGAGGACCTCATCGCCCACCACCTCGACGACCTCTTCCCCGGCATGGAGGTGCTCGAGCACCACATCTTCCGGCTCACCCGGAACGAGGACGTCGAGATCGAGGAGGACGAGACCGAGAACCTCATCCAGGCCCTCGAGAAGGAGCTGCTGCGGCGGCGCTTCGGGCCGCCCATCCGCCTCGAGATCACCGAGGACATGGACGACACCACGCTCGACCTCCTCGTCTCCGAGCTCGGCATCACGCGCGACGAGGTCTACCGCCTCCCCGGGCCGCTCGACCTCGCCGGCCTGTTCGAGCTCGGCCGCCTCGACCGGCCGGGGCTCCACTTCCCGACCGCGGTGCCGGTCACCGCGCCGGCGTTCATGCCGGGCGAACCGAACGAGCGCGCCGACCTCTTCGCCGCCATCGCCGCCGACGACGTGCTCGTGCACCATCCGTACGAGTCGTTCGCGACGAGCGTGCAGGCGTTCCTCGAGCAGGCCGCCGCGGATCCGGACGTGCTGGCGATCAAGCAGACGCTCTACCGGACCTCCGGGGACAGCCCCATCGTGGAAGCCCTCATCGACGCCGCGGAGGCCGGCAAGCAGGTGCTGGCCATCGTGGAGATCAAGGCGCGGTTCGACGAGCAGGCGAACATCACGTGGGCGCGCAAGCTGGAGCGCGCCGGTGTGCACGTGGTCTACGGCCTGGTCGGCCTGAAGACCCACTGCAAGCTCGCGCTCGTGGTGCGCCGCGAGGACGGCCGGCTGCGGAACTACTGCCACATCGGCACCGGCAACTACAACCCGAAGACGAGCCGCATCTACGAGGACCTCGGCCTCTTCACCGCCGACGACCAGGTCGCCTCCGACCTCACGCGGCTCTTCAACCAGCTGTCCGGGTACGCGATCGAGAAGAAGTTCCGGCGGCTGCTCGTGGCGCCGCTGCACCTGCGCAAGGGGCTGCTGAAGCGGATCAACACCGAGGCGGCCAACGCGGCCGCCGGCAAGCCGGCGCGCATCCGGATCAAGGTCAACTCGATGGTCGACGAGGCCATCATCGACGCGCTCTACCGCGCCAGCATGGCCGGGGTGACGATCGACATCTGGGTGCGGGGCATCTGCAGCCTGCGGCCCGGTGTGCCGGGGCTGTCGGAGACGATCCGCGTCCGCTCCATCCTCGGCCGCTACCTCGAGCACTCGCGGATCTTCTCGTTCGAGAACGACGGCGCCCCGGTCACCTACATCGGCAGCTCGGACATGATGCACCGCAACCTCGACCGCCGCGTCGAGACCCTGGTGCGGCTCAAGCGGAACAGCCACATCCGCGAGATGGGCGAGCTGTTCGACCTCGCGATGAGCGACAAGACGGCGTCCTGGCACCTCGACGACATCGGCGTCTGGGAGCGGCACGCCTACACCGCGGACGGCACCCCCCTCGTCGACCTGCAGAGCGCCGTCATGTACCAGCTGAGCCACCGGAAGCGCATCGTCCGATGACGGACGCCACCGCTCCCGTGCTCGCCGCGGGCGCGGTGTGCTGGCGCCGGCGCGCGAAGACCGTCGAGGTGCTGCTCATCTCGCGGCCCCGCCACGGCGACGTGAGCCTGCCGAAGGGCAAGGTCGACCCCGGCGAGTCCCTGCCGCAGGCCGCCGTGCGCGAGGTGGCCGAGGAGACCGGGTTCTCGGTGTCGCTCGGGCTGCCCCTCGGCACGACCGAGTACGTGCTGCCCGCGACCGGCCGCGACAAGGTCGTCACCTACTGGGCGGCGAAGGTGACGAAGGCGGAGCTGGAGCGGGGCCGGTTCACGCCGAGCGCCGAGGTGGACACGCTCGAGTGGGTGCCGCTCGCGAAGGCGCGGCGGCGCCTCAGCTACGAGCGGGACGGGGAGGTGCTGCAGCGCTTCGCCGAGCTCGTGGCCGCCGGCGAGCTCGAGGGCTTCCGGCTGATCGTCCTCCGGCATGCCAAGGCCGCGTTCGACGCCGCCTCCGGCCGGGACACCGACCGCAAGCTCAACGCCAGGGGCCGGGGGCAGGCCCGCGCGATCGTGCCGGCCCTCGCCGCGTGGGGCCCGACGCGCGTCGTGAGCAGCACGGCCGCCCGGTGCATCGCCACCGTCCGTCCCTTCGCGAAGGCGGCCGGCATCCCGGTCCGCACGTCGGACGCGATCAGCCAGGACGGGTGGGAGGCCGCAGGCCACGACCCCTCCGCCATCCGCGCGCTCGTCGAGAAGCGGATCGCGAAGGGGCGCACCACGGTGATCTGCAGCCACGCGCCGGTGCTGCCGGAGATCCTCGAGCAGATCGCGGAGGCGACCGGGAGCCCGAACGGCGGCCGGATGACGCGGGCCGGCATCCTCGGCACCGCCGAGTTCACGGTGGTGCACCTCTCCCCCGCCGCCCCGCACCGCATCCTCGCGATCGAGACGCATTCGGTTCCGGAGTAGTCCGATCGGATCGGAGAGGCCTCCCATGTCGAAGCGCATCGTCGTCACCGACCTGAACGTCTACTACGGGCGGTTCCGGGCCGTCGAAGGCGTCTCCCTGACCATCGAGCCCCGGTCCGTCACGGCGCTGATCGGCCCGTCCGGCTGCGGCAAGTCGACCTTCCTCCGCACCCTGAACCGGATGCACGAGGTCGTCCCCGGCGCCCGGGTGGAGGGCGAGGTGCTGCTCGACGGAAGCGACCTCTACGCCCCTGGCGTCGACCCGGTGCTCGTGCGGCGCCAGGTGGGCATGGTGTTCCAGCGGCCGAACCCGTTCCCCACCATGTCCATCCGGGACAACGTGCTGGCCGGCGTGACGCTCGGCAACAGGCGCATCCCGACGGCGGACGCGGACGACCTGGTCGAGCGGTCGCTGACGAGCGCGAACCTGTGGAACGAGGTGAAGGACCGCCTCGAGCTGCCCGGCAACGGGCTCTCCGGAGGCCAGCAGCAGCGGCTCTGCATCGCGCGCGCGATCGCGGTGGCCCCCGAGGTGCTGCTCATGGACGAGCCGTGCTCGGCGCTCGACCCGATCTCGACCCTCGCGATCGAGGACCTCATCGGGCAGCTGAAGCGGGACTACACGATCGTGATCGTCACCCACGACATGCAGCAGGCGTCGCGGGTCTCGGACCGCACGGCGTTCTTCACCACCGCGGGGACGGGCGAGCCGGGCAGGCTCATCGAGTACGACGACACCCGGGTCATGTTCTCCCGGCCGAAGGTGAAGGCGACCGAGGACTACGTGTCCGGGCGCTTCGGCTGATCCGCGCGAGCGGTCCTACGCGGCGGGCAGCACGACGATCGGCTTCGTCGTCGGCTTCGGGGAGCCGCCCGCCGGCTCGACCGTGACCGCGACGGCCTGCTTCGGGCTCAGCGCGCCCTTCATGACCTCGTAGTTCTGGCCCGCCGGCGGGTCGAACAGGCCCACGCTCTTCGCGGTGGATCCGCTGACGACCCACATCTGCAGGGAGCGGTCGGCGGGCTTCTGCACACCGTTCAGCACGACCGCGGACTCGTTCAGCGAGTGCGACCAGTACACCGTCGCGGTGCCGCCGCCCGCGACGGGCGCCTCGGTGCGCTGGGCGTCGGGCGCTCCCGCGATCTTGGAGAACGCGGACGTCGTCTGCGATGAGCCGGGCGAGAAGACAGCCCGGTCCACGAGCAGGCCGCCGCCGAACAGCAGCACGGCGACCGCCGCGACGGCAAGCAGGAGCACCGGACGGCGCCGGCGGATGCGGTGGGGCACCCGGTGCCCGCCCTCCGGCATCCGTTCCGCCGTCGCGGGGGGCTCGGCCGCGCCGGCCGGCTCGGCCTCCGCCGTCGCCGTCGCCGGCTGCGACTCCTCGGCCGGCAGCTGCGGGGTGGTGTCGATCAGGTCGAGCAGGCGCGCCCGGAGCGCGGGGGGCGGCTCGGCGGGCGGCACGGAGAGTCCGAGCACCACGGCGGTGTCGGTGAGCCCGGCGATCTCGCCGCGGAGCTCCTCGGAGGAGCGCATCTCCGCCTCGAACTCGGCCGCCTCCTCCTTCGAGACCGCGTCCAGCGCGTAGGCGCCGCTCAGCAGATGGGCGTCGTCGGACGACGTCATGTCGTCACCCCCATCTCGTCACGCAACCGGATCATGCCGTCGCGGAGCCGGGTCTTCACGGTTCCGACCGGCACGTGCAGCATCGTCGCCACCTCGGTGTGGCTCAAGCCCTTGAAGTAGGCGAGGGTCACGGCCTGCCGCTGCAGCTCGGTCAGCTTCTCGAGCGCGCGCTTGACCCGTTCGCTCTCGATCCGCACCTCGACCGCTTCGGCGACCTGGTCGTACTCGCGGTCGAAGTCGCGGATGCCGATCCTCGTGTCGCGGTCGCGACTCGACTGCGCGGAGCGGATGCGGTCCACGGAGCGGCGGTGCGCGAGCGTGAGCATCCATCCCATCGCGGACCCGCGGGACGCCTCGTAGCGCGTCGCGGACTGCCAGATCTCGAGGTAGACCTCCTGGGTCACCTCCTCCGCCTGCGCGGAATCGATCAGCAGGCGACGGGCCAAACCGAACAGCCGAGGCGCGGTGGCGTCGTAGAGGCGGGCGAAGGCGGCCTTGTCGCCGGCGGCGACGCGGGCGAGCAGGTCCTCGTTCGACTCGTCCCTGGTGCCGGAGATCGCGTCTCCGGCGGGGTCCATGACGGCCAGCATGCCCCATCGATCCTCCGCACGCGTGCGGGATCGCGATCCCGCGGGGTATCGGTCCGGCTGCGGCGCGCTCACGAAGGGGTATCCGTTGCCCGGGGGCGCGCGGATTGCCGCCGTGACTGGGAGAGTGCCGGACCGCAGAAACGCCTCTCGGCGCGAGGCCGCTCGGAGCGGCGAAAAATGGAGCCCGGGGTTACTGCGGCCCGGCGGGTGGCCCGAAGGCCGCCCCTAGTCTAAAACGCCGTCCCGCCAGAGCCTGGCACTGACCGTCAGTTCGTCTGCGAGCTTGGCGAGACGCGCGGCCCGTCTGGTGAGCGACTCCGCCCGGGCCGGCTCGGTGACGTCGGCGTCGTCCGCGAGATCGGTGCAGCCGGACGCGCTCACTCGCGCGAACGCGGCTGCTCGATCGAGGGCGAGGCCGAGGTCGCCCTCGAAGACCCCGCGGAGGATCTCGTCGGCGACGGCCAGCAGCTCCTCCGGTCCCGCAGGCGTCGGGGCGCCGGCGACGAGGGCGTCGATGGACCTCAGGCGGGCGACCCCACGCTCGTAGGCGAGGGTGACGACGGCGGCGTCCCGCCGGATCATCTCGCGCAGGAGGTAGAGCCGCCAGAGGGCGCCGGGCAGGCTGTGCGCGCCGGCGCGGGACCAGAGCTCGGCGACGGCGTCGATCCCCTCGAGCTCCGCGAACGCGACGAGGCGGGCGACGATCTCCGGATCCGGGTCCGCGCGCACCCGGCTCACCAGCGCCTGCGCGGTCTCGTGCGCGGTGCGTGCGATGACGGCCGGGTCCTCGCCGCCCTTCACGAACTCGAACTGCTCCGAGGGGAAGCGGACCGGTCGGTGGAACGACGGTTCAGGCATCCGTCCACGATACGGAGCAGATGCGCGGGGCGCCCCCAACGGCGTTCGCCCTCCGCGTGCTGAGCGTTGTCGACGCCAGTCGGGTCCTGTCGAAGCTTGGGACCCGCATCCCAGCCCGCTGGCCCTCCGCCGACCGTTACATGATGATTCACTGACGATTTCCAGCGAGCGGCTCTACTGTTCCCTCATGGTCGGACTCTTCATAGCCCTGCTCGTCATCGGCATCATCCTCGCGATCCTCGGCTTCGCCGTGAAGGCGTTGTTCTGGCTGTTCTGGATCGCCGTGATCCTCATCATCGTGGGGATCATCGGCTGGATCCTCAATTACATCCGCAGCCGGGCCTGACCCGCTCGCGCGACTAGCCTGAGACGGCGGGCCTCTAGCTCAGTCGGTAGAGCAAGGGACTTTTAATCCCTGGGTCGTGGGTTCGAGCCCCACGGGGCCCACTTCTGCCGCGAGATCCCGGGCTACTTGCATCAGGCGAAAGGTCGGGCCCGAACTTACCCCGAATATTCGCCCTCGGGCGGGCCGCGTCGGGGAGTCGGTCTTGGTCACCTCCTGCAGGCGCAGCCCGCCGCCCGGAGGTGCGTACGACGGTCGCAGCGAATGTGGCAAGCCACACGACCATGGCCTAGCACGCCGGGATCGAGTGGGCGTCTACGCCGGGATCTCCGGGCACGCCTCCGATGGCATCTCCCGCCGCTACGCCAACCAGCTGGTAAGGAAGCCCACGCCGGTATCGGCCGTCTCGACCACTACCTGCGTGAAGAGTGACCCCGGGCCGCAGGTCGAGTCCGGTCGGTCACCACGGGATGACCGTAGTGCCACCCCACTCCTCCGGTGCCACATCGGCGACCGACTGCGTGAACGTCCACCGGTGGCCTGCCAGGTCCACCGCCGTGTACTGCCGCTCCCCGTAGGGATGGTCAGCTGGCTCAGCGAGGACCTGCGCGCCGGCCGCCACCGCGACCCGATAGTGCTCGTCGATATCGGGGACACGAACCATCACCGAATGGCTCAGCTCCGTCGCGGGGGCAGTCCGACCGTTGGACGTGTCAGCGACGAACAGCGCGCCGTCCCCGAATCCCATTTGGGCGCGGTGCTCCCCCACCCGGACGTGTTCTACCAGCCCGAACGTCCGGCTCAGCCACTCGACAGCGACAGAGACGTCCGGATAGCTCAGCACCGGCATCACCGCGAACGGAGGAGCGGAACGGTTGCGGATCATGCCGAGCATCCTCCCGCCCGTCGACCGCGCCTTTGAAGTACAGGGGCCAACCGCGTGACCCCGCCGCGACACGAATCTCGGGGAGGGGTGGCGGCGTAGCCGTCAGAAACGGCCGTGGAGATGGCCTGCCACGGGCCAAGCGCTCCGCCGGGGCGCGCCTGCGCACCCGGTCCGATCGGCGCAATCGACGGCGTACCAGTCGGCTCTCGGTCAGCACGTCTGCCTGGGGCCGACGAGCATCAGGTTGCCGGCGGGGTCGCTCCAGCCCAACAGCAGCACGTCCCGTCAGACGTGCTGCGGGAAGAATGCAGCGCGATGGAGACGACCACCGGCTCGCCGTGCACCGCCGACACGACCAAGTGATGCAGGCCGAAGGCGACCTTCGGCAGCCGGTACTCCCCATCCTCGTCCGTGAGTGCTCGGGCCGCCTCGTCGCGACGCTCGTCCAGCACGACCACACGCGCACCCGCGCACCCGCGCACCCGCGCACCCGCGCACCCGCGCACCCGCGATCGTCCAGCCCGTGTTGGTGCGCACGGCGCCGTGCAGGCTGCCCGTTTCCCCAAGCCGCTCAGGCGGCTTCGGCGTTGCGGCGAGTTCCGCCACGATGCGGCGGTCCTGCGCGACCCGACGGCGCCGGGCGAGGATGGCGCCCGCGGCCACAAGCAGCGCACCGCCGAGTATCCGTGCGCAGAGCACGATCAGCGGCGCTCCGAGCCCGCCGTCGCCGAGGTAGGCGGTGCGAGCGCTCGGCATGGGATCGGGGTACGTCGATCCCACTCCCCCGCTGCGCGCCCTCACACCCGGCCGAGCGCATCGGCGAGGTCCTCCTGCAGGTCCGCGAGGTCCTCGATGCCGATCGAGAGCCGCACGACGTTCTCCGGCACGGCGAGCGGGGTGCCTCGGACGGACGCGTGGGTCATGAGGCTCGGATAGCCGATGAGCGACTCGACGCCGCCGAGCGATTCGGCGAGGGCGAAGATGCGGGTGCCTTCCGCGAGCGTCCGTGCCGCACGCTCTCCGCCCGCGAGAGCGACCGACAGCATTCCGCCCGCGCCGGACATCTGCTTCAGTGCGATCTCGTGGCCGGGATGGTCGGAGAGACCCGGGTAGTACACCCGTTCCACGGCCGGATGGGCGGCGAGCTGCCCCGCGATCGCAGTGGCGCTCTCCGTGTGGCGTCGCATCCGCAACTCGAGCGTCTTGATGCCGCGGGTGAGCAGCCAGGCCTCGAAGGGGGCGAGAACGGCTCCGGCCGCGAACTGGAGGAACCGCACCCGCTCCGCGAGGCCCTCGTCGTTCATGACCAGGACGCCGCCGAGCACGTCCGAGTGTCCCCCCAGGTACTTCGTCGCCGAATGGACGACGACGTCGGCGCCGAGCCGCAGCGGCTGCTGGAGGGCCGGCGAGGCGAACGTGTTGTCGACGACGACGAGCGCGCCGTGCTCGTGCCCGGCGGCAGCGAGGGCCGCGATGTCCACCACCTTCATCAACGGGTTGGTGGGCGTCTCGACCCAGAGGATCCGCACCGGCTGGGCGAACGCCGCCTCGACCGCGGCCGGATCGGTGAGGTCTACGGTGTCGAGCCGCACGCCGAGCGGCTCGTGGATGCGGGTCAGCAGGCGGTACGTGCCCCCGTAGGCGTCGTCGCCGAGCACCACCCGGTCGCCGGGCTGCAGCACCGCGCGCAGGAGCGCGTCCTCGGCGGCGAGACCCGAGGCGAAGGCGATGGCGTCGTCGCCCTGCTCGAGCGCCGCGACCTGAACCTCGAGCGCCGCGCGGGTGGGGTTGCCGCTGCGGCCGTACTCGTAGCCGCCGCGGAGGCCCCCGACGCCGTCCTGCACGAACGTGGACGTCTGGTGGATGGGCGGGATGATCGAGCCGGTCGACGCATCCGGTTCCTGGCCGGCGTGCACGGCCCGGGTGGCGAAGCCCTGCGAGGGGGTCTCGGTCATCTGCTGCTCCTTCTGGTCACTCGCTGACGAACGCGAGCAGGTCGGATCGGGTGACGACGCCGACGGGACGGCCGCCGACGGTGACGAGCAGGACGTCGCCGTGGCCGAGTGCGGCCCGGGCGGCGGCGATCGGCTCGTGCGCACCGATCAGCGGCGGCCGCGGCCCGGCGAGCGGGCCGACCGCGTCGCGGAGATCGCCGGCTCCGCTGAAGACGTGGTCCAGCAGGCGGCGCTCGTCGACGGCCCCGACGACCTCGCCCATCGCGACGGGCGGATCCGCGTTCAGTACGAGCAGCTGGGAGACGCCGTACCGACGCATCGTGGCGATGGCGTCACGGACCGAGTCCCCCGGGCGGACGGCGAGGAGGTCCGGCAGCCCCTCGTGCTTCGAACGGAGCACATGATCGACCGTGGTGCCCTCGGTCGGCTCCTCGAAGCCGTAGGAACGCATCCACTCCTCGTTGAAGATCTTCGCGAGGTAGCCGCGACCACCGTCGGGCAGCAGGACGACGAGCACGTCGTCGGGGCCGAGCCGCTCGGCGACGCGGAGCGCGGCGACCACGGCCATGCCGCTCGACCCGCCGACGAGGAGGCCCTCCTCGCGGGCGAGCCGGAGCGTCATCCGGAACGCTTCCGCGTCGGAGACCGGGAGCACGTCGTCGGGCACGGTGGGGTCGTATGCTGCGGGCCAGAAGTCCTCGCCGACGCCTTCGAGCAGGTAGGGGCGGCCGGTCCCGCCGGAGTACACCGAGCCCTCTGGATCGGCGCCGATGACGCGCACCCGGCCGGATGAGACGTCCTTCAGGTAGCGGCCGGTGCCACTGATCGTTCCGCCGGTACCGACACCGGTGACGAAGTGGGTGAGCCGTCCGTCGGTATCGCGCCAGATCTCGGGGCCCGTGGTGGCGTAGTGGCTCGCCGGCCCGTTCGGGTTGGCGTACTGGTTCGGCTTGAAGGCGCCGGGAATCTCGCGGGCAAGGCGGTCGGAGACGCTGTAGTAGGAGGCCGGGTCGTCGGGGGCCACCGCCGTCGGCGCGACGACGACCTCCGCCCCGTATGCGGACAGCACCGCTCGTTTGTCCTCACCGACCTTGTCCGGGACGACGAATATGCAGCGGTATCCGCGCTGCTGCGCCACGAGCGCGAGGCCGACGCCTGTGTTGCCGCTGGTCGGCTCGACGATCGTGCCGCCCGGCCGCAGCAGACCGTCGCGCTCCGCGGCATCGACGATCTTCACGGCGATCCGATCTTTCACCGACCCGCCCGGATTCAGGTACTCCACCTTCGCGAGCACGGTCGGAGCGAGTCCGGCCGTGACGACGTTCAGCCGTACGAGTGGTGTGTCCCCGATGAGATCGAGGACGGATGAGGCGAATCGCATGCTGTCTCCTGCGCGGTCCGCGCCGGTCGGCGCAGCGGTTGACGGGTCTGGGTCAGAGCCGACGACAGGAGCGCAGGAACACCTCGAAACCCTAACGCGACGGCGCCGCCTCCGGTCGGGTCGTCGCCCCCTGAAGCAGGTCGGGGTGATGGATCTCCGCGACGTCCGGATGGGCTCGCAGCCGATAGCGGAGCGCGTTCTCCCCGTAGACGTCGAGGATCGGGCTGTGCGTGGGATCGAGGGACACGCCCCGCGCCT
>JAICSU010000034.1 GCA_025936735.1 Amnibacterium sp.
CAGTGCCCCGACACCTGCAGGCCGTGCAGCCCCGGCTCGAACAGCTGGGCCCGGATCACGAGCGCCAGGACGCCGCCGATCATGAAGTACGCGAACGACGTCGTCAGGTACAGGTACCCGATCTTCTTGTGGTCGGTGGTCGTGAGCCACTCGACCACGATCTTCCCGCGCCGGCCGGGGCCCGCCGGCCGCCTGGTGGGTTCACTGACCGAGGGGCCGCGCAGCAGTGCGTCGCCGACCGGCTCCGTCGTGGTGGTCATCCGTCTTCCTCCTGTCGGTACCGGTCGGCTCGTGGCGCGAGCCGCATCCCGTGCCCCGGCACCGAGGGGTCCGGGGCGAGCCGGCCGTCGACGACCGGCAGCAGGCCGTCGAACAGCGCCGTGTCGACCCGCAGGTGGTCGACGAAGTACTCCAGGTGCCGGGCGTTCGGGGTGGCCGCCGCGACGTGCACGGTGAGGTGCTGGCCGCAGTGCCCCGACACCTGCAGGCCGTGCAGCCCCGCGTAGGCGGCGGCCTCGAGCCACGCGGAGTAGCCGCCGCAGCGGGTGACGTCGAGCTGCAGGCACGCGACGGCGCCGGCCTCGACGAGCGCCGCGGCGTCGCTCGGCCGCCACACGTACTCCCCCGCGGCCACGTCGGCGAGCGCCGCCCGGCGCACCCTCGCCATCTGCTCCGGGTAGTCGGACGACACGGGCTCCTCGAACCAGATCACGCCGTACTCCCGGAAGGCCCGCTCCGCGCGGATCGCCTCCCCGACGCTGTAGCCGCCGTTCGCGTCGACGAAGAGGCCGACGGCGTCCCCGACAGTGCGGCGGGCGAGCGCGATCCGCTCGAGATCCCGCACCGGGTGGGCGCCCCACGAGGCGCCGATCTTGATCTTCACGTTCTGGATGCCCAGCTCGAGCCAGCCGCGCAGCTCGGCGGCCGTGTGCTCGTCCGAGTAGTCGGTGAACCCACCGCTGCCGTAGACGGGGACGGCGTCGTGCGCGCGGCCGATCAGGCCCGCGACGGACCGGCCGAGCCGGCGCGCCTTCAGGTCCCACAGGGCGATGTCGACCGCGGAGATGGCGGAGGCGACGACGCCGGTCGCGCCCATGTTCCTCGTCGCGGCGAGCATCCGGTGCCGGATGGCGGCCAGGTCATCGGGGTCGCTGCCGGTCAGCAGCGGCCCGAGGACACCGGCGACGATGCGCGCGGCGCGGGGATCGGTGTACGACCAGCCGAGGCCGGTCTCGCCGTCCGCCTCCGCGGTGACCGTCACCACCGTCGTCGCGTCCCACGCCGCCGTGCCGTCCGTCTCCGGCATCGCGGTGGGCACGGTGTACACGCGGGCGGTGAGGGCGTCGAGAGCGCCGGTCATCGGCGGGCCTCCTTCACGAACGGGACGGCCCGGCGGATGCGACGCCGTGCGACGCGCTGCGGACGGGCGGGACGGGACAGCAGGCGGTCCGGGTCGCCGAGGTCGCGGCCCTCGATCCCCGCCGCGAGCAGCTCGGCGAGATGCATCGCCTGCCGGCCGTCCGACAGCTGCTCGACCTGGGTGCGGCAGCTGAACCCGTCCGCGAGCACCACCGTGCCCGGGTCGGCCCCGTCGACGGCCGGCAGCAGCTCGGTGCGCGCGACGGCGATGGACGTGGCGAGGTGGCCCGCCTCGAAGCCGAAGTTCCCCGCGAGTCCGCAGCACCCGCCGAGGGTCGTCGCGTCGACGCCGGCCGCGGCGAGCACCTGCTCGTCCGCCTCCGTGCCGAGCACCGCGTGCTGGTGGCAGTGCGGCTGGACGACGGCGTCGACCTCGAGCCGCGGCGGCGACCAGCCGTCGGTGCCCTGCAGCACCTCGGCGAGGGTGCGCATGCCGCGCTTCAGCCGCGCGACGTCGGGGTCCCCCGGCAGGAGCTCGGGGCCGTCCGACCGGAAGACGGCGGTGCAGCTCGGCTCGAGGCCGACGATCGGCACGCCGCGCTCGAGGTAGGGCGCGAGCGCGGCGGCGGTGTGCCTGAGCACGCGCTTCGCGACGTCGAGCTGCCCGGTGGAGATCCAGGTGAGGCCGCAGCAGAGCGGCTCCTGCGGCACGATCACGCGGTAGCCGGCGTCCTCGAGCACGGTGACGGCGGCCTCCCCGACGGCGGGGTGGAACGCGTTCGTGAACGTGTCGGGGAAGAGCACGACCTCGCCCTGCATCCCGCTGCCGCCCGGCCGGCGCCCCCGCATCCGCGTCGTGAACGGGGTGGCGGCGAAGACCGGCAAGGGCCGTCCCCCGTCGACGCCGGCGACCCGCCGCGCGACGGCCCGCAGCAGGGGCAGGTGCGTGACGGCGTTGACCACCGCGGGCGCGAGCCGCGCCACCCGGGCGGCGAGCGGCAGCCAGCCCATCGAGTAGTGCGCCATCGGGCGGATGCGGCCGGCGTAGTGGTGCGACAGGAATTCGGCCTTGTAGGTCGCCATGTCCACGTTCACCGGGCAGTCGCTCCGGCAGCCCTTGCAGGCGAGGCAGAGGTCGAGGGCGTCCTTCACCGCGGTCGAGCGCCAGCCGTCCCGGATCGGCCCGTCCTTCTGCCGCCCGTTCACCATCTCGAAGAGCAGGCGCGCACGCCCCCGCGTCGAGTGCTCCTCCTCCCCCGTCGCCCGGTAGGAGGGGCACATCACGCCGCCCTCGTGGCTGCGGCAGGCGCCGACGCCGACGCAGCGGAGGGCGGCGTTCTCGAACAGGCCCTGATCGTCGGGGTAGGCGAAATGGACGGGGCCGGCGTGGGGCGCGTAGCCGGCGCCGAGCCGCAGATCCTCATCGACGCCGAGCGGGAAGACCACCTTGCCCGGGTTCATCCGGTTCGCGGGGTCGAAGAGCGCCTTCATCCGCTGGAACGCCTCGACGATCCGGTCGCCGTACATGATCGGGAGGAGGGCGCCGCGCGCCTGACCGTCGCCGTGCTCGCCCGAGAGGGACCCGCCGTAGTCGGTGACGAGCCGCGCGGCGCGTTCCACGAAGCGCCGGAAGTCGTTGATGCCGCGGGCCGTCGCGAGCTCGAACGGGATGCGGCTGTGCACGCACGCCTGACCGAAGTGGCCGTAGATCGAGGCGGAGGCCAGCCCGAACTCCGTCAGCAGCCGGGAGAAGTCGCGGAGGTAGGCACCGAGCCGGTCCGGTGGTACCGCGGCGTCCTCCCAGCCCGGCCAGGCCGCGTGCTGGCCCGGCGCCCAGGCGCTGACGCCGAGGGCGGCCTCCCGCACGGCGGTGAGGGCCCGCTGGTCCGCGGGGTCGTCGAAGACGCGGACGGAGGGGCCGCCGTCTCGCCGGAAGGCGGCGAGGAACGCTTCGCTGCGCCGCTGCGCCGCCTCGGGGTCGTCGCCGCCGAACTCGACCATGAGCCAGGCGTGGCCCTCGGGGAGCAGCGCGATGGCGTCCGCGTTGCGGTGCTCCGCGCGTTCGTGTCCGGTGACCTTGTCGTCCATCCCCTCGACGAGCTGCGGGTCGTGAGCGGTGATCGTGGGGACGTCGTCGGCGGCGGTCGCGAGGTCCGGGTAGCCGAGCACGACGAGCCGCTTGGCGGGCACCACCGGCACGAGCCGCACCTCGACCCGCAGCACGGTGACGAGCGTCGACTCCGAGCCGCAGAGGGCACGGGCGAGGTCGAAGCCCTTCTCGGGAAGCAGGTCGTCGAGGTTGTAGCCCGACACCCGGCGCGGGATGTCGGGGTACCGGGCGCGGATGTCGTCGCCGTACTCGTCGGCGAGCGCCTTCAGCGCCCGGTAGATGGCAGCGGGGCGGCCGCCTACGCCCACGACCTCGTCGTAGCGGTCCCCGTCGCCGCCGACCCACATCCGCGTGCCGTCGTAGAGCAGCACCTCCATGCGGCGGATGTTGTCGACCGTCTTCCCGTAGGCCTGCGCGGTCGAGCCGCACGAGTTGTTGCCGACCATCCCGCCGATCGTGCAGTGGTCGTGGGTGGCGGGCTTCGGGCCGACCATCAGCCCGTGCGCGCCGGCGACGCGGTTCAGCTCGTCGAGCACGATGCCCGGCTGCACGAGCGCGATGCGCCCCTCGACGTCGAGGTGCTCCACGCGGTTCACGAACTTGGTCCAGTCGATCACCACCGCCGTGTTCGTGCACTCGCCGGCGAGGCTCGTCCCGGCCCCGCGCGACAGCACAGGCGCCCCGAAGCGCCGGCAGACGGCCACCGCCGCGACGGCCGCGTCGACCGTGCGCGGCACCACCACCCCGATCGGCACCTGCCGGTAGTTGGACGAGTCGGTGGAGTACGCGGCCCGCGAGCCCGCGTCGAAGCGCACCTCGCCGTCGACCGCCGCGCGGAGGGCCCGCTCGAGCGCGGACGGATCCGGCGGTGCGGCCGGGGGTCGCACCGTGGGGGCGGGGAGGACCGTGGCGGGCATCGCGCCCGGCTCAGGTGTTCTGGTCGGCGCCGCGGCCGATGTGGAGCGCACCCTTCACCCGGTCGACGCCCTCGTGCACGAGCGCCTCGGCCGAGTCGACGAGCGTCGGGATCTCGTGGGGGTCGCCCTTCAGCATCGCCTTGATCATGTTGTTGCGGTACTCCGACGTGATCTTCGCGGGCAGCGGAGGAGCGTTGCGGGTCACGTAGTCGTCGATCACGGTGACCCCTCGGTGCGCGAGCGCGGCCTCGATCGCCGCCGCCGCGAAGTCGTCCTCCTTCACGCGGATGCCCTTGAAGCCGAGCAGCTCGGCCCAGCCGGCGTAGTCGACGCTCTCCACGTCCTGCGAGCCCTCCCAGACGGGGTTGCCGTCCTCCGTCCGCATCTCCCAGGAGACCTGTGCGAGGTCGTCGTTGTGCAGCACGATCACGATGAACTGCGGGTTCGACCACTTGTGCATGTACTTCTTGATCGTGATGAGCTCGTTCATCCCGAGCATCTGGAACGCCCCGTCACCGATCGTGCAGATCACGGTGCGGTCCGGGTAGGCGAACTTCGCCGCCTCCGCATAGGGCATCGCGGCGAGCATCGTCGCGAGCCGGCCGGAGAGGTCGCCCTTCATCCCGCGGCGCAGGCGGATGTGGTGCCCGTACCAGTCGGCGGTGGTGCCCGCGTCGCAGGTGACGATCGCGTTCTCCGGCAGCCGCTTGTTCAGCTCGTGGAAGATGCGGCGCGGGTTGCCGCCGTCCGGGAAGGACTGCATCGCCTGGTCGAGCATCTCGCGCTCCCAGCCGGGCCACTCCCCCTCGATCTTCTCCTGCCAGGAGCGGTCCGTCTTCCGCTCGAGCATCGGGATCAGTGCCGTGAGGGTGGCCTTCACGTCCCCCCACAGGTTCACCTCGGTCGGGTACCGCAGGCCGAGCTGCTCGGGGCGGAGGTCGACCTGGACCGCACGGGCCTGCCCCGTCTTCGGGAGGAACTCGCCGTACGGGTAGTTCGTGCCGAGCATCAGCAGGGTGTCGCAGTCCTGCATCTGGTGGAGGCTCGGCAGCGAGCCGAGGAGGCCGACCTGCTGCGTGTGGAACGGGACGTCGGCCGGCACGACCTCCTTGCCGCGGAGGGCCGTGACGATGCCGGCCCCCGCGATGGTGGCGGCCTCGATCACCTCGTCGGTCGCCCCGACGGCACCATGCCCGACGAGGAAGGTGACCCGCTGCCCCGCGTTGATGATGTCCGCGGCCTTGCGGATCTCGTCGAGCGGCGGGGTGACGCCGACGTGGGCGGGGGCGTCGCTCGTGCGCGCGATCCAGTGCGCAGCGGTCGGCTCGACCGCGTCCATCGCCTGCACGTCGTGCGGGAACACGATCACGCACGGCTGCTTGCGCGCGATGGCGGTGCGGAACGCGGTGTCGATCACGGCCTGGGCCTGCGCGGGCGACACGATCGTCTGCACGTACGCGGCGACGTCCTCGAAGGTGCGCTCGAGGTTGTTCTCCTGCTGGGAGAACGTGCCCAGCGAGTCGAGTCCCTGCTGCCCCACGATCGCGACGACCGGCTGGTTGTCCATCTTCGCGTCGTAGAGGCCGTTCAGCATGTGGAACGCTCCCGGGCTCGAGGTGGCCATGCAGACGCCGACCTCGCCGGTGAACTTCGCGTGGGCCGTGGCCATCAGCGCGCAGATCTCCTCGTGGGTGGGCCGGATGTAGTCGAGCCCCTCGCCCTTCCTGGCCGCCTTGCCGAGCGCTCCGTCGAGCTCCCCGATCCCGTCGCCAGGGAACGCGAAGACCCGGGACACCCCCCAGTCCTTGATCCGCTGGATCAGGAAATCGCTGACCGTCGCCATGCTCGTCCTCCCGCACATCGCGGCCGCCGGCGGAGCCTCCGCACGGGCCGCATCGTTCCGATCGAGGCGGTGGGACCGCCCCCGATCAGGGGTACTCCGCTCGTCTGAACGTCGGTTGTGCAGGTGCAAGTACCTGCACGAGGACCGGCCCGGTCAGGGAGCGGAACGGGCCCGTCGGGGCGGCCGCTGGCACACCGGGCAGCGATGGCTGGAGCGGTTCATGAAGGGCTCGCGGACGATCGGGGTGCCGCAGCGGGGGCAGGGCCTCCCCGCGCGGCCGTAGACGCTCAGCCGCTGCCCGAAGTAGCCGGAGGCGCCGTTCACGTTGACGTACTGGGCGTCGAAGCTCG
Organism: Amnibacterium sp.; assembly: GCA_025936735.1. Classification (GTDB taxonomy): domain Bacteria; phylum Actinomycetota; class Actinomycetes; order Actinomycetales; family Microbacteriaceae; genus Amnibacterium. The sequence continues at coordinate 6,580 of JAICSU010000034.1, forward strand.
TGCCCCCGTCCGCGAGCGCACGCTCCAGCACGAGCCGCAGCTCGGCGAGCAGGACGAGCACCGCGGCGCGGGACAGGCGGTCGGTCGGGGCGTCGAAGTGCAGCCGGGCCGCCCAGAGCGCCTCGTCGGCGTAGATGTTGCCGATGCCGGAGATCAGCGTCTGGTCGAGCAGCGCCCGCTTGATCCCGGTGCGACGGGCGCGCAGCCGCCGCACGAACCCGCGGTCGTCGAACGCGGGGTCGAGGGGGTCGCGGGCGATGTGCGCGACCTGCGCGGGCACGAGCGCGGCGTCGTCGCCCCGTCCCCCCGGGGCTCCGTCGGCGGTCGGGACGAGCGGATCGACGGCGAGGGATCCGAAGATCCGCTGGTCCACGAACGCGACGGTGATCGGCCCGAACGCGGGGCTCTCGAGCACGAGCCTGACACGCAGCTGCCGGTCGTTCGACGCGTCCTCGGTGCGGAGGAGCAGCTGGCCGCTCATCCCGAGGTGCGCGAGCACGGCCTCCGCCGGCCCGTCCTCGAGCGGCAGCCAGAGGAACTTGCCGCGGCGCACGACCGCGCGGATGCGCCGCCCCGCGAGTCGCTCCTCGAAGTCGGCGACGCCCTGCGGGTGGCGTTTCAGCGACCGCGGCTCGATCACCTCGACGCCGAGGATGCGGGCGCCGGCGACGACGGGCTCGAGGCCGGCGCGCACGACCTCGACCTCGGGCAGCTCAGGCACGGGCCACCTCAGGCATCGGCAGCGGTCGCGCCCTTCACGAGCAGCTGGTAGGCGGCCCAGGCCGCGGCCGTCTCGGCCTGCTTCTTGCTCGTGCCTTCGCCGCTCGCCGCGGCGAGGCTGCCGATCGTGACGGTCGCGGTGAACACGCGCGCGTGCTCGGGCCCTGCGCCCTCGACCCGGTAGACGGGCGCGCCCGCGCCGCGGCGCGCCGCGACCTCCTGGAGGGCGGTCTTCGGATCCGTGCCCGGTCCTGCCCGGTCCGGGTCCTCGAGCAGCGGCGCGACGAGCCGCAGCACGAACGCCTCGGCGGCCTCGCTGCCGACGGAGAGGAACGCGGCGCCGATCAGCGCCTCGACGGTGTCGGCGAGGATCGACGCCTTCGCGTCGCCGCCCGTCCGCACCTCGCCGCGGCCCAGCCGGATGTACCGGCCGAGCCCGATGGCGCGGGCGACCCGGGCCAGCGCCACCGTCGACACGATGCCGGACCGTCGCTTCGCGAGCGCGCCCTCCGGCTCGTCCGGGTACCGCTCGTACAGCAGCACGGTGACGGCGCGGCCGAGCACGCTGTCGCCCAGGAACTCCAGGCGTTCGTTGTCCTTCACCCCGTGCTCGTAGGCGTACGAGCGGTGGGTGAGCGCCAGCTCGAGCAGCTCGGGATCGATGTCGACCCCGAGCACGTCGAGCAGGTGCGGTGCGGGCGCGTCGGCGCCCGGCACGTCAGGCGTCGGCGACCCGGCGGCCCTTGTACTCGAGGTACAGCGGCACGCCGTCCGACCCCTCGACCACGCGGGCGCGGTGGGGCAGCGAGTACACGACCTTGCCGTTCTCGATCGTCTTGACCAGCGTGGGCGCGTCGGCCTTCCACTGCGAGCGGCGCGCGTGGGTGTTCGCGCGGGACTTGCGGCGCTTCGGAACCGCCATGGCTATCTCTCTTCTCTGTCGCTTGCCGCGGCCGGGAAGTCCTTCAGGGCCGCCCAGCGGGCGTCCACAGGCTTCGGTGCATCCGCCGTGATGAGGTTGATGCCGGGGCCGAGGTCGAGGTCCTCGCAACCGTCGACGCACTCGGGCTGGAAGGGCAGTGCCAGCACCACCGCGTCCCGCACCACCGGCTCGAGGTCGAGCGTGTCGCCCTGGAGCGAGTGGTCGAACGGTTCCTCGGAAGGATACGCGAAAAGCTCGGCGAACTCGACTTCCACCGGCAGGGACACCGGCGCGAGGCACCGCGCGCACTCGCCGTCGGCGTGCGTCCGCACGGTGCCGGACGCGAGGACGCCCTCGTGGAGGGACTCGAGCTTCAGGTCGATGTCCATCGGCGTGCCGTCGGCGACGGCGACCAGGCCCTCCCCGAGGTGCTCGGGCGCGGCGAAGTCGAGGTGGCGCTCGCGCATCTCGCCCGGATGGCGGACGAGGTCGCGCACGTTCTGGACGTAGGGGTTGCGGGCGATCACGGCCCGCGATTCTACGCGGGGATCCGCCGCCCCCTGCGCGCGCCTCCGGAGAGCGCTGGTACCGTCCGGGCATGACCCCGCAACGCCACCAGGAGCTCGTGTTCCTGCGCCGTGCGCGGGACCTCATGGACCGCGACTACGCGCTCCCGCTCGACGTGGTGACGATGGCGCAGCACGCCGCCATGTCACCCGCGCACTTCTCCCGCCGGTTCAAGGACGCCTACGGCGAGACGCCGTACGGCTACCTGATGACGCGCCGCGTCGAGCGCGCCATGGCGCTGCTGCGCGCCGGCGCGAGCGTGACCGAGGCGTGCATGACGGTGGGCTGCACCTCGCTCGGGTCCTTCAGCTCGCGCTTCAGCGAGCTCGTCGGTGAGACGCCCTCGGCCTACCGGGCGCGCACCCATGCGGCGGAGGAGGCCATGCCGGCCTGCATGGTGCGGGTGCTCACGCGGCCGAGGCGCGAGAAGGCGAGCAGGATCCGAGAAGCGCACGGCTCCGCGCCGTCCTAGCCTCGCCGCATGGCTGTCGCACTGAACTACACGATGATCACCGTCGCCGACGTGGAGGAGGCGCTCGGCTTCTACCGCGACGCGCTCGGCTTCCAGATCCGGAACGACGTCGCGTCCGGCGGCTCCCGCTGGGTCACGCTGAGCGCCTCCGAGGGGCCGGACATCGTCCTCACCGACCCCCGCGCCGGGCGGTCCGAGCCGGAGGCGGACACGATCCACGAGCTGCTGGTCAAGGGTTCCCTGCCGCCGGTGTTCCTGCGCACCGACGACCTCGACCGGACCTTCGAGCAGGCCCGGGCCGCGGGTGCCGAGGTGCTGCAGGAACCGATCGAGCAGCCCTGGGGCCCCCGCGACTGCGCGTTCCGGGATCCGTCGGGCAACACGGTGCGGATCAGTCAGGCGTCCTGAGCGCGCAGGCGGCCCGCCCCGGGTCCGTAGGCTGACGGGGTGCCCGCCCCCCGCATCGTCGTGCTCGCCGGCGGGGTGGGCGGCGCGAAGTTCGTGCGGGGACTGCGCCGGCACGCCCGCGCCGCGTGGCCGGACGGGGCCGGCGGGTCCACGGCGTCGATCACCGTCGTCGCGAACACCGGCGACGACCTGTGGCTCGCCGGGCTGCGCATCACGCCGGACCTCGACTCCCTGCTCTACGCCCTCGCGGGCGTGAACGACACCTCCCGCGGCTGGGGCAGGGCGGGCGAGAGCGAACGGGTGAGCGGCGAGCTCGCGGCCTACGGCGTCGGCTGGCCGTGGTTCACCCTCGGCGACCTCGACCTCGGCACGCACATCGCGCGTACGGCGCTGCTGCAGCAGGGGCTCCCCCTGTCCGCGGTCGTCGAGCGGCTGAGCGCCCGGTGGCCGCTCGGGGTCCGGCTCGTGCCGGCCACGGACGACGAGGTCGAGACCCATGTGCTCGTCCAGGAGGACGGCGCCCCGCGCGACCTCCACTTCGAGGAGTGGTGGGTGCGCACCCGGGCGAAGGTGCCCGCGGAGGCGTTCGTGCAGGTCGGCGTCGAGACGGCGAAGCCCGCACCGCCCGTCGTGCCGGCCCTCGCCCAGGCGGACGTCGTGCTGCTCGCGCCGTCGAACCCCGTCGTCTCGATCGGCACGATCCTCGGCATCCCCGGGATTCGCGAGGCGCTGCTCGCCACGCCGGGGCCCATCGTGGGCGTCTCCCCCATCATCGGCGGGTCGGCGGTGCGGGGCATGGCGGACGCCTGCCTCCGGGCGATCGGCGTGGAGACCAGCGCGGCCGCCGTCGGCGCGCACTACGGCTCCCGTCGCCAGGGCGGGTTGCTCGACGGCTGGCTCGTGGACACCTCCGACGAGGCCGCCGTCGCCGCCCTCGAGGAGAGGGACGTGCCGACCAGGGCCGTGCCGCTGTGGATGCACGACGACGAGGCGTCGGCCGCGATCGCCGCCGAGGCGCTCGCCCTCGCGCTCGGTTCCCGCACCGCCTGAGCCGCCGTCGGTGCGCCCGGCGGCGGGGCCGGCGAGCGGGTCACGGGGTGGTCAGCGAGCGCGCACCTGGCTTGGAGGCGGCGTTCCTACCGTCGAGGGATGAGCGAGCGCACCGATCTCCCGCTGCCCGACTTCGACCACATCCCCGTCGGCACCCTGCCGTCACGGATCAGCGCGCTCGACGCCGACGGCGTGCAGCGGCTGATCGACTTCGAGGAGGCGCACGGCAACCGGCTGCCCGTGCTCGAGGTGCTGCGGCACCGGCACGAGGCGCTCGCGCGGGGCGCGGAGCCGAGCGGTGCCGTCGAGCAGTCCATGCCGGAGGTGGCGTCGGGCGCGCCCGGCGGCTCGCCGGTCGGCCCGGCGACGGCGGGCCCGAAGATCAACCCGCCGTCCCAGGGCGTGCCCACGAACCCGGCCCAGCCGCGCTGAGGAGGAACGATGAGATCCACCCTGCTCGTCGACGGGCCGGCTCCCGTCCACCTGCTCATCCTCGACGACGGCGACGAGGTGCTCGAGACCCTGACCGGGTTCGTGCGGGACCGCGACATCGGCGCGGCCGAGTTCACCGCGATCGGCGCGGTGTCCGACGCCGAGTTCGGCTGGTTCGACGCGGTCGCGAAGGAGTACCGGCCGCGGCGGCTCGACGAGCAGTGCGAGGTCGTCTCGCTGATCGGCGACGTCGCCGTCGGCGAGGACGGACCGATGCTGCACGCGCACATCGGGCTCGGCGTCGAGGACGGCACGCTGCACGGCGGGCACCTGATGGCCGCGCACGTGCATCCGACGCTCGAGGTGAAGCTGCGCGTCTTCCCCGTCGTGCTGCGCCGCGAGCAGCGGGAGGAGCTCGGCACGGCGGTCATCGTGCCGCCCGACACCGAGCCCGCCGGCGGTCTGAAGTCCGGCTGAACCGGCCTACCGGCCGTCGGGCAGCCGCACCCACCGGAAGCCGTAGCCGGGGAGCAGCCGGCCGTCCTCCGTCTCGTCGCCGAGCAGCAGCTCGCCGCCGGCCAGGTCCTCGGGCAGCGGGCGGGGGTCCTTCGCCAGGTTGTGGGCGACCGCGATGCCGTCGTAGCGGAACGCGACGATCGCCCGATCCGCCTCCAGCCGCTCGACCCGGGGCGAGGCGATCTCCGGGTGCTCCCGCCAGAGTCGGATGAGCGCCCGCACGAGGTGGAGCAGGCTCGACGGGTCGCGCTCCTGGTCGGCGACGTTCACGCGCGCGATGCCGTAGGGGCCGTCCGTCACGAGGTGCGCCGCCTCGCCATCGTGGCTCGTCGAGAAGCCGCCGCCCGGCTCCGATGACCACTGCATCGGCAGCCGTACGGCTGCACGGCCGTCGAGCCCGAGGTCGTCGCCGGTGCCGATCTCCTGGCCCGCGACGAGGAGCGGCGCGCCGGGCAGCGCGAACAGCAGGCTCAACGTCATCCGGATCCGCCGGTCGTGCTCCATCATCGGCGCCCACCCGCGCCGGATGCCGCGGCCGTAGATCCGCTCGTTCTCGTGGGGCGCGAAGACGCCGAACACCCGCTCCCGGTCCTCGTCCGCGAGGTGCGACAGGTTCAGCTCGTCGAGGTTGCGCAGGAACTGGCGCCACGCGCCGTGCCGCACCGCCTCGTCGTGCCGCGCCACGGCGGCGCAGAGCGGGCCCGCGTCCTCGGTCGCGAGGGAGTGCATCAGTGCGTTGTTCGGCAGGAAGGCGAGCAGCTGGTCGATGCGCCCCCGATCGAAGTAGGTGGGCAGCTGCTCGGGAGGAAGGTCGACCTCGCCGAGGAGCGCGACCTCCGGTGCCCGCTTCTTCAGGTAGCGGCGGAGGTCGTCGAGCCGCTTCCCGGCGTCGGCCTGGTCGCCGGGCAGGCCGATGTCGGCGAAGAGCAGGCCTGCGGCGTCGATGCGGAAGCCGTCCGCGCCGAGCGCGATCCAGAAGTCGAGGATGCCCTTCACCTCCTCCCAGACGCCGTCGGAGGCGATCCGCAGGTCCGGCTCGAAGTCGTAGAACTGGTGGCGGTAGAAGGCCCGCGCCCGCTCGGACCACGACCAGATGCCGTCCGTGTGGGCCTCGCCAGGGAAGGCGCTCTGCGACTCGCTGTCGGGCGGCTCGGTCGCGCTCCAGATGTAGTACTCCCGGAACCGGCTCCGAGGATCCGACTCGGCGGCCTGGAACCACGGATGCCGGTTCGAGGTGTGCTGCAGCACCATGTCGAGCAGCAGCCGGATGCCGCGCGCGTGGGCCTCCTCGGCGAGCAGCCGGAAGTCGTCGAGCTCGCCGATGCGCGGATCGACGCCGAGCTGGCCGATCACGTCGTAGCCGTTGTCGCGTCGCTGGCTCGGGTAGAAGGGCAGCAGCCAGATGCAGTCCGCGCCCAGGGCCTGGATGTGGTCGAGGCGCGACACGAGACCCTTCAGGTCGCCGTTCCCGTCGCCGTCCGAGTCCTGGAACCGCAGCACGTCCACCCCGTAGATGACGGCCCGGTGGATCCAGTCCGGCGAATCGGGCGAGTCGCCGGGTCCCTGCTCGGGTCGCGGATCCTCGTGTCGCTCGTCGTCGGGCATGGCCCCAGTGTGCCAGGGACCTGTCTGCCGTCCTGAGGGTTGCCCTCGTCCGTCGGACCGTCCGCACGCCTTCGGGACGGTTGCACGGCGGCGCCGCCCTGCAGATGCCCCGAAGGTGTGCAGAAGCGAGGACGGAGGGAGCTAGTGAGCCGCGGCGAGGCCCAGCGTCGCGGCCGTGTGGCGGCCGACGCCCAGGCGGATCGCGGCCTGCAGGTCGTCGGGGGTGTCGACGTCGCGGCGCAGGCGCTCGGGCGCCCGCAGCGGCCGGTGGCCGAGGTCGCGGTGCCGCCGCGCGGAGCCGACCCCGAACGCCGGCAGCAGCGGGACGCCCGGCTGCCCGGTGATCAGCACCGTGCCGCTGCCGGACGCGTCGGGCACGAGGGCGAGCGGCAGCTCCTCGGCGGCCGCGAGCGTGTCCTCCAGGGCCTCGGAGGTGAGGGCGGGCAGGTCGCCGAGCAGGACCGCCTGGCCGTACTCCGGCCACGACTCCTGCGCGTAGCGCAGGCCGTCGGCGATCGCGTTGTTCAGGCCCGGCGCGCGCTGCAGCCGCACGGTGACGGCGACGGGCAGGGCGAGGTCCTCGACGAGGGCGGGGTCGTCGGTCATCACGAGGATCATCCGGACGCGGGGAACGCCGGCCACCGCGTCGAGCGTGTCCCGGGCGACCGCCTCCGCCACGGCGGCGCGGTCCGCGCGAGGGTGCAGCCGGGTCTTCGCGTCCGCGAACCGCTTGATCGGGACCAGCACCACCCAGTCGATCACTGGCCGCCTCCGCTCTCCCGGTCGCCGTGCCAGCCGGTCGACTCGCGCGAGCCCTCCGCGTAGCCGTCGCGGTAGCCGTCCGCGTACGCCTCGTCGGTGCCGCGCCGGAACATGTCCTCGGGGCCGACGCGGACGAGGGACCGCGCCCCGGGGCCGTCCTCCGCGGTCACCAGGCGGCCGAGTCCCCGGATCACCGCGACCGGCCGGTTCGCAGTCTTGCCCTTCACCAGGTCGGCCATCGCGGCGATCTCGTCGGCGACGGCGACCACGGTGACGTCCATCCGCCTGCCGGTCGCGTCCGGCGTGCCGCGCAGGTCGTCGACGACCGCCACCCCCGCCGCACCGATCGCGACGTCGGTCTGGCCGTGCCGCCACGGACGCCCGAGCGTGTCGGTGACGACCACGCCGACCCGACGCCCGGTCCGCTCCGCGAGGCCGGACCGGATGCGGCGGGCGGACGCGTCCGGATCCTTCGGAAGGAGCAGCACCGTGCCCTCGGCGACGTTGCTCGCGTCGACGCCGGCCGCGGCACCCACGATGCCGAGCCGGTTCTCGACGATGCGGGTCACGGAGCCACCCGGCTGACGCCGGGTCGCGACGACCCGCACGGTCTCGGCGGTGATGGCCTCCTCGCGGTCGTCGGCCTGCACCTGCCTGCCCTCGGCCTTCGAGACGATCTTGCTCGACACGACGACGAGGTCACCGTCCTCGAGCGCGCCGACGGCGTCGGCGACGAGCTCGGCGAGGTCCGTCCCCGGCTGCACCTCCGGGATGCCGTCCGGTGCGAAGGCGCTGATCATCGCGTGATCTTCGGCAGCACGTCGCGACTGAAGACGTCGATCCACTCGCGCTGGTTGCGGCCCACGTTGTGGAGGTAGATGCGGTCGAAGCCGAGATCGGCGAAGCGCTGGATGCCGGCTCGGTGCACGTCGGGGTCCGCGGAGATCACCATGCGGCCCTCGAAGTCCTCCGGCCGCACCATCTTCGCCATCTGCTCGAACTCGAGCGGGCTGCGGATGTCGCCCTTCGGGAACTTCATGCCGCCGTTCGGCCACTCGTGCATCGCGTTCGCGAGGGCCTCCTCGTCGGTGGCCGCCCAGGAGAGGTGGAGCTGCAGGACCTTCGGCGCGCTGTCGACGTCCTTGCCCGCCTCCCGGCGGCCGTCGTCGAACTTCTGGAACAGGCCGGAGATCTTCTCGAGCGGCGCCCCGACGGTGATGAGCCCGTCGACGGCGCGGCCGGCCCGCTTGGCGGTCACCGGTCCCGCGGTGGCGATGAGGATCTCGGGCCGCTGCTCCGGCATGGTCCAGAGCCGGGTGGACTCGAGCGTGAAGTACCTGCCGGCGTGCTTGACGTCCTTGCCGGCCAGCGACGCGGTGAACAGCTTGTCGATGATCTCGACGGCCTCGAACATCCGGTTGATCCGCTCCGGCGCCTCCGGCCAGTACTGCCCGACGATGTGCTCGTTCAGGGCCTCCCCCGAGCCGAGGCCGAGCCAGTGGCGGCCGGGGTACATGGCGGCGAGGGTGGCGGACGCCTGGGCGACGATCGCCGGGTGCCAGCGGAAGATGGGCGCGGTGACGCCGGGTCCGAAGTCGCCCGTCGTGCGCTCGCCGATCGCGGTGAGCACGTTCCAGACGAACGCGCTCTGCCCCTGGGCGGGCACCCACGGCTGGAAGTGGTCCGCGGCCATCACCCCGGAGAAGCCCTTCGACTCCGCGTAGGCGGACAGCTCGACGGCCTCGGTGGGGTGGAACTGCTCGAGCATGGCGGCGTAGCCGAACTGCGGTGCACTCACGGGCTCATCCTCCCATCCGGCTCGGGGCCGTGCCCTCGGCGGATCCGCAGCCGGGGTCCCTCAGACGCGGGGTCGGCGCATCGCCCGCTCGACGTGATGACGGAGCTTCTCGCGAAGCACGGCGGCGCCCTCGGCATGCGCGGCGAGCAGAGCCCGGGCGTCGTCGGGATCCTGCCGCTGGAACCAGCGGCCGATCGTCACCCCGTGGGCGGGCCGATCGACGACGGCGATCCTGTCACCGGCCCGGATCGACCCGGCCTTCAGCACCCGGAAGTAGGCACCGGACGCGCCGTGCTCCCGGAACCGGTCCTGCCAGCCGGGCAGCGCCATCCGCCGTTCGAAGGTGCCGCACGGCGTGCGGGGATAGGTCACCTCCAGCAGCACCTGCTCCCCCACCCGCCAGCGCTCACCGATCACCGCTCCGGTGACGTCGATGCCGCGCGTGCGCAGGTTCTCCCCGAACAGGCCCGGTGGGATCGGCCGGCCGAGGTCGCCGGCGAAGGCGTCGGCGTCCTCCTCGGCGTACGCGTAGACGGCCTGGTCCTCGCCGCCGTGGTTCGCACGGTCCGCCTGCACATCGCCGAACAGCCCGAACCGCGACACCCGCACCCCGGTCGTGACCGGGCGCTTGTCGATGGCGGTCGTGCCGTTGCCGCGGTCGGGCAGCAGGCCGTGCACGCGGCAGACCGCGACGAGCAGGCCGTCAGTCACGCGGGGTCCTGCCGCCGGGCTGCAGCACCTCGGCGACGGCGCGGGGCACGTACGGCGTGATGTCGCCGCCGAGCGACGCCACCTGCCGCACCAGCGAGCTGGAGACGTGGCTCGTGCCCGGGTCGCCGATGAGGAAGAGGGTCTCCACCCCGGCGAGGTTCCGGTTGACGATCGCCATCGGCGTCTCGTACTCCGTGTCCGTCGCCGACCGGATGCCCTTCACGAGCACCTGGGCGCCGACCTCGACGCAGTAGTCGACGAGCAGGCCGACGCTCCACGAGTCGACGACGACGTCGCCCTCGACGCCCGCCTCCGCGATCGCCTGCTCCAGCAGCGCGACCCGCTGCGTGAACGGCAGCAGCGCCGCCTTGCCGGGGTTGTGGGTCACGACCACGTGCACGCGGTCGAACAGCGTCGCCGCCCGCTTCACGATGTCGAGGTGCCCGAGGGTGACCGGGTCGAAGGAGCCGGGGATCACGGCGACGCGGGGCATGATGAGCCTCAGGCTACCGGCGGGAGCCGTCAGCTCTTGTCGAGGAAGGCGCGGGCGTCCTCGTCGCTGCTGCGCTCGATCGCGGCCCGCAGCGCCGGGTACCCCTCGAGCGCCGGATCCTCGTCGAGCAGGGCCGCGGCGGCGTCCCGCGCGTCCTGGATGATGTCCCCGTCGCGGGTGACCCGGAGCAGCTTCAGCTGCGACCGCGCGCCCGACTGGCTCGCCCCGAGCACGTCGCCCTCGCGCCGCAGCTCGAGGTCGGCCTGCGCGAGCGCGAACCCGTCGGTGGTGCCCGCCACGGTGGTCACCCGCTCGTGGCCGAGGGTCCCCTCCGGCGCGGTCGTGACGAGCAGGCAGAGCCCGGGGAGGCCGCCGCGGCCGACCCGGCCGCGCAGCTGGTGCAGCTGGGAGACGCCGAACCGGTCCGCGTCGAGCACGATCATGAAGGTCGCGTTCGCGACGTCGACGCCCACCTCGACGACGGTCGTGGCGACGAGCACGTCGATCTCGCCCGCGGCGAAGGCGCGCATGACCCGGTCCTTCTCCTCGCCGGTCATCCGCCCCGTGAGGGCCTCGATCCGCCGCCCGGCGAGCGCCGGCTGGGCGCGCAGGTCCTTCAGCGTCGCCGTCACGGTCGCCATGGGGCGGGCGTCGTCGGCGTCGAGCAGCTCGTCGTCGGCGTCCTCCGGCTCGTCGGCGCCGATCGCGGGGCAGAGCACGTAGCCCTGCCGGCCGCGGGCCACCTCCTCCCCCGCCCGGCGCCACACGTTCGGCATCCAGTGGGGCTTCTCGGCGAGCGGCACGACGTGGGTCTCGATGGGCGCGCGGCCCTTCGGCAGGTGCCGGATCGTGGAGGTCTCCAGGTCGCCGAAGACCGTCATCGCGACCGTGCGCGGGATCGGCGTCGCGGTCATCACGAGGGTGTGCGGGGCGGATCCCTTGCGGCGGAGCACCTCGCGCTGCTCGACCCCGAACCGGTGCTGCTCGTCGACGACGACGAGGCCGAGGTCGTAGAACTCGGTCGACTCCGACAGGAGGGCGTGGGTGCCGACGACGATGCGGGCCTGGCCGGTGACGAGCCGGAGCGCGGCCCGGCGCCGCTCGGCCGCGGGCAGCTGCCCGGTGACGAGCGTCGGCATCAGCTCCGCGGCGAGGTCGGGCCCGAGCGTCGCGACGATCGATCGGAGGTGCTGCGCCGCGAGCACCTCGGTGGGCGCGAGCAGCGCGGACTGGCCCCCGCTCTCGGCGACCGCGAGCATGGCGCGGAGGGCGACGAGCGTCTTGCCCGAGGCGACCTCGCCCTGCAGCAGGCGGTGCATCGGCGCCTCCGCCGCGAGGTCCTCGGCGATCTCGGCGCCGACGAGGCGCTGGTCCTCGGTGAGCTCGAACGGCAGTGCAGCGTCGAACCGGGCGAGCAGCCCGTCGGGCTGGGGCGTACGCGGGGTGGCGGCGAACATCGCCCGGATCGCGCGCCGCTGCAGCAGGGCGGTCTGCAGCAGGAAGGCCTCGTGGAACCGCAGGGTGCGCTTCGCCTGCATCCAGTCGCCGTCGTGCTGCGGCTGATGGATGCGGCGCAGGGCCGGCTCGTACCCCATCAGCCGCGCCGTGCGGCAGACCTCGAGCGGCATCGGATCCTCGATGCCGGCGATCGAGTCGAGCGCGATGCCCATCGCCTTGCGGATGTTCCAGGTGTCGATCGACCCCGACGCCGGGTAGATCGGGATCGGCACCTCGTGCCACGCCTTCGCGCCCTCCGGATCGAGCTCCGGGTCGGGCGGCTCGTCGCCGCTGCCGTCGAACAGCTCGTAGCGGGGATG
>JAICSU010000252.1 GCA_025936735.1 Amnibacterium sp.
CTCGCATCCGGCCGACCGCGGACCGCGCCGATCTCGTGCTCCGGGGGGAATGACAGCGATACGGTCCACGGGTCGCGATAAGGGCGGCGCCATCGGATCCGTGCGCTTATGCACACGCTTCCCGAGGTGCCGTGCGGCTCGGCCGCCTTCAGGATCCGCTCGGCGGCGATGTGTTATCCCGCCACACCCGAGGCGCCGCGGTTCGCCCTGGAAAGCGGGGACACGAAGGACGGTGCCGGCAGGGGCAGAAGAAAGGGCGCCATGGCGCCTCGCCGGGGATCAGGAGCGCCCCCAGCCCCGGAATCCCGGGGTTCTCGGCGTGGATCCGCTCGCGCCGGACGTGCTGTCGGCCGCCCGTTCCCGCGGCCCACCGGCGGTAGCGACGCGCTCCACGGGGTCGTGCGCGACTTCCCGACGCGCATCCACGAGGGAGGACAAGCGGAAAACGCGGAAAAAACGCCGAACACGCGCATTCGGTATCGAATTGCTCTTCTTCTTCGCTACACTCCCGCTATCCACCGGATCCGTGTTCGGTGCTTCCGTCATCCCGACCAGGAGAAGATCGTTCCCTATGGCTCAGAAGTACATCGTCCAGCTCGTCGACGACCTCACGCAGCAGCCGATCGAGGACGGCGAAGGCGAGAGCGTGCGCTTCGCTCTCGACGGCGTCAGCTACACCATCGATCTCACGAGTGAGCACGCGGCGGAATTCCGCGGTTCGCTCACGCCCTACGTCACTGCCGCGCGAAAGGCGGATGTCGCGGTCAAGGCGAAGGCGTCCACCTCCTCGCGTGCCCCGAAGGGCGACCTGAAGGCCATTCGCGAGTGGGCCAACAAGAACGGCTTCACGGTCTCGAGCCGTGGCCGCATCCCGTCCGACGTGCAGGCCGCGTACAACGCCGCGAACTGACCTGATCCCGACCCACCGCCGACCGCGCGCGGCCGTACGAGCACATCGGCTCCCCGACGTGCTCCCGTGCCGGCCGCGCGCGGTCGTGCGTCCGGGCGCTGGGCTGCTTCCGGGGCACGGTTCGTATCCTGACCCGGTGATCTCCCGCCCGCTCGCCCTCCGCCTCCGAGAGGCGGGGCTCGTGTGGCATCCCGCCGCAGGCGACCGCTTCCAGTTCCTCACCCAGGACATGGACGCGACGGGCACCGAGCTGTTCACGGTCAGCGACATGACGATCGAGGCCCACCGGTACTCGACCGGCACCGTGCTCGGCTTCAACGGGACGACGGAGTGGGCGCTCGACTCGGTCGCGATCGAGGATGCCCTCTGGTTCCCCCGCGAGGACCAGCTGCGGGAGGCCCTGCGCGGAACGTTCACGAGCCTGGAGCGCCGGGACGACGGCCGCTGGCGGGTCCTCACCGTCTTCCGCGGTGAGCGGCGCGAGCACGTCGCGGACACGGCGGAGGACGCCTACGGCCTCGCCGTGCTCGCCGAGGTGGGGGAGGCGACCCGGTGATGCTCACGATCGCCGCCGTGGCGACCGGCCTCGCCGCGGTCGCCGGCATCGCGGCGTTCCTCCTCGCACCGGGCAGCGACGGCCCGCCGCCTCCCGTCGAGCGCGACCGGGCCGGGGAGGACCGGCGGGGCTAGGAGCTCGGCTGCACGGGGACGGGAGCGGTGTCCGGCACCGGTCCGGCGTCCCGGCCGCGGAGATCCGGCGTGGCGCGGTGCGCCAGCGCGGCGGTGGCCAGGCCGAGTGCCGCGAGCACGGCGGCGCTGCCGAACGCCGCCTGCGCGCCGGCCCGGTCGATCAGCGCGCCCGCGAGCGCGGCGCCGAGCGCGACGCCGACGAGCTGCCCCGTGTTCGTCCAGCCGTACGCCTCCGCCGTGTCGCTGAACCGGACGGACGACGACACGATCGCCGACATCACGCCGAGCGCGGGGGCCAGGCCGAAGCCCGCGACCACCAGCGCGGCCGAGAGGCCCCAGAACCCCGACACGAACGGCGTGACGACGACCCCCACCGCGACGATGAGCAGCCGGAGGGTGAGCGACCACGACCGCATGGGCAGGCGGGCGAGGGCGAAGCCGCCGACGAGGGACGCGAGCGACCAGATCGAGAGCACGACCCCGCTCGTCGGATCTCCGGTGCCGAACGCCCCTGCCACGCTCGCCTCGACGTCGGCGCAGGAGGCGATCACGAGGAAGCCGACCCCGGTCACGAGCAGCACCTGCGGCTTCAGGAGCACCGCCCCGAACCGTCGCTTGCTGCGGGGGATGCGCACCCGGCCCACCTCCGGCGAGGCGGCGAACCAGATGCCGCCACCGACGAGCAGCGCGACGCTGAGCAGCAGCCCGAGCTCGGTGCTCACGGCCGTCGCCACGAAGGTGACGGCGACGGGGCCGCCGATCCAGATCAGCTCCTGCAGCGACGCGTCGAGCGAGAACAGGGGAGCGAGCATCCGCGAGTTCACGAGCTTCGGGTAGATCGTGCGCACGGCGGCGGTGATCGGCGGGAAGGTCAGCCCCGCCGCGAGCGCCAGCCCCACGATCGCGACGACCGGGAGGTCCGCGAGGGCGATGGCCGCCACGGCCGCGGCGCAGAGCGTCGCCGTGCCGAGCACGACCGGACGGATGCCGAGCCGCCCCATCAGCCGCCCGGTCGCCGGGCCGGACAGCGCCTGGCCGATGCTGAGCGCGGCGAGCACCGCGCCCGCCGAGGTGTAGGACCCGGTGCGACGCTCGACGTGGAAGAGCAGGCCGAGGGAGAGCATGCCGCTCGGGAACCGGGCGACGAGCTGTGCGGCGATGATCCGCGCAACGCCGCGGGTTCTCAACAGGTCGCCGAATCCACCGCTCACAGGCCCTCCATCGTAGGGGCGCGGCGCTGTCGCCTCCCGGGGGCAGGATCTCCACCGTCCGGCCCCCGTTGTCCACAGCCCATCCACCGCACTGTGGAGGACACGCCGGGGAGTTTCCACAACATATGGGGCCGTTGCGGTGTCCGGACCCCTGTATATAGTGATCACCGGTTCACGCGCAGACCGGTCGCCAGCGGGGGACGGCCCATCCGGGACGGCAGGCACGGAAGCGCACGAGAAGGAGACGTCATGGGTATCACGGTGGTCAAGCGCAACGGCGAGCGGGAGCCGTACGACGCGAACAAGATCAACCTCGC
>JAICSU010000197.1 GCA_025936735.1 Amnibacterium sp.
CAGGATCGCCGCGGGGAAGACGATCTCGTTCATCCCCGGGTTGTAGTACGCGTTCACCGTCTGCGGCGTCATGAACCACTCGTCGCGGTCGACGGGCCGCCCGATCTTGCCGAGCTCGCGGTCGAACTCGAAGGCGGCCGCCCGGCGAACGTTGCCCACGAGATCGCCCGCGTCGATCTCGAGGCGCGAGTAGTCGCGCCACTTCACGGGGTAGCCGATCTTGGGCGTGAACTTCGCGAGCTTCGTCAGCGCCTTGGCCCGCGTCTCGTCGCCGAGCCAGTCGAGCGAGCCGATCGACGACCGGTAGGCCGCGACCAGGTTCGCGACGAGCACGTCCATCCGCACCTTCGCGATCGGCGGGAAGTGGCGTTCCACGTAGAGCCGGCCGACGGCCTCCCCGAGCGCGCCCTCGGCGAGCGCCACGCCGCGCTTCCACCGGGCCTTGACCTCCTCCGCGCCGGTGAGGGCGGTGCCGGTGAAGGCGAAGTGCGCGTCGACGAACGGGGAGGACAGGTAGGGCGCGAGCGGGCGGATGACCCGGGCGGCGAGCCAGTCCCGCCACGCGTCGAGGCGGTCGGCGGTGAGCAGCCCGAGCACGCCGGTGAGGAAGCTCGGCTCCCTGACGACGATCTCGTCGAGTGCCCCGGAGGGCGCGGACAGGCCGGCGGCCCACGCCTGGAGCAGCGCACCGTGCTCCCCGGCCTCGGCGACGAGCGCCGCCCAGCCCGTCGGGTTGTAGGTCGCCTGGACGTCACGCGTGCGCACCGCGTCCCAGTGCTGGGCCGCGATCTCGGTCTCGAGCGCGAGCACCCGGTCGGCCCGCGTCTCGGGCTCGGTCAGGCCCGCCAGGGAGTAGATCGTGGCGAGGAAGGTGCGGTAGGCGTCGCGATGCGGCTGGAAGGCGTCGTCGCGGTAGTAGCGCTCGTCGGGCAGGCCGAGGCCGCCCTGCTCGACGAAGACGAGGTAGCGGTCCGGATCCCCCGGGTCGTTGTCGACGAAGAGCTGAAGGAGGCTGCCCGCGCCCGTGCGCTCGAGCGAGCCGAGCACGTCGAGCACCTCCGCGATCGACCGCGTGGCGGCGACGAGCGCGAGCGGTTCGGCGAGCGGCGCCGCGCCGAGCTCCTCGACGCGGTTCTCGGCCATGAACGAGGCGTAGAGGTCCCCGATCTTGCGCGCCTCCGTCCCGGGCTCGGCCTGCTGCGACTCCTCGACGAGGGCGCGCACGGCCGCCTCGGCGCCGTCGACGAGGTCGAGGAACGCGCCGGAGCGGGCGCGGTCGGCCGGGATCGTCGCCTCGGCGAGCCAGCGGCCGTTCACGTGGCGGTAGAGGTCGTCCTGCACCCGCACGGCCGGGTCCCAGGAGGCGGTGTCGAGGCCCGCAGGCAGCGGACCCCCGGCGTTCAGATCCACGGATGCGCCAGAGCTGGTGTCGACCACGATGGCTCAGTCTATGATCCGGGATCCGGCGCGACCCGGACGGCTCGCGCGCCCACCCAGCACCTCGGCAGGCCGCGCGCGCTTCGGCAGGCTCGTGGTCGACGAGGGGCCTGCGGAAGCGCTACCAGCCTGCCGAGGCGCTCGCGCATAGGCTCGTTCGCCGTGCGACTCGTGGTGGCGGAGTGTTCGGTCGACTACGCGGGACGCCTCTCGGCGCACCTCCCGCTCGCCCGGCGGCTGATCATGCTGAAGGCGGACGGCAGCGTGCTGGTGCACGCGGACGGCGGCTCCTACAAGCCCTTGAACTGGATGAGCCCGCCCTGCTCGCTGGAGGCCGAGGAGCCGGACGAGGACCTCGCCGCCGGCGGCGTCCGCGAGGTCTGGCGGGTGCGGCACGCGAAGACGGGCGACGTCCTGCTGCTGCGGATCCACGACCTGATCGTCGACGAGACGGTCGACCTCGGCCAGGACCCGGGACTCGTGAAGGACGGCGTGGAGGCCGACCTGCAGAAGCTGCTCGCCGAGCAGATCGAGCTGCTCGGCACGGGGCACACGCTGGTACGCCGGGAGCACATGACGGCCATCGGCCCGGTCGACATCCTCGCGAGGGACCCCGACGGCGCCGCCGTCGCCGTGGAGATCAAGCGCCGGGGAGAGATCGACGGCGTCGAGCAGCTGACCCGGTACCTCGAGCTGATGAACCGCGACCCGCACCTCGCGCCGGTGACGGGCGTCTTCGCGGCCCAGGAGATCAAGCCGCAGGCCAGGACGCTCGCGGAGGACCGCGGCATCCGCTGCCTCACCCTCGACTACGACGCCATGCGCGGCGTCGAGGCCGGACCCGCCCGCCTGTTCTGATCCTGATCCTGATTCTGATTCTGAGCACTTCAGCAGGACGTATTCGCGTCAGCAGGATGAGAACGGCCTTCCCGTCCTGCTGAAGGGAATCCGTCCTGCCGAGGTGCTCTCGAGGTTGCCGAGGTGCTGTCGGGGTGTGGCCTGCACTGGGGGAGGGGCGTACAGGGGCGCCAGCCTAGGGTGGCGGGGTGTCCCCCGAGCATGCGCCCTACACGGTGGTGCTCGTCGATCTCGACGGCACGATCATGGACTCCGCCCCCGGCATCACGGCCACGCTGACCCGCACGCTGGAGCGGATGGGCCTCCCCGTCCCGCCGCCGTCACGTCTCGTGGAGTTCGTCGGACCGCCGATCCTGGACGGCCTCCGCGACCTCGCCGGCCTCGACCCTGCCCAGTCGCAGACGGCGCTGAAGCTGTACCGGACCGACTACGGCGACACGGGCGCCTTCGACGCCCGCCCCTACCCGGGTATCCGCGAGGCGCTCGAGGCCATCAGGGCGACCGGGCCGACCCTCGCCGTCGCGACGTCGAAGCCCGAGGAGCAGGCGAAGCGGATCCTCCAGCACTTCGGCCTCGACGACCTCTTCGCCGTCGTCGCGGGCGCCTCCGACGACGAGACGCGCAGCGAGAAGGCCGACGTCATCGCCTGGGCCCTCGGCCTGCTCACCGATTCGGGCGTCGACACGAGCCGGCCGCTCATGATCGGCGACCGGATCCACGACGTCGAGGGAGCGGCGCAGCACGGCATCCCGGTCGTGTTCGCGGCCTGGGGATACGGCGATCCGGCCGAGGCGGCCGGGTCGGTCGCCGTCGCGTCGTCGCCCGCCGACCTGCCGCGGATCGTCACAGCCCGCTGAGCATTCCCCCCTCGGCGGCCTGAACCGGCTGTCCGCGACCTGGGTGTGCGCCACACTGGGCGGATGACCATGACGCAGGTGGAGCGGCAGTACGTCAAGGCCGCTCAGGCGACCGCACCGCACGTCGTCGTCCTGTTCGGGGCGGCCGGCGACCTCGCCAAGCGCAAGCTGCTGCCCGGGATGGCGAACCTCGTGCTCTCCTCCCTCGCCCCCGACATCGAGATCGTGGGCACCTCGCTCGAAGAGCTCGACGACGACTCGTACCGCGCCCAGGCGAAGGCTGCGCTCGACGAGTTCGACCGGCGGCACCTCAGCGACTCCGAGTGGGACGACTTCGCCTCCAAGCTCCACTACGTGCCGAGCTCGGCCGGGCCGGACGCCCTCGCCCGGGCCGTGCACGAGGCCGAGGAGCGCCTCGGGCCCGACGCCCACCGCATCCACTACCTGAGCGTGCCGCCGAAGGCCGCGCTCGCGGCCGTGGACACCATCGCCGCGGCCCGGCTCGTCGAAGGCTCCCGGATCATCATGGAGAAGCCGTTCGGCACCGACCTCGCCTCCGCGGTCGAGCTGAACCGGCGCCTGCACAAGACGTTCAC
Source organism: Amnibacterium sp. (assembly GCA_025936735.1). Lineage (GTDB taxonomy): Bacteria > Actinomycetota > Actinomycetes > Actinomycetales > Microbacteriaceae > Amnibacterium. The sequence goes on from JAICSU010000197.1 coordinate 3,749, forward strand.
CGAGGACCAGATCTTCCGGATCGACCACTTCCTCGGTAAGGAGCCGGCGCAGAACATCCTCGCGATCCGCTTCGGCAACGGCCTCTTCGAGCCGATCTGGAACCGCAACTTCATCCAGCAGATCCAGATCGACGTGCCGGAGACGCTCGGCATCGAGCAGCGCGCGGCCTTCTACGAGTCGACCGGCGCGTACCGCGACATGGTCGTCACTCACCTGTTCCAGATCCTCGCGTTCGTCGCCATGGAGGCGCCGACCGCGCTCGAGCCGCAGGCCATCAGCGAGGAGAAGAACAAGGTCTTCCGCTCGATGACCCCGATCGACCCCGACAACGTGGTGCGCGGCCAGTACGTCGGCTACAAGGACATCCCGGGCGTCTCGCCCGAGAGCGAGACCGAGACGTTCGTCGCGCTCAAGTGCTTCATCGACAACTGGCGCTGGGCCGGCGTCCCGTTCTACCTCCGCACCGGCAAGAAGATGGCCGAGGGGCAGCGGATCATCTCGATCGCGTTCAAGGAGCCGCCGCGGAGCATGTTCCCGTCGGGCAGCGGCGTCGGCGCGAAGGGGCCGGACCACCTCACCTTCGACCTGGCGGACGCCTCCAAGATGTCGCTGTCGTTCTACGGCAAGCGGCCGGGGCCGGGCATGCGGCTCGACAAGATCTCCATGCAGTTCTCGATGCAGGAGCAGGCGAACGCCGGCGACGTCCTCGAGGCCTACGAGCGGCTCATCCTCGACGCGATGCGCGGCGACCACACCCTCTTCACCACCGCCGAGGGCATCGAGCGGCTCTGGGAGGTCTCGCAGCCGCTGCTCGACGACCCGCCCCCCGTGCGGCCCTACGCGGTCGGCAGCTGGGGTCCGAACGCGATCCACCAGCTCATCGCGCCGTACGCGTGGCGGCTGCCCTTCGAACGCGTCTGGCGCGAGTCGCACCACTGATCGGCGCGAGGGGGCGGTCTAGTCTGCCCGGATGCCGGACGCGAACGAGCTGATCGGCGGGCGCTACCGCCTCGGACCCGCGATCGGCGTCGGGGGGATGGGGACGGTCCGCCGGGCCCGGGACCTGCGATTCGACCGGGATGTCGCGATCAAGCTGCTGCGCACCGCCGCGGACG
>JAICSU010000146.1 GCA_025936735.1 Amnibacterium sp.
AGCGTGCCGGGGGGGGGCGGGCGCGTTCTCCGGACGCCCCTCGTCCTCCGGGGCCCCCTCGTCCGCCGGGGCGGCCTCGTCCTCGGGGGCGCCCTCGTCCTCAGGCCCGCCCTCATCGTTCGGCCCGGCCTCGTCCTCGGGGGCGGCCTCGTCCTCGGGAGCGGCCTCGTCCTCCGGGGCACCCTCGTCCTCCGGGGCGCCCTCGTCCTCGGGAGCGGCCTCGTCCTCCGGCGTGCCCTCGTCCTCCGGCGTGCCCTCGTCCTGCTGGTCCTGCGAGCCGCCCTGGTCCTCCGGGCCACCCTCCTCGTCGGGAGCGCCCTCGTCCTCCGGCGCGGCCTGGTCCTCGTCCTGCTGGTCCTGTGGCTGCTGGTCCTCGTCCTGCTGGTCCTGGGGCTGCTGGTCCTGCGAGCCACCTTCGTCCTGCTGGTCCTCGGGCTGCTGACCCTGCGAACCGCCTTCGTCCTGCTGCTCCTCCTGCGAATCCGTCCTCCGGCCGGCCGCCCTGCCGGCCCGATCGGTGACGGTCGACGCCGCACCCGTGGCTGCGTCCGACGCCTGCCGACCCGTCGAGCCCGCCGCGCCGGCCGTGGCCTGCGCCCGCTCCTGCAGGCGCGTCGTCATGGACTGGACGCCCCGGGTCGCGCCCGCGACCGCCGCCGTCTTCGCCGCGGTGGCGAGGGTCCCCGTGATCTGGTGCGCCAGCGCGCTCGCCTCCGGCGAGGAGGCGAGGGCCTTCGTGACCCGCCCGCCGATCCCGCCGCCGCCGCTCGCCAGACGGGAGCCGCCGGCGCCGGCGGCCAGCGTCAGCACGAGACGGAGTTTCTTGGTCCTGCCGAGCAGGTAGCCGCCGAGCAGGAGCGCGGCCATCTGTCCTTTTCCAGCCATGGAGGCCTCCTAAGTGGATGAGAGGTAGCGCCTCGGCTCGCCCGGATCCCCTGACCGATGGCGCGGCCCCAGCCTCCGCCCGTCCTCCACGACATGCACGGCAGTAGGGGCCATACCCGGAAGACTCACACGGCTCTTGGAGTCTCGGCAGTTGACGCCGAATCCGGCCGCGGATATGCCCTTGCGGCCCCGGGATCCGGGGCCGACAACCTAGCGAACGGGGTGGGTCAGCCGCCACCACACAGGCGCGGCGAGCACGTTCCGGTCGAGCAGCAGCGGCACCGAGACGGAGCGGTCGGCGATCCGGAAGGTGACGGAGCCGACCCGCTCGTTCTTGAGCCCGCCGCGGATGTCGGCGACCTGGGTCGCGCGGCTCACGCTGTGCCGACCCCACACCAGCACGGTCTCGTCGGCGGCGGCGACCGCCTTCGCCGTCCCGCCCCACTTGGTGTGGTACGTCGCGAAGGGCTCCGCCTTCGTGGCCAGCCGCACCTCGTGCAGCCCCGCGGTGACGCTCTTCAGCAGTCCCGGCACGGTCGCGTCCAGCTGCGGATGCGTCGCCGCCCCGAGGATCACGCCGATCAGCTCGACCGGCTGCCCGTCCACCGACACCTTCGCGCTGAACAGCAGGCAGGCGCCCGCCTGGTCGGTCGTGCCGGTCTTCATCCCGTCGACGCCCGCCTGCCCGAGCAGCTCGTTCGTGTTCGTGAGCAGCCCGATCTGCGGCTCGGTGACGCTCCGCAGGGAGACGATCTGCGCGAGCACCGGGTTGGCGTGGGCGAGCTTGCCGAGGGCGACGAGGTCCTCCGGCGTGCTCCTGTCGCCCGGGTCGAGGCCGTTCGTGTCGACGAGGCTGGTGTGGGTGAGCCCGTGCGCCTTCAGGAACGCCCGTGCGGCGGTGAGGTACTTCGGCACGGACCCGTACGCCCAGATCGCGAGCGACTCGGCGTAGTTGTTCGCCGACGGCAGCATGGTCGTCTCGATCGCCTGACGCTCCGTCAGCTTCCAGCCCGCCTGCACGGGGGCGTTCGAGCCGTCGACGGCGATGACGTTCTGGTAGATCTGCACGTCCCGCTGCGTGAACGTGATCGTCGGGCCCTCCTGCGCGCCGGCGAGGGGCTTGCGCTCGAGCACGACGAGCATCGTGACGACCTTCGTGATGCTCGCGATCGGGTGCGGCGACTGGCTGCCCGAGCGCGCCAGCACGCCGGGCAGGCCCACCGCGCCGATCGCCCCGTCGCCGAACGACGGGAAGCGCGGGTGCGCCGCGGAGGTCACCGTGGGGGCGGCGGACGGCACGCTCGCGTCGGCCTTCGGCACGGGGGCGAGGATCGCGGCGGGCACGCCGATCACGACGACGAGGATGAACGCGGTCAGGACGGCGACGACGACACGACGGAGCCCGTAGTTCGGGGTCTCGTCGTTTCGCACCGCAGAAGGATACGGAAGAACCGCGCCGACCCCCGGATGGGGGTCACCGCACGCGTGTCGCCCAGAGCGCGACGGCCGCCGCGGCGGCCACGTTCAGCGAGTCGACGCCGTGCAGCATGGGGATCCGGACGGTGAGATCGGCCACGGCGAGCGCGGCGCGGCTGAGTCCGTCACCCTCCGTGCCGAGCACCAGGGCGAGCCGATCCGGGGTCCGGCGCTCGAGCTCGTCGAGGTCGATCGCGGTGTCCGCGAGCGCCAGCGCGGCGATCGTGAAGCCCGCATCGTGCAGCAGCGGCGCCCCGGCGCGCCATTCGGGAAGTCGGGTCCACGGCACCTGCAGCACGGTGCCCATGCTCACCCGCACGCTCCGCCGGTACAGCGGGTCGGCGCACCGCGGCGTGACGAGCACGGCGTCCGCCCCGAGCGCCGCGACGCTGCGGAACACGGCCCCGACGTTCGTGTGGTCGACCACGTCCTCGAGCACGACGACGCGGCGGGCGGTCCGGAGCAGCTCGGCCGGGTCGGGCAGGACAGGCCGGTGCATCGACGCGAGGGCCCCGCGATGCAGGTGGAAGCCGGTCATCGCCGTGAGCGCCGCGTCGTCCCCCAGGTAGACGGGCACATCGGGGAAGGGCGCGAGCAGCGCCTCCAGCTGCGGCAGCCACTCGGCGCGGCTCAGGACGGCCCGCGGCCGGTGTCCGGCGGCGAGCGCGCGCTCGATCACCATCGTCGACTCGGCGAGGTAGAGGCCGCCCGCCGGCTCGAGCTTCCGGCGCAGCGCGACGTCGGTCAGGCGCACGAAGTCGTCGAGCACCGCGTCGGCGAGCCCGTCCGAGGGCAACGGGAGCACGCGCATGCGCCCTCCTTCCTCGGCGGCTCCTCGAGGACACGCCGCATCCATCTTGACGGCCTCGTTCGCCCGGCTCTAAAGTCAGGTATTCCAGCGATAGAACGAGGCGACGATGCGACTCGAAGCGGTGCGGACGATGCCCGAGGCGGCACGGGTGGACGTGGAGGCGGCACGGACGGCGGTCGCCGACCTGCTCACCGCCCTCGGCCGCGACATGTCGGACCCGCACCTGGTCGACACACCCCGCAGGGTCGTCGAGGCCTTCACGGAGCTGCTCACCCCGCAGCCGCACCGCTGGACGGTCTTCCCCAACGCGGAGGACTATCACGACCTCGTCCTCGTGAAGGACATCGCGTTCCATTCGATGTGCGAGCACCACCTGCTGCCCTTCCGCGGCGTCGCTCACGTCGGCTACGTGCCGGGCGACCGCCTCATGGGGCTGTCGAAGCTCGCCCGCGGCCTCGACCTGTTCGCCCGGGACCTGCAGATCCAGGAGCGCCTGACGGTGCAGCTCGCGGACTGGCTCATGTCGACCCTGCAGCCCCTCGGCGCCGGGGTCGTGCTCGAGGCCGAGCACCTCTGCATGTCGATCCGCGGCGTGCAGGCGGCCGGCACGCTGACCCGGACCTCCGCGTTCCGCGGCGTCCTCGCCGAACCGGGCGAGCTCCGGGACCGGTTCCCCGGCTGACACGACGACTGCTCGAGAACAGGGAAGGATGCGCACCATGCAGGATCACGGAGTGGTGATCGTCGGCGCCGGCCTGGCGGCCGCGACGGCGGCGGAGACGCTGCGCGAGGAGGGCTTCGACGGCCCTGTGACGATGATCGGCGCGGAGGAGCACCTGCCGTACCTGCGGCCGCCGCTGTCGAAGGGGTACCTCGCCGGCACCGAGGGCGAGGACGCCCTCGTGATCCAGCCGGCCTCGTGGTACCAGGAGCACGACGTCGAGGTGCGCACGGGGGTGACGGTCCTGCGGATCGACCGGGAGCACCAGGTGCTGGCCTGCTCCGACGGTGGGAGCGTGCCGTACGACCGCCTGCTGATCGCGACGGGGGCCTCGTCGCGCCGGATCCCCCTGCCCGGCGCGGACCTGCCCGGCGTGCTCCTGCTCAGGACCGTCGAGGAGAGCCGCCGCCTGCAGGCGGCGCTGGCCGACGGTCCCTCACCGAAGCGTCTCGTGCTGATCGGCTCCGGCTGGATCGGGATGGAGGTCGCCGCCACCGCTCGGTCCCGAGGCGCCGAGGTGACGGTCGTGGGGATCGAATCCGTGCCGCTCAGCGCCGCCATCGGACCGGAGCTGGGCGCGCTGTTCCTCCGCCGGCACCGCCAGGCGGGGGTCCGCTTCGAGCTCGAGCAGACGACGTCGCGCATCCTCGCCGCCGACGGGCGCGCCGCCGGGGTGGAGCTCGGATCGGGCACGCGGATCGACGCGGACACCGTCGTGATCGCGGTCGGCGCGGTACCGAACGTCGACCTGGCGGCCGAGGCCGGGCTCGAGGTGGCGAACGGCGTCGTGGTGGACGACGGGCTCCGGACGAGCGACCCGCGGATCTGGGCGGCCGGCGACGTGGCGAACGCCCTCCGCGGAAGGCTCGGCGAGCCCCAGCGGTTCGAGCACTGGGCGAACGCGATCGCGACCGGGCGCAGGGCGGCCCGGTCGATGCTGGGCCTCCCGCTCGGCGCCGAGGAGACGCCGTACTTCTACACCGACCAGTTCGACCTCGGCATGGAGTACTGGGGCTACCCGTCGCTCACGGCGGACGCCCGGCTCGTGCTCCGGGGCGACCCCGACTCCGGAGCGGTGGTGGCCTTCTGGGTCGCCGAGGAGGGCGACGCGGCGGGGACGGTGGTCGCGGCGATGCACGTGAACGTGTGGGACGCGCAGGCCGAGCTCGAGCAGCTGGTGACGTCCGGGCGCCCGGTGGACGTCGCGGCGCTCGTCGAGGGCCCGGAGCGGGCTGCGTGACGGCGGGCGGCGACGGTCGGCCGCCCATCCGCCACCCCGTGCACCGGTTCGGCTCCCGGACGATCGACTTCGACCGCGAGGTGGTGGTGATGGCGATCGTGAACCGCACCCCGGACTCGTTCCACGACCGCGGCAGCACCTTCGCCCTGGATGCCGCGCTCGCCGCCGCCGAGACGGCGATCGAGGCGGGCGCGGCCTGGATCGACGTGGGCGGCCAGCCGTTCGCGGCCGGGGAGCGTCTTCCGGCCGAGGAGGAGCTCGACCGCGTGCTGCCCGTCGTCGAGGGCATCCGCCGGCACTCCGACGTGGTGATCTCCGTCGACACCTTCGAGCCGCAGGTCGCCGCGCGGTGCCTGGCGGCCGGCGCCGACGTGATCAACGACACGACCGGGCTCCGGGACCCCGCGCTCGTGGACGTGCTCGTGAAGGAGGGCGGGCACGTCGTCATCACGCACAGCCTCGCGCCGTCCCCCCGGGCGCCCGTCCCGCGACCGGAGTACGGCGACGTGGTCACCGAGGTCGCCGCGTTCCTCGCGACGCAGGCGCAGCGGGCGCTCGAGCGCGGGATCCGGGAGGATCACATCGTGCTCGATCCGGGACACGACCTGAACAAGAACACCCTCCACTCCCTCGAGCTGACCCGGCGGTTCGGCGAGATCGCGGCGCTCGGGTTCCCGACGCTCGCGGCCGTCTCGAACAAGGACTTCGTCGGGGAGACGCTCGACGCGGCGGGCCCGGATCGCCTGGCCGGATCCCTGGCCGCGGCCGTGATCTGCGTGCTCCACGGCGCGAGGATCGTGCGGATGCACGACGCGGCGGCCGCCTGCTCCGCGATGCGCATGACGGAGGCCGTGCTCGGCCTGCGGCAGCCCGCCCGGCTGCAGCACAACATCGACGCGGCGCCGGCGGGATAGCCGATGGACCGCCTCTTCCCGTCCCCGGTCGCCGACGTCGACGACGAGCAGCTCCTGTCCTGGTACGCGATGCCGGAGCGGCCGGAGGGCTGGGTGCGCTTCAACTTCGTGGCCAGCGTCGACGGCGCCGCGACCGTCCAGGGCCGCTCGGGCGGGCTCGGCAACGCGGCCGACTTCCGGGTGCTCCACCTGCTGCGCCGGCTCGCGGACGTGGTGCTCGTCGGTGCGGGCACGATCCGGGTGGAGGGCTACGGCGGCGACCTGATCGGCCGGGACGGTCGGGCGTGGCGGGCGGCGCACGGGCTCAGCCCGCATCCCCCGGTCGCCGTGGTCTCCGGACGGCTGGACCTGGATCCGGACGCCGCCGTGTTCACCGACGCGGTCACGCGGGCGATCGTGGTGACCACCGAGCAGGCGGACGCGGAGCGCCGGCGGGCGCTGGCCCGGGTGGCCGACGTGGTGGACGCCGGGGAGGCGTCGGTCGATCCGGTCGCCGCGGTGCGAGCGCTCGCGGAGCGGGGCCTCGTCCGCGTGCTGTCCGAGGGGGGTCCGACGCTGCTCGGCTCCTTCCAGCAGGCGGACGCCCTCGACGACCTCTGCCTCTCGCTGAGCCCGGCTCTGGTCGGCGGCACGGCCCCCCGGATCGCGGTCGGCGCCGGGGAGCACCTCCACCGGATGGAGCTCGCACACGTGCTGGAGGGCGAGGGCCTGCTGCTGCTGCGTTACGTCGCCGCGCCGCCGGCGGGCTGACCGGAGGGCTCGATCCGCACGCAGCAGCGTGCGCTGCCCGGGGCGAACAGCACCCGCTCGGGGTCGTCGCCGCAGCCCTCCGCCATGCCCTGCACCAGGGCGACGTTCAACCGGCAGATCGTCTCGGTGTGGCTCGTGGCGAGCCGGTGGAAGGGGCAGTTGTAGAGCTGCGTCGTGCCCTGCTCCTCGACGGGCTCGTACCCGATCGCCTCGAG
>JAICSU010000041.1 GCA_025936735.1 Amnibacterium sp.
ACGCAGAGGCTGCCACCACGCTGGGAGTCGATGTGGCGCCCGACCTTGCGCATAGCGTCCCACGTGGCCGGGTCGACCCGGCTGCGCGCCACGCCGGTGGTCTGGATGACGATCGGCACCCGCAGCGTCTTCGACTTGCCCTCGACGGGCTTCGCGGGGCCGACCGTGATCTCGATCGCGACGCGGGTCGCGCTGCGCCGGGAGCGCTCGGGCGTGTCGCCGAGCATGAGCCACACCGCCTGCAGCAGGGCGTCCCGCTGCTTCGGGTCGAGCAGGCCGGCCAGCGACTCGGGGTCCGACAGGGTCACCGCGCGCCCGAGCAGCTCGGACTCGCTGATCGCGTGGTAGAGCCAGGTCTGGCGGCGGCCCTCGATGAGGTGCAGGCGCAGCTCGGTGGCGAGCTCCGCGGCGGCCTGCGCCGAGGCGGCGTTGAGCGGCAGGCGGGTGCGGCCGGTGGCGACAGAGTCGAGGAGCTGCTCGGCGGCGAGGTCGAGCCGGGCCAGCTCCTCGGAGGCGAGCATGCCGACCGCGAAGCGCGGCGCGGAGACCGTGGACTGCACGAGAACGCGCTCGAGCTCACGGCCGACGATGCGCCGGAACGCGTGCACGATCAGGGCAGCGAGCACGGGGGGCAGCACCGCCCGGCCGATCATGGCGACCGCGCCCTCGACGGCGTCGGGCGGCACGGGGGAGCCCGCCCAGGAGGCGAGCACGAGCACCGCGAGCACGAGGCCGAGGGTGACGGCGGCGAGGATGATGCTGCGGCTCGACCGCACGCCCACCATCGCGAGCAGCACGAGGGCTGTCGCCGGCGCCGCCGTGAGGTCGCGGGCGAGGTCGCCGCCGCCCCACACGGCGCAGGCGTCCAGGGCGACGACGCCGGCGAGGCCCGCCATCAGGCCGGCGCCGATCCAGACGTTCAGGGTGTCGCCCGCGGAGCGGGACGCGAACGCCAGCCCGACGAGCAGGCCGGCGAGCAGCAGCCAGGCGACGGCCGCGAAGCCCGGCGCAGGGTAGGAGTGCCACTCGAACGCGAACCGGCCGATGTCGAAGCAGAGCAGCAGCACCGCGAGGATCGTGGCCGCGATGCCGAGGAAGCCGGTGCCGAGGCTGGTGCGGGCGGGCCGCGTGGCCGCGGCGGAGGGGCGCGGCAGGCGCAGGGCCGGGAGGCGGCGGAGCACGTCGTCGCGGTCGCCGGTGGCGGTGCGGTGGGCGCGCCGGGGCGCCGACACCGGCGCCTCGGCGAGCGCCTGCTCGGGAGCGACGGTCATCGGGGGACCTCCAGGACCACGGTCGTGCCCGATCCCTGCGCGGAGAACACGCGGGCGTTCCCGCCGATCTCGACGAGGCGGCCCACGATGGACTCGCGGTAGCCGAGCTTGCCTGCGGGCACGGCCGCCGGCTCGAACCCGGTCCCGTTGTCGGTCACGAGCGCGCGGACGGTGTTCTCGTCGTCGGTGATGGTGACGTGCGCCTCGTTCACCCCGGAGTGCCGGCGGACGTTCTCGAGGCACTCGCCGAGGGCGAGCAGGAAGGCGTCGAGCTTGTCGGGGCGCAGCGTCACGGATGCCGCGCCGTGCCAGCTCACGTCGAGGCCGAGCCGTTCGAAGCGCTTGCGGACGCTCTCCAGGGAGTCGCCGGGCTCCACGGGCGTGCCGTCCGCGCTCGTCTCGTCGCCCTGGGCGCCGGTGCCCATGCCGAGGGGGGAGGCGGAGAGGCGGAGCTGGCGCAGCAGGCGTGCGTCGTCACCGGCCTGCCGCCGGAGCGCCTCCCGGCTGACGCCGACGCCGGAGTGCGCGAGGAGGGTGAGGGTGGCGAGCACGGTGTCGTGCAGGAGTCGCGCGCCCTGGCGGCGCTGCGCCTCGGTCTCGCTCGCCTGCCGCTCGCTCCTGTGCGCCCGGCCGATGGAGGAGACCCGGCGCGCCGCGCGGAGCAGCCCCGCGGACAGCACCGCTCCTGCGGCCACGAGACCGCTCCAGCCGGCGACGGTCGAGAGGGCGGCGAGACCCATCAGGGGCTGCCCCGCGAACACGACGACGACCGTGATCATCGTCGCGGCGAAGGCGCCGACGAGCACGAGCATCCGGCCGAGGCTGATCGTGAGCAGGATCGTCGCGGCCGCGATCGAGGACGACGAGAGAACGCGCATCGCGTCCGCGACGGGCAGCGGCAGGAGGGCGCTGCCGGCGACGCCGAAGCCGGCGAACGCGCCCGCCGCCTCGCAGCGCAGCAGCACGATCGTCGCGAGGCCGAGGACGATGCTCGCGATCGGCCATTCGATGGCCTTCGTGGCCCCCATCCGGAACTGCACCCACGCGAGCACGAGGAACGGCGGCGTCACGATCAGCAGGGCCGGCAGCGCCGTCCCCCCGAGCACGAGGAGCACGAACGCGACGACGGTCGACGTGAGGCCGATGAGGCGGGCACTCGCGGCGAGGAGCCGATCGCGTTGCTTGAGGATGCGTTCCATGACTTCCGCTGGGGAGATGCCGGAGCGCTGCCGCGGGGGTGCGGTGCGCGAGTCGTCATGGAACCACAGGGCGTGCCCCGGACAGGGGGTGCCGCGCCGGTTGAAGGTTTTGTGTTTCCAGAGCGCGGGCGTGGGAGCGCGGGCGGGCTCACTCGGGCGGGATCCACCCCTCGCGGATCGCGTGCCGCCGCAGCAGCAGCTTCGTGCCGAGGTCGACGCCGGCGGCCCGGTACTTGCGGCGGCCGCGCTTGATGTAGCTCTTCGCCGTCTCGTCGGTGGTCGCCATGTGCACCGCGACCTCGTGCACGCTGCGGCCCGCCGCATAGAGCTGCAGCGCGGTCAGCTCCTGCTTGCCGAGGTTCGGGTCGGCGCGGTTCGCGTACTCCTGCAGGGCGGCCTCGACCGTGGGGGAGCGGTGCACCCGGCCGGCCACGGCGTCGTGGACCGCGGCGACGAGCTCGTCGGCCGACTCGGTCTTCGCGACGAACGCCGCAGCGCCGGCGGCGAGCGCGGCGTGGACCGTGGCGGGGTCGCCGGAGCGGGCGAGCGCGACGACCGGGACGCCGCTGCCGTCCAGGGAGCGGAGCTTCTGGTCGAAGGGCACGCCGTCCTCGAGGTTGACCTCGACCACGACGACGTCGACGGGGAAGCGCGGGTGCGTGAGCAGAGCGTCCCAGCTGGTCAGCGCTGCGGCGACCTCGATGCGGGTGCGGGCGGCGCCGAGCCGGGCGGCGAGCCCCTCGACGAGGAGGCGGTGGTCGTCGACGATCGCGATGCGGACGCGGGTCCCCGCGGCGTCGAGGGGTCGGTGGTGGGCGGGATGCCCGGCCGGTTGGGGATGCGTGCCGACCGGCGCCGCGGCCCTGCCGACCTGTCGCTCCTCGACCGCCATGCCGTCCCTCCCGGGGCCTCATCGTAGGTCCTGGGCGCCCCCGGGGGCGCGCGGCTCAGGTCGTGAGCAGGCGGGTGAGCGCGGCGCCGACGGCTTCCCGCTCGATGAGGAAGGCGTCGTGGCCGAACGGGGACGACAGCACCACCGGGTCGGGCCCGTCCAGGGCGGTGGCGATGGCCCGGGCGATGCGCTGCTGGTCGGCGAGCGGGTACAGCCGGTCGGAGTCGATGCCGAGCACGAGGGTCGGCGCGGTGATGCGGGCGAGGGCAGCCTCGACGCCGCCGCGGCCCCGCCCGACGTCGTGGGAGCTCATCGCGTCGACGAGACGGATGTAGCTGTTGGCGTCGAAGCGCCGGGGGAAGCGGTTCCCGTGGAAGTCGAGGTAGGACTCGACGGCGAACCGGCCGTGCGCGCCGAGCGGGGAGACCTCGCTCTGCCAGGACCGGCCGAACCGCTCGTTCAGCTCGCCGGGGCTGCGGTAGTTGAGCAGCGCCATCCGCCGGGCGAGCGCGAGGCCGCGATGCGGCCCCTCGCCGTCGGCGGCGTCGTAGTAGTCGCCGCCGCGGAAGCGCGGGTCGGCCCGCACCGCCTCGGTCTGCACCGAGTTCAGGGCGATCTGGTCGGCGCTCGAGGCGGCCGGCGCGGCGAGCACCGCGACCCGCTCGACCCGGTCGGGCAGCCCGACCGCCCATTCCAGCGCGTGCATCCCGCCCATCGATCCGCCGACGACGGCCGCGAACCGCTCGATGCCGAGCGTGTCCGCGAACGCGGCCTGCGCGGCGACCTGGTCACGGATGGTGAGGAACGGGAAGCGGCCGCCCCAGGGGGCGAGGTCGGGCCCGAGCGACGCCGGCCCGGTCGTGCCCTGGCAGCCGCCGAGGATGTTCGGTGCGACGACGAACCAGCGGTCGGTGTCGATCGGCAGGCCGGGGCCGACCATGCCCTCCCACCAGCCGGCCGTCGGCTGGCCGGGGGCTGCGGGCCCGACCACGTGCGCGTCGCCGGTGAGGGCGTGCAGGACGAGCACGGCGTTGTCGCGCGCGGCGGAGAGTCGGCCCCACTGCTCGTACGCGATCCGCACGGTCGGCAGCGATCCGCCCGTCTCGAGCGCGACGGAGCCGACGGCGGCGAACCGGCGGTCGCCCACGGGGTCCCCTTCGCGCCAGGCGCCGCTCGCGGGCGGCTTGCCGAGGAGCTGCCGGGCATCGGCGTCCGTGATCGGACGCGCCGCCTCGGAGTCCTCCGAGATCTGCCAGTCCATGTGCCGTCCGGTTCGGTGGAGCGCGGAGGGCGCCCCCGCCGTGGCGAGGGCGCCCTGTCGCGGATGGTGCGGGTCGTCAGGCCGAGGTCGCCTGGAGGGTGCGCGCGGCGGCGAGCCCGGCCGCGAGGTCCGCCTTCAGGTCGTCGACGTGCTCGAGGCCCACCGAGAGGCGCACGAGTCCCGGGGTGACGCCGGCCGTCAGCTGCTGCTCGGGGGTGAGCTGCGAATGCGTCGTGGACGCGGGATGGATGACGAGCGAGCGCACGTCGCCGATGTTCGCGAGGTGGCTGAAGAGGGTCAGCTCCTCCACGAACCGGCGTCCGGCGTCCACGCCGCCCTTCAGCTCGAACGACAGCACCGCGCCGACGCCCTTCGGCGCGTACCGGTTCGCCGCCTCGTACCAGGGGCTGGACGGCAGGCCTGCGTAGCTGACGCTCGCGACCTCGTCCTGGTTCTCCAGCCACTCGGCGATCGCCTGGGCGTTCTGCACGTGCCGCTCGATCCGCAGGGACAGGGTCTCGATGCCCTGGATCAGCGAGAACGCGGTGTCGGGCGACACGGCGGCTCCGACGTCGCGGAGCAGCTGGACCCGCGCCTTGATGATGTAGGCGAGGCCGTCGCCCACCGCGGTCGTGTAGGAGGCGCCGTGGTACGAGGGGTCCGGCTCGGTGAGGCCCGGGAACTTGTCCACGTGCTCGCTCCACGGGAACCGCCCGCCGTCGACGATGACGCCGGCGATGACGGTGCCGTGCCCGGCGAGGAACTTCGTCGCGGACTCCACCACGATGTCGGCGCCGTGCTCCAGCGGCCGGATCAGGTACGGGGTCGCGATGGTGTTGTCGACGATCAGCGGCAGGTCGTGCTCGTGCGCGACGTCCGCGAGGGCGCGGATGTCGAGCACGTTGATCCGGGGGTTGCCGATCGTCTCGGCGAAGAACAGCTTCGTGTTCGGCCGGACCGCCGCACGCCACGCCTCCGGGTCGTCCTGGTCCTCGACGAAGGTGACCTCGACGCCGAGCTTGGCGAGCGTGTACTCGAAGAGGTTGTACGTGCCTCCGTAGATGGAGCTGGACGAGACGATGTGGTCCCCGGCCTTCGCGATGTTCAGCACCGCGAACGTGGTCGCCGACTGGCCTGAGGCGAGCAGCAGCGCGCCCGTCCCGCCCTCGAGCGCCGCGATGCGCTCCTCGGCGACCGCCTGCGTGGGGTTCTGGATGCGGGTGTAGATGTTCCCGAACTCGGCCAGCGCGAACAGGTTCTTCGCGTGCTCGGCGGAGTTGAAGACGTACGCCGTCGTCTTGTAGATCGGGGTCGCCCGCGCGTTCGTCACGGGGTCGGGGGCCGCACCGGCATGGATCTGCTCGGTCTCGAAGTGCCAGGAGTGCTCGCTCATGCCCCTCACCGTAGGAAGGGCGGCGCGGGGACGGTAGCGCCGGCGACATACGCCGTAACGAAGCGCGCAGCCGGCGTGCCGTTGAATGGAGGCATGACACGGCGAGCAGTGGTGACGGGAGCCAGCACCGGGATCGGGGCGGCCACCGTCCGGCGGTTCCGGGAGCACGGCTGGGACGTCGTGGCGGTGGCGCGGCGCCGGGAGCGGCTCGCGGCGCTCGCCGCCGAGACCGGGTGCGACTTCGTCGCGGCCGACCTCACCGTCGAGGCGGACGTCGAGCGGCTCGTCGCCGAGGTGGCCGCGGGCGGCCCGCTCACCACGCTCGTGAACAACGCCGGCGGCGCGCGGGGACTCGACACCGTGGAGGCCGGCAGCGTCGAGGACTGGCGGTGGATGTTCGAGGCGAACGTGATCGCGACGAAGCGCACGACATCCGCGCTGCTGCCGCTGCTGCGGGACGGAGCGGCGGCGACCGGGTCCGCGGACATCGTGACCGTCACCTCGATCGCCGGCCACCTCGCGTACGAGGGCGGCGGTGGCTACAACGCCGCGAAGTTCGCCGAGCACGCGCTCGTCGCGGTGCTGCGGCTCGAGCTCGCCGGCGAGCCGATCCGCGTCATCGAGGTGGCTCCGGGGCTCGTGCACACCGAGGAGTTCTCGCTGAACCGGTTCGGCGGCGACCGGGCGAGGGCGGACGCCGTCTACGCGGACGTGCCGGAGCCGCTGACCGGCGACGACGTGGCCGAGAGCATCGTCGGCGCCGTCGAGCTGCCGGCGCACGTGAACCTCGACCTGATCACGATCAAGCCGGTGGCGCAGGCCTCCCCGACGAAGCTCGTGAAGGGCCCGCTCGCCGTCAGGCGCTGAGCCGTTCCGGCCGGCGTCAGACGCGGCCGATCGCCGCGCCGAGGATCAGCCGGGCCGCCGTGATGACGGTGAGCAGCACCGCGGGCAGGGCCGCGTCCACCAGCGCGAGGCCGACGGCCGCGAGGGCGAACAGCGCCGCCTCGGCGAGCAGGCGCGCCCTCGGGCCCACCCGGCGCGGCGACCGCGGCGCGAGCAGCACGCCCCAGACGGCGATCACGACGGCCGGGAGCACGACCGCGAGCGCGATGCGGAGGACCGGCGGGAACGGGCTCAGCAGCCCGATCGCGATCGTCGCCGCGAGCAGGCCGAGCTCGGTGAGCAGGGCGAGCACGGCGTTGATCAGGATCGCGATGCGCACCCCCTCATGCTGCCGTGCCGGGTCCGATGCGACGGACGCCGGTGTCGTGCGAGAGGAACTCGGCCCGGAGGGGCAGGCCGCTCGCCGCGCGGAAGGCCGCGACGACCTCCTCCTCGCGGGTGGTGAGCCACGCGGGGCCGGGACGCTCCCAGACGAGCACGAGCGAGGCCCAGCCGGCCGCCTCGCCCATCTCGGCGACCCTCGTCCCGAGGCGCGGCATGACGGCGGGGTCGAGCGGCACGTCCTCGATCGGGATCACGACGCGCAGGGGTACGCCGTCGGAGCCGAGGGGGAACAGCCAGAGCTGCACGTGGGCGGCGGGGCCGACGAGGGAGGAGACCGTCTCGAGCAGGTCGGCGTCGGTCGGGGCGGTAGCGGGTGCTGTCATGCCGGAAGGATCGCGGCCGACGGGTCGGCCCGGGCCGGCCGCGGCGGGTGAGGGCCCACGGGCCGCGCCTCGGGGGCCTGGGGAGGAGCGCCGGTCGCGAGGATCCGCAGAATGGTCGGGTGACCGCCCTCATCCGTCGCGCGACCCCCGAGGACGCCGCCGCGCTCGTCGCGCTCCGCGCCGCCATGTTCGACGACATGGGCGAGGACACCGGCGCTGCCGACGCCCCGTGGCGGGTCGGGGCCGCCGCCTGGTTCCGCCGGGAGCTGGGCCGCGTCGACGAGGTGGCGGCGTTCGTCGCCGAGGTACCGGACGCCGGCGTCGTGGCGAGCGCTCTCGGGCTGCTCGAGCACCCGGCGCCGTCGCCGGCGAACCCGTCCGGGGTGCGCGGGCACGTCTCGCAGGTCAGCACCCTGCCGGGGCACCGCCGCCGGGGCCACGCCCGCGCGTGCCTCGTCGCCCTGCTCGACTGGTTCGAGCACGACACGGACGCACGGCGGCTCGATCTGAACGCGACGGGGGACGGCGAGCCCCTCTACCGCGCCCTCGGCTTCGTGCCGGCGCCGTACCCCTCGCTGCGGCGCCGCCTCCACTGACCACGTCGGCGGGGATCCGCGGCCGGCACGGACCGCCGGAATCCGTACCGGGATCGGTGGTGCGCACGGATGTGCGCGCGGGTGCCCGCGAGCACGCTCGGGGCATCCCGTTCGACAAGGAGCCCACCATGAACACCCTCCTGCACACCGACTTCGCCCGCCGGCTCGCCGACGACCGCCGCGCTTCCGTGCACGTCGAGCGCAGGGTCGGCGCCCTCCGCCGGGCGGTCGCCGCCCTGCCGCACCGCGCCGCGCGGCCCGCTCGGGCGGCCCAGCCGGAGTCGCCCGCCGCCGCATCGGCATGACGACCCTTCCCGCGGCGCCCGCTTCAGGGGCAGGATCGGCGGACGTGACCGCCGGCCGCACCCAGGACCCGATCTCGCCGCGCGAGCAGGAGGTGCTCGCGGCGCTCGCCGGTCACGCCACGAACGCGGAGATCGCCGAGCGGCTCTTCATCTCCGTCCGCACGGTCGAGAGCCACATCGCGTCGCTGCTGCGCAAGACCGGCGCCCGCGACCGGCGAGCGCTGGCCGCCCTGGAGCCGTCCGCCACGGCGGCCGTTCCGAAGCCGCCGATCGCCTCCACCCTCACGTCGTTCGTCGGCCGCGACGCGGCGCGGGCCGCGCGCGCGGCCGCCCTCGACGAGCACCGCCTCGTCACGGCGCTAGGGCCCGGCGGAGTCGGCAAGACCCGGCTCGCGTTCAGCGTCGCGGCCGACCTCGCGGACCGCTACCCGGACGGCGCCTGGATCGTGGACCTCGTGCCGGTCACCGATCCGGACCGCATCGCGATCACGGTCGCCGAGCGCCTCGGCGTGCACGAGCGGCAGGGCCGGTCCCCGATCGATGCCCTGGAGGCGTGGCTCGGTCCGCGGACCACCCTGCTCGTGCTCGACAACTGCGAGCACCTGCTCGACCCCGTCGCGGCGCTGCTCGAGCGGCTCCTGGCGGACTGCCCTGGGCTGACCGTCCTCGCGACCAGCCGCACCCGGCTCGCCGTGCCGTTCGAGTGGGTCTTCGCGGTGCCGGGCCTGTCCGCGGGGCCTGCGGGGGATGCGATCGCGCTCTTCGAGGCCAGGGCCGGCGCGGCGGGTTCCCCGGTGGCGGCCGCCGACCGTCCCCGGGTGGCGCGCATCTGCGCCGCTCTCGAGGGGGTCGCCCTGGCGATCGAGCTCGCCGCCGCCCGCCTCCCGTCGCTCGGCGTCGACGGCCTGGAGGCGGCGCTCGGCGACCGGCTCGCGCTGCTCACCGGTGGAGGGCGGGCGGATCCCCGGCACCGGTCGCTGCGGGCAACGGTCGACTGGAGCAACGACCTGCTCGCCCCGGCCGAGCGTGCCGTGCTGCGGCGGATCGCGGTGTTCGCGTGCCCGTTCACCGCGGGGGCGGCGGCCGAGGTCACCTCCGCCGTTCCCGGCGTCGCGGCGACGGCCGTCCCCGCCGCCCTCGCCGCCCTCGTCGACGGGAGCCTGCTCGACGCCGTGCGGGAGGCGGACGGCACGCGGTACCGCGCCCTCGAGACCATCCGGCAGTACGGCGCCGAACAGCTCGACGCGGCGGGGGAGACGGCGGCGGTCCGGTCCGCCCATCTCGCCTGGTGCCTCGCCCGGGCCGAGTCGCTGGCCGTCGAGCCGCAGGACGACGAGCGGTGGATGCGCGACGTGGACGCCCTCGCCGAGGAGGCGCGCGCGGCGCTGGACCGGGGCCCCGACCTCGAGCACGACCGCGAGGCCGCCCGGCGGCTCGCCGAACGGTTCGCGCGCCTGGCCTTCGTGCGCAGCCTGCCCGGCGAGGCGCAGCGGCGGTTCGAGCAGGCCGCGGCGCTCGCCGCGGAGCCGCGGGCGCGAGCCCTCGCCCTCGCGGCGGCCGCGGGAGCCGCGGAGGCCCGGCAGTTCGGCACGCAGGCCCTCCGTCTGCGCGCCAGGGCCGCCGCCGCGTTCGTCGAGGCCGGGGATGCGGCACGGGCCGCGATCGCGCTCGCGAGGAGCGCCGAGGCGGTCAACCGATTCGCCGGCATCACCGATCCCCGCGTCGAGCCCCAGGCGGCCGTGCCGCTGCTCGACGAGGCGCGGGAGCTCGCCGGGGCGGACCCCCTCGCCCTCGCCCGCGTCGCGATCGCCGACGTGCTGACCCTGGACGACGCCGATCCCGAGAAGCAGGCGAGAGCGCTCCGTCTCCTCGAGGAGCTCGAGCCGCTCGGCGACCTCGTGGGCCGCAGCAGCGTGCTCGACGCGGTCTGCAGCAGCCGGCTCGTGAGCGGGGACCTGCGCGGCGCCGCGGCCGCCGCCTCCAGCCGCATCGACGTGCTCGCGCCGCTCGGCATCCGGCCGGAGCTCGGCATCGAGCTGACGGACGCGCTGCAGATGGCGACCGAGTGCGCCCTCGGCATCGGGGACCTGCCCGCCGCGATCCGAACCAGCGAGCGGCTGCTCCGCCTGCCGTACCACGCGAGGGAGGCGCACCTCGCGGCGTCGCGGCCGATGCTCGTGACCTGGCTCACCGGCGATCTCGCGCGCTGCCGCGCCCTCGGAGCGCGCTTCGTCGACGGCTGGGAGCGGGCGGGCCGTCCCCGGGTCAACAGCCTGGCCCCATCGGCCGGGGCGGTGGCGGCCGCCGCGGGCGTGCAGGACGACCTGGACGGCGAGGCGTTCTGGTGGGGGATGGTCGACCGCCTGCTCACCCGGGAGCTGCGCCCGGAGCACTTCGAGGTGCTCGCGTTCCGGCTGCAGCCGCTGCTCCACCGGGGGGAGGTCGACGAGGCCGTCCGGCTCGCGAGCGTCCCGCCCGACCGCCGGACGGTCTGGTACGGCGCGATCTGGCGGTCCTGGTACGCGGCGCTGCACGCGGAGGCCGTCGTGCTCGCGGGCGATCCGGAGGCGGCGGACCGGATCGCGGCCGCCCGGCGGTTCGCCGTCGAGAACCCCGTCGCCATCGCGATCCTCGACCGCGCCGAGGCGCTTCGGCGGATGGATCCCTCCGCGCTCGGCCCGATCGCCGACCGCCTGGAGGCGCTCGGGGCGCGCTACCAGGCCGCCCGCACCCGGATCATGGCCGGCGGCGCCCTCCGGCGGCGCGGCGAGGCCGAGATGGCCGCCTGCGGCGCCGCACCGATGGTCTGGCCGCCGGCCTGAGGCTCATCCGCGCCCGTACGGCCAGGTCCAGCCCGCGATCGACGGCTCGTCCTCGCCGTGCTCCCGCGTGTACAGCCGCGCCGCGAGGCGCGCGTCCGTCATCCGCTGCCGCAGCGCCGCGAACGCGGTGCCGAGGGAGGGCACCCGGTCGATCACGTCGATGACGAGCGAGAACCGGTCGAGGCGGTTCATCATGACCATGTCGAACGGGGTCGTCGTCGTGCCCTCCTCGATGTACCCGTGCACATGGAACTGGTCGTGGTTCGACCGCTTGTACGTGAGCCGGTGGATGAGCGCCGGGTAGCCGTGGAACGCGAACACGACGGGCTTGTCCGGCGTGAAGATCGCGTCGAACTCCCGGTCCGGCAGGCCGTGCGGATGCTCCCGCTCCGACTGGAGGCGCATCAGGTCGACGACGTTCACGACGCGGACCTTCAGGTCCGGCACGTGCTGCCGCAGCAGGTCCGCCGCGGCGAGCGCCTCCATCGTCGGGATCTCGCCCGCGCAGGCGAGGACGACGTCCGGCTCCCCGTCCGTGGTCGAGGCCCATTCCCAGATGCCCAGGCCCCGGGTGCAGTGCGCGATCGCCTCGTCCATCGTCAGGTAGTCGAGCTGCTCCTGCTTCCCGGCCACGATGACGTTGATGTACTGGCGGCTGTGCAGCACGTGGTCGCCGACGGACAGCAGGCAGTTCGCGTCCGGCGGCAGGTAGACGCGGGCGATCTCCGCCTTCTTGTTCACGACGTGGTCGATGAAGCCGGGGTCCTGGTGGCTCGACCCGTTGTGGTCCTGCCGCCAGACGTGGGACGTGATCAGGTAGTTCAGGCTCGCGAGCGGTCGGCGCCACTCGATCCGGTTGATGTCGTGCAGCCACTTCGCGTGCTGGTTCACCATCGAGTCGACGATGTGCGCGAAGGCCTCGTACGAGCTCATCAGCCCGTGCCGGCCGGTGAGCAGGTAGCCCTCGAGCCAGCCCTGCAGCAGGTGCTCCGACAGCACCTCCATCACCCGTCCGTCCGGCGCGAGGTGGTCGTCCGTGTCGACGACGGGCTCCTGCCAGGCCCGGTCCGTGACACCGAAGACCGCCTGCAGCCTGTTCGACGCCGTCTCGTCGGGACCGAAGAGGCGGAACCGGGTCGGGTTCAGCCGCATCACGTCGCGCAGGTACTCGCCGAGCACGGTCGTCGCCGGGTGGGTCGCGGCGCCCGGCGCCTCGACCTCGACGGCGTAGGAGCGGAAGTCGGGCAGCTCCAGGTCCTTCAGCAGCAGGCCGCCGTTGGTGTGCGGGTTCGCGCCCATCCGGCGGTCCCCGTCGGGCACGAGCGCCTGCAGGTCGGCGACGAGCCGGCCCTCCTCGTCGAAGAGGTCCTCCGGGTGGTAGCCGCGCATCCACTCCTCGAGCTGCCGCAGGTGGCCCTCGTTCGTGCGGACCTCGGACAGCGGCACCTGATGCGCCCGGAACGTGCCCTCGACCTGCTGGCCGTCGACGACCTTCGGTCCCGTCCAGCCCTTCGGGGTGCGCAGCACGATCATCGGCCAGCGCGGCGGCTCGTGCGGCGTCGACGGCGGCCCGGAGCGGGCGGACCGCTGGATGCCCTCGATCGCGTCGAGCGCGGCGTCCAGCGCCGAGGCCATGGCCCGGTGCACCGGCATCGGGTCGTCGCCCGCGACGACGATCGGCTCCCAGCCCCAGCCGCGGATCAGCTGCAGGAGCTGCTCCTCGGGGAGCC
This sequence comes from Amnibacterium sp., assembly GCA_025936735.1. Taxonomy (GTDB): domain Bacteria; phylum Actinomycetota; class Actinomycetes; order Actinomycetales; family Microbacteriaceae; genus Amnibacterium. Next base: position 13,083 of record JAICSU010000041.1, read on the forward strand.
GCGCGAGCACGGTCGGGTTCGCGATCTTGTAGCCGTTCAGGTGCAGGATCGGCAGCACGGCACCGTCCCGCACCGGGTCGAGGAACGCGGGCGCGTGCCAGCTCGTCGCGAGCGGTCCGGTCTCCGCCTCGCCGTCCCCGATCACGGTGAAGGCGACGAGGTCCGGGTCGTCGAAGACCGCGCCGGTCGCGTGCATGAGCGAGTAGCCGAGCTCGCCGCCCTCGTTGATCGATCCGGGCGTCTCCGGCGCCGCGTGGCTCGGGATGCCGCCCGGGAAGGAGAACTGCCGGAACAGTCGCCGGATCCCCTCCGTGTTCCGCCCGATGTGCGGGTACGTCTCCGTGTAGGTGCCCTCCAGGTAGGTGTTCGCGACGATGCCGGGGCCGCCGTGGCCGGGCCCGGTGACGTAGATCGCGTCGAGGTCGCGCTCCCGGATCACGCGGTTGCAGTGCGCGTAGACGAGGTTGAGGCCGGGCGTCGTGCCCCAGTGGCCGAGCAGTCGCGGCTTGATGTCCTTCGGCGCGAGCGGCTCCGCGAGCAGCGGGTCGTCGAGGAGGTAGATCTGACCGACGGACAGGTAGTTCGCGGCGGACCAGTAGCGGTGGATCCGCTGCAGCAGGTCGTCGCCGATGGGGACGCGGTCAGAAGCGGGCTCGGTCGTCGTCACCGGATCCACGTTCCTCCAGCCCCCTGAACGGCAGCCCGAGTCCCGCTCACTCGACGGTTGCCACTTTTTGCGGTCATGAGGCGCTGAAGACCGCAGAAAGTGGCAACTCCCTGGTCCCGGTCAGTCGTGCTCCGCCAGGAAGCCGGCCAGCAGCTCCAGGATCGCCTGCGGGTGCTCGAGGTGCGAGCAGTGGCTCGCGTCCGGCTCGACGTGCAGGCGGACGTCCGGGATCCGCTCGACGAACGGGGCCCACGTCTCGGGCGTCGCCTCGTCGTGCTCGCCCGCGACCACGAGCGTCGGCACGGCCACCTCCGGCAGGCGGTCGATCACCGTCCAGCCCGCGAGCGTGCCGGTGACGAAGAACTCGTTCACGCCGTTCATCGTGTGGTAAACGGTCGGCTCGGCCTCCATCTGCGCGATCGAGGCGACGAGGTCGGCCGGGTACGGCTCCATCCGGCACACGTGCCGGCGGTAGTACTCGTCGACCGCGGCCAGGTACTCGGGGTCGTCGATCGTGCCGTCCGCCTCGTGCCGCTCGAGCGCGAGGCGGGTGTCCTCCGGCAGGTCCTCACGGAGCCGGTTCGCGCCTGCGACCCACAGCTCCATCGACGCCGGCGAGTTCAGGATCGCCAGGGAGGCGAGGCCCGCCGGCCGCCGCACCGCGATCTCCGCACCGAGCATCCCGCCCCACGACTGCCCGGCGACGTGGTACCGGTCGAGGCCGAGCCGCGCGACGAGGTTCTCGAACTCCGCCACGAACAGCTCGGGAGTCCAGAAGTCGCGGGGTGCGTCGGGCAGGTGCGTGCTGCGGCCGCAGCCGAGCTGGTCGTAGTGCACGACCCGCCGGCCCGTTCCGGCGAGGGCCGCGAGGTTGCGCACGTAGTCGTGCGCCATCCCGGGGCCGCCGTGCAGCACGATCAGCGGCAGCGCGCCGTCGACCGGCCGCTCCGGCTCGGTGATCCGGGTCCAGGTGGTCCCGTCCCGGAAGGGGACCTCGATCTCCGTGACGTCCACGCTGCTCCTTCGACCCGACCATTCTGCTGGCCGGGACGGCCGGCGATACGCTTCCGGCGTGAGCACCGAGCAGGCCGCGCCCGCCCGGGAGGTCCTCGAGTGGGGGGACGTGGGCGAGGCCGCGAGGGACCTCGCCCGGCGGATCCACCAGTCCGGCTTCGCGCCGGAGGTCGTGGTCGCGATCGCCCGCGGCGGCCTCCTCGTCGGTGGTGCTCTCGCCTACGCGCTCGGCGTCAAGAGCTGCGGCTCCATCAACGTCGAGCTCTACACCGGCGTGGACACGACCCTGTCGGAGCCGCAGCTGCTGCCCCCGCACCTCGACGTCGCCTCGCTCGCCGGGCGCCGCGTGCTGCTCGCCGACGACGTCTCGCAGTCCGGGCTCACCCTGCGGCTCGCGGTCGAGATCATCGAGCGGATGGGCGCGGAGGTCCGCACCGCCTGCTTCTACACGAAGCCGCGGACGGCGTTCGTGCCCGACTGGTCGTGGCGCGAGACGGACCGGTGGATCGTCTTCCCCTGGTCGGCGGAACCCCCCGTCGCGGGCGGGGCGGTCGGGTGAGCGGCCGCCTCCATCTGGTCGGTGGCGGCTGGGGCGGGACCGGGGCGCCGTGGCGCGCGTTCCTCGAGGATGCGCGGGCGGCCGGCGGTCGTGACCGGCCACGGATCGCGGTCCTCGCCGTGCGCGCCGGCGACGAGGCGGAGCACGCCGGCCGCCTCGTCGCCGCGCTGGAGGCCGCAGGCGGCGTCGATCCGCGCGTGGCGACCGCCCGGCACGGCGGCCGCCTGGACGGTGGCGTCCTCGAGGAGGTGGACGGCGTGCTCGTCGGCGGGGGCCTCACCCCGGCCTACCTGGACGCCGTGCTGCCGCTCCGCGAGCGGATCCGGGCTCTGGTCGACTCCGGCCGGCCTTACGCCGGGTTCTCGGCCGGGTCCGCGATCGCCGCGCGGCGCGCCCTGCTCGGGGGCTGGCGTCACGAGGGGGTGCCCGTCGTGGAGGAGGAGGCCGGTGAGGACGTCGGCGAGCTGCTCGTCCGGGATGGGCTCGGCCTCACGCCGCTGACGATCGACGTGCACGCCGCCCAGTGGGGCACGCTCGCGCGCCTCGTCGCCGCAGTGGGCGCGGGCCTCGTGCCCGAGGGCGTCGCGATCGACGAGGACACGGCCCTCCTGCTCGGCGACGGCACCGGAGTCGCGGGCGTAGGCAACGCGTGGTGGGTGTCGCCGGGCGACGGCGCCGTTCTCGTCCGCCGCGAGACCGCGGCGTGAGCCGCCTCGCGGACCTCGCCGACGCCGGCGCGATCGACGCCGGCTGGGCGGCCGCCCTCGCGCCGGCCGAGCCCGCGCTGGTCGCCGCCGAAGCGTTCGCCGCCGCCGACGCGGCCGCCGGAGCCACGGTGCTCCCGGCGCCGGATCTCGTGCTCCGAGCCTTCCGGACCCCCTTCGCGTCGGTGCGGGTCGTCGTGGTGGGTCAGGACCCCTACCCGACGCCCGGGCATCCGATCGGCCTCGCCTTCGCGGTCGAGCGGCACGTCCGGCCGCTGCCGCGCAGCCTCGTCAACATCTACCGGGAGCGGTTCGACGACCTCGGCCTGCCACCGGCGGAGCACGGGGACCTCGGCGCCTGGGCGGACGCGGGCGTGCTCCTGCTGAACCGCGACCTGACCGTGCGGGCGGGTGCAGCGGGATCGCACGCCGGCCACGGCTGGGAGACGGTGACCGGCCGGGCCCTGGCGGCTCTCGGCGAGCGGGGCGGGCCGCTCGTCGCGATCCTGTGGGGACGCCGCGCCCAGGCCCTCGGCGCGGCCGTGCTGCCGCGCGTGGCGCGCGTCGAGTCCGCGCATCCCAGCCCGCTGTCCGCCCGCACCGGCTTCTTCGGCTCCCGGCCCTTCAGCCGCACGAACGCCCTGCTCGCGGAGCTGGGCGCCCTCCCGGTCGATTGGCGCCTCCCGTAGGCTGCGAGACGTTCGGGTGGCGGGCGT
>JAICSU010000139.1 GCA_025936735.1 Amnibacterium sp.
CCGCGTCGCGGGCCGCCGTCTCGCGCTCCCGCGCCCGCCGGATGCGCTCGTCGCGCTCGGCGCCTGCGGCGGCGGCGGTCTCCCGGGCGGCCGCGAGCTCGGCGCGCGCCGAGGACAGGTCCTGCTCGAGCTCGGCCTGCTCCGCGAGCGCCGCGTCGCGCTCGGCGGCGAGCTCCAGACCGCTCGGCGAGGCGCCGGGCGAGCGGACGACCGCGTCCCCGACGACCTCCCCCGCCCGCGTGACGACGGTGACCCCTGGGCCTCCGGCGGCCGCCCAGGTGCGCCGGGCGGCGGACCGGTCGGGCACGAGAAGCACGCCGGCGAGCAGCCGGCGCACGCCGGGCGGCCCGGTGACGACGTCGAGGGCCGCGACGGCCCCCGGGGCGGCGAGGAGCCCGGCCGGCTCGTTCCCGGCGGCGACCACCAGGTCGACGGCGCCGAGTGCCTCGGCCGCGTCGAGCGCCTCGAGGGCCGCGGAGTGATCGTCCGCGACGGCCGCGTCCCCGAGGGGGCCGAGGACCGCGGCGATCGCCGGCGCCCAGCCGTCGCTGACGGCGATCACCTCCGGGACGAGCCGGGCGACTCCCGGCACGTCCGCGGCGAGCAGCTCGGCCGTCGCGGGGGGCGCCTGCACGGCGAGCCCGAGGGCGCCGACGCGGGCCGCGAGGCCGCTGGCCCGTCGCTCGAGGTCGTGCACGGCCGTTCGGCGCTCCTCGAACGCGGCCGTGGCGGCGCTCACCTCCGCGTCGGACGCGATCTCCACCTGCTCCGGTTCGTCCGCGGCCGGCGGAGGCACGGCCGCGAGCGCCTCCGCCGCCGCGATGCGGCGGGCGTCCGCCGCCTCGGCAGCGGCGGTGCGGCGGTCGCGATCGGCCCGGGCGGCGGCGAGTCGCGACTCGGCTGCGGTGAGCCGCGCGGCGAGCTCGGCCAGGCGACGGTCGTGCGCGGCCACCGCGGCGGCATCCGCAGCGACGCGCTCGTCCACCGCGTCGAGCTCCCGCTGCGCCGCGGCCTGAGCGGCGGCGGCCTCGTCGTGCCGCGCCTCGGCGTTCCCGAGATCGCGCTCGAGCCGCTCCAGCTCCGCGTCGATCGCGGCGACGTCGCCCGTGCCGGCCGCCGGGAGCGACCCGCCCGACTCCTCCGGCCCGAGCAGGGCGATGCGGGTGGCCGCGAGCTGGGCGAGCGAGCGGAACCGCTCCTGCACCCGCTCCAGGTCGAGGGCGGTCCTGCGGGCCTCCTCGAGCTCGGCCGGCACCTCGGACGCCTCGAGCTCCGCGACGCGCCTGCCGAGCCGCTGCACCGCATCCGCCGCGACCTGCCGCTCGAGCTGCGCGGACGAGCCGGCGTCCTCGAGCGAGGCGATCGAGCGGACGAGCTGCACCGTGTCGGCGGCGAGCAGGCGGGTGCGGGCGTCGCGCACGGTCGCCTGGATCGTCGCCGCCTCCCTGGCGACCTCGGCCTGGGCGCCGAGCGGCTTCAGCTGGCGGCGCAGCTCGTCGGCGAGATCGGTGAGGCGCGTGAGGTTCGCCTGCATCGACTCGAGCTTGCGCAGCGTGCGCTCCTTGCGCCGCCGGTGCTTCAGGATCCCTGCGGCCTCCTCGATGAAGCCGCGCCGCTCCTCTGGCGTGGCGCGCAGCACCGCGTCGAGCTGCCCCTGGCCGACGATGACGTGCATCTCGCGGCCGAGGCCGGAGTCGGAGAGCAGCTCCTGCACGTCGAGCAGCCGGCACGCGTCCCCGTTGATCGCGTACTCGCTGCTGCCGTTGCGGAAGAGGGTGCGGCTGATCGCCACCTCGGCGTACTCGATCGGCAGCGCGCCGTCGGCGTTGTCGATCGTGAGCACGACCTCCGCGCGGCCGAGGGGCCCGCGGGTGGCGGTGCCGGCGAAGATGACGTCGGACATCGTGCCGCCGCGCAGCGTCTTCGCGCCCTGCTCCCCCATCACCCACGCGAGCGCGTCGACGACGTTGGACTTGCCCGACCCGTTGGGTCCGACGATCGCGGTGACACCGGGCTCGAACGCGAAGGTCGTCGCCTGGGCGAACGACTTGAAGCCCTTGAGCGTGAGGCTCTTCAGGTGCACCGAGGCCTCCTCCCGCCACCACCGTAGCGAGGGGCGCGGACGGAGCGTGCGCGCCGGCCGCCGTCAGGCGCCGAGCCGGGTGAGCAGCTCCTGACGGATGGCGGGCCGGCTGCCGAACACGAGCAGGAAATGCGCCTCGCGGGCGAGCCGCTCCCCCGTCGATCCGACGAGGACGCTGCGGGCGCCCTCGGTCGCCGCGGCGGCCGCTGCGGCACGCACGGCGAGCGCGGAGGCCTCGGCACGGAGCGCGGGCAGGGCCCCCACCTCGGCGGTGCCGAGGGCCTCCAGCAGGACGGATGCCTCGTCCGCCAGGGCAGCGGACGCCGCCACGGCTGCGGCGCGCGCCGCGACACCGAGGGCGAGCGCGCCGTTGCCGGCGAGGCCTGCGGGCTCGGCGGCGAGCCAGTCGGCGTGGGGCACGACGGAGATCAGCCGGTCCGCGGGCGCGGGGTGCCCGTCGAATCGGAGGGTCGCCGTGCCGCGGGCCCGCACCGCGGTGAGGGCCAGCGGCTCCGCCTCGAGGGTGGCAGCGGTGCGCGCGTCGAGCAGCAGGGAGACGACGCGGTCGCCGTCGAGAGCGGCGACGCGGAGGAGCTCGATGCGGTTCCAGCCGGTGACCCAGGGCACGGAGCCGGTGAGCCGCCATCCCTCGCTCGTGCGCCGGGCCGTGAGCGGCGCCGGCCCGCGGAGGGCGGTGATCGCGACGCCCGCCCGAAGCGCTCCGGACTCGAGGGGGCCGGCGAAGCGGTCCGCGAGGGGGCTGCCGGCGACGGCCGCGAGCGCGCCCTCGTGCTGCAGCCAGACGAAGGCGGTCGCGAGGCAGCCGCCCGCGAGCGCCGCGGTCACGGCGAGCCTGGTGGGGAGACCCGGCGCCGCCGCGGCGAGGCCGGTGAGGCCGGCCGCGTCGAGCGCCGCGAGGTGCGCCTCGGGGATCCCGTCGGCGGCGTCGACGGCCGCCGCATCCGGCAGCAGGACCTCCTCGGCGAGCCGCCGGGCGACGGCGACGGGGTCAGGGGTCACCGCCTCATGCTGCCATCGCCCGGGTGGCGATCCCCCCTGCACGAACGACGGAGTTCCTACAGCGGATGGGCCCGCATCCGCATGAACCGGTGCGGAGGAGGCCGATTCTCCGTCGTTCGTGCAGGGGGCGGTCAGCTGCCGCTGCCGCTGCCGGCGGCGCAGCGCTGATCGACGCGGGCCCTCGCGTCCTTCGCGAGCGATTCGATGGTGCGTCCGTAGTCGCCGGCCAGGGCCTTCGACCAGATCGTCGCCGCCTCGGCCTTGCGGGCGTCGGAGCCCTTCGGGTCGGCGCGGAGCGTCTTCAGGTCGGCCTTCAGCGACGCCGGGAGCGTCGAGGGCAGCGCCCCGGTCTCCCCCGCGACGATGCGGGCGACGCGCTCGATGCGCACGCCGTAGTCCCCGGCGAGCGCCTTCCTCTTGATCTCGGCGCGGTCGGCGGCCTTGCCCGCCGCGGAGTCCTTGGCGAGGTGCTGCAGGTCGGTGCCGAGCGAGTGGGACGCGGCGCGCAGCAGCGGCCGGAGGCCGGGCGCGCAGCTCGATGCCGATGCGGTCGTCGAGGCGACCGTGGGGGTGGAGCCGGCGGCGAACGCGGCCGTCGTCCCGCCGGCGACGAGCACGGCGGCGGCGGCACCGGCGGTGAGGAGCAGGGTGCGGGGCGGCAGAGCCATGGTGGGTCCTTCCTTCCAACGGCCTCGGTTCGGGCCACGACGGCATGGTGGGCCCGCGATGCCCGGGCCGTGTTCGCCGAATGTTCGAGGAGCGTAAATCGCGGTGGCCTGCGGCCGGGACGAGAGCGCGGATCCCGCTTGAATGAGCCTCGTGGAGTCGAAGGGGCTCGTGCTGGTCGCGGAGGACGAGCGCGCCATCGCCGACCTCGAGCGGCTGTACCTCACGGAGGCGGGCTTCGGCGTGCACGTCGAGCGCGACGGCACGGCGGTGCTGCCGGCCATCGAGCGCCTCCGCCCGGTCGCGATCGTGCTCGACGTGGGGCTGCCGGGCCGCGACGGCCTGGACATCTGCCGCGCGTTGCGCGCGGCGGGCGACTGGACGCCCGTCGTGTTCGTGACCGCGCGCGACGACGAGATCGACCGCATCCTCGGGCTCGAGCTCGGCGCCGACGACTACCTCACGAAGCCGTTCTCCCCGCGCGAGCTCGTCACCCGCATCCGCGGCCTGCTGCGCCGCAGCTCTCTGCCGGCGCAGTCGCCGCTCCTCACGGTGGGGAAGGTCGAGCTCGACCCCGACCGCCGCGCCGTCCGCGTCGACGGCGCCCCGGTCGTGCTCACAGCGACCGAGTTCGACCTGCTCGCGAAGCTGATGAGCGCTCCCGGCCGCGTCTTCACCCGGGAGCAGCTGCTCGCCAGCGTGTGGGGGCAGGCGGACTACGGCGGCGGCCGCACGGTGGACGTGCACGTCGCCCAGGTGCGCGCGAAGCTCGGCCCGGCGAGCCCCATCCGCACCCTGCGGGGGGTGGGCTACGCCGTGGAGGCGGGCGACGGATGACCCTCGCCTCGCGGATCCTGCTGCTCGCCGTCGGGCTGGTCGTCGCGACCGCGCTGATCGCCGCGCTCGCGACCGTGCAGTTCGCCAGGTCCACGGCGCACGCGGAGCAGCGCGGCGAGCTGACGGCGCAGGCGTCGCTGCTCAGCCTCCAGTCCGCCCGCCTCGTCACGCGACCGGCCCTCACCCGCGTCGCCCGGGGCCTCGACGGCACCGCCGTCGCCGTCTACGACGCGGGCGGCGCCCTCATCGCCTCGACCGACCCCCGCACGGCGATGGTCCGCCGCACGCGGTCCGCCGCGGCGGCCGCGATCGGCGGCGAACCCGTCTCGACGAGCGTCCGACTCGCCGGCCGCGACGTGCTGGTCGAGGCGCGGCCCACCGCGGACGGCGGTGCCATCGTGCTCGCCCGGCCCCTGGCGGCCTTCACCCCGAACGCGGCGGGGCTGCTCGGCGGCATCCTCGTCACCCTGGCGGTCGCCCTCGTGCTGGCCGTCGCGGCCGCCATCTGGCTCGCGCGCCGCATCGCGGAACCGCTCGCCGCGACGGCCGCCGCCGCTCGGCGCCTCGCGGACGGGGAGCGGGGCGTCGCCGTGCCTCCCGCCTCCCCCGTCGAGGTCGCCGACGTCGCGGACGCGCTCCGCGCCCTCGACACCGCCCTCTCGACGAGCGAGGGCCGGCAGCGGGAGTTCCTGCTCTCGATCTCCCACGAGCTCCGCACGCCGCTCACGGCGCTCCGCGGCTACGGTGAAGCGCTCTCGGACGGGCTCGTGCCGCCGGAGCGGACCGCGGAGGTCGGCGGCGTGCTCGTCGCCGAGACCACCCGGCTCGAGCGGTTCACCGCCGACCTGCTCGAGCTGGCGCGCCTCGAGGCCGACGACTTCTCGCTCGAGCCGGGCCCCGTCGACCTCGCGCAGCTCGCCGGAAGCACGATCCGGGCGTGGACGGCGCGGGCGGATGCGCTCGAGGTGCGGCTCGCGGGCGATGGGCTCGACGGACCGCTCCCCGCGCGGGGGGACCCCCGCCGGGTGCGTCAGGTGCTGGACGGGCTCGTCGAGAACGCGCTGCGCGCCACGCCGCCCGGCGGCCGGGTCGTGCTCTCCGGCACCACCGTCGGCGGAACCGCCGCCGTCACCGTGGAGGACAGCGGTCCAGGGCTCTCGGACGAGGACCTCGCCGACGCGTTCACCCGCGGCCTGCTGCGGGAGAGGTATCGCGAGACCCGGGCGGTCGGCACGGGCCTCGGCCTGTCCATCGCGACGCGCCTCGCCGCCCGGATGGGCGGCCGCATCGTCGCGGGCCACGCGTCGACGCCGCCCGGCGCCCGGTTCACGCTGGAGCTGCCGGCCGGCTGATCGCCTCCGCGTGCGCCATTTCCCCAGGTGGCGGGGGCCTTCGCGTGGAAGGCTGAGGGCGTGGACGACGAAGGCGGGCACTGACATGGCCGGGACGCGGATCCGGGGCGCCTCCGGCCGCATGATGGGCCTCTTCGCGAGCGGGGATCCGATCGCGGACCGGCTCGTACTGCTCTTCCATCCGACGCCCGGCTCCGCGACGTTCGACCCCGATCCGATCGTGACGTCGCGGTGGGGCCTGCATCTCGCGGCGATCGACCGGCCGGGCTACGGCTCGTCGGATCCCCTCGATGACCCGGCCGAGGCGTCCATGGACGAGCTCGTCGAAGACGTGGCGACGTTCATCGGCGACACGATGCGGACCGCGGACTCCATCTCGAAGGCCGACTACACGAAGGTCGGCCTTGTCGGCTGGGGCACCGGTGCCGCGGTCGCGGCGGCCGTCGCCGAGCGCCATCCCGAGCGCGTCGACCGGCTCGCGATCGTGTCCGCGCCCGGTGAGCGGGACATCCGCAAGGCCGCCCGGCGGGCGCTGATCGCCCCCCAGTCGATCGAGGCGCTGCACGTCGATCCGGACGACCCCGCGCTCGAGTCCCGGCTCGGGCTGCGCAACCGGCTCGACCGGATGATCACCGAGGCGTACCTCCACGGCAAGGCCGGCATCGAGGCCGACCGGTACCTCATGTCCGACGCGGCGTGGAGCCGCGACCTCGGCACGATCCGGGCCGACACCGCCCTGTTCTACGGCGCGCACGACGACTTCGCCGACGAGGACGACGCCGCCTGGTGGCGGGACCACCTGCCGTCCGCGACGCTGCACCTCGCCCCCCGGTCCGGGCACCTCGTGCTCGCCACCGAATGGGAGGCGATCCTCCAGCACGTCGCTCCGAACCACGGCAGCATCGCGGAGAAGGACCGGGACCACGGGCAGCCGCGGCTGCCCCAGCTCTAGCCGCCCGGCGTCAGGCGCACGGGGGCCCGGCCGCTCCTGCGGCCGGCGGGCCCGCTACCGCGTCGCGGCCTGCGGCGCATCCTTCCCCGGCCCGATGCCCGCAGCGATGCCGGCCTCGGGATGGTTGATGTCGAACGCCGGCGACTCGGAGCGGATCCGCGGGATCGACGCGAAGTTGTGCCGCGGCGGCGGGCAGGACGTCGCCCACTCCAGGCTCCGCGAGTAGCCCCACGGGTCGTTCACCGTGACCCGCGGTGCGGTCCTGGCGGTGATCCACACGTTCCAGAAG
>JAICSU010000002.1 GCA_025936735.1 Amnibacterium sp.
CTGCCGCGTCCCGCCGAGGACGCCACCTACGACTACGCGCCCGTGCCGGCGGACATCCGTGCGCGCGTCGTCCGGCTGGCGGAGGCGTGCGAGGCGGCGGGCACCAGCCTGCCCGTCGCCGCGACCCGGTTCCCGCTGCGGAACCCGCAGGTCGTGTCGGCGGTGCTCGGGCTGCGCAGCCCGGACGAGGTCGCCGAGGCCGTCCGCCGCGCCACGGTGCCGCTGTCCGACGGCCTCTGGCCCACGCTCGTCGACGCGGGTCTGCTCGACCTGAGGGAGGGGGAGCGATGACCCGGATCACCGGCATCCGCACCCACGACGTCCGCTTCCCGACCTCGCTGTCGCAGGACGGCTCGGACGCGATGAACAAGGAGACCGACTACTCGGCGGCCTACGTGGTGCTCGAGACGGACGAACCCGGGCTCGCCGGCCACGGCTTCACCTTCACGATCGGGCGCGGCAACGACCTGTGCTGCCTCGCGGCCGAGCAGCGCGGCCGCCCCCTCATCGGGCTCGACGTCGACGAGGTGGTCGGCGACCTCGGCCGCACCTACCGGGACCTCGGATCGGACAGCCAGCTGCGCTGGCTCGGACCGGAGAAGGGCGTCGTGCACCTCGCGATGGCGGCGGTGATGAACGCCGTCTGGGACCTCGCCGCCCGCCGCGCCGGCAAGCCCCTCTGGCGGCTGCTCGTCGACATGACGCCCGAGCAGCTCGCCGATTCCGCCGACCTGCGGTACCTGTCCGACGTGCTGACCCGTGACGAGGCGGTCGCGATGCTCGCCGAGCTCGCGCCCACGCGGGAGCAGCGCGTGGCGCAGCTCGAGGCCGCGGGCGGCTATCCCTGCTACACGACGAGCGCCGGGTGGCTCGGCTACAGCGACGACAAGCTGCGGCTGCTGCTCCGCGAGGCCGTCGACGCCGGCTACCGGCACGTGAAGCTGAAGGTCGGAGCCGACCTCGACGACGACGTGCGGCGCCTCACCATCGCCCGTGAGGTCATCGGGTGGGACGCGAACCTGATGATCGACGCCAACCAGGTCTGGGACGTGCCGGAGGCGATCCGGTGGATGGAGCGCCTTGCCGAGTTCCGGCCGATGTGGATCGAGGAGCCGACGAGCCCGGACGACGTGCTCGGGCACGCGGCCATCCGGCGCGCCGTCGCGCCGATCGGCGTGGCCACCGGAGAGCACGGCATGAACCGGGTGCTGTTCAAGCAGCTCTTCCAGGCGGAGGCGATCGACTACTGCCAGCTCGACTCGGCCCGCCTCGCGAGCGTCAACGAGATCCTCGCCGTGTACCTCATGGCGAAGAGGTTCGGGGTGCCCGTCTGCCCGCATGCGGGCGGCGTCGGGCTCTGCGAGCTCGTGCAGCACCTGTCGATCTTCGACTTCGTCGCCATCTCCGGCACCCTCGACGACCGCGTGACCGAGTACGTCGACCACCTGCACGAGCACTTCACCGACCCCACCGTCGTCGTCGACGGCCGCTACCGGCTGCCCACCGCGCCCGGCTACAGCGCGCGGATGCACGACGCCTCGGTCGCCCGCTTCACCTTCCCCGACGGCGAGTACTGGGCGACGGCGGGCCTCCCCGCCTGACCGCCTCCGTTCGCGAGCACCTCACGGACACGCGAGCGCGCTGCAGGCTGCTCGCGTGTCTGCAGGGTGCTCGCGATGCGCGTCAGACGAGGAGCTGGCTCGCCGCCAGCTCGCGGTAGAGCGGGGACGACTCGACGAGCTCCTCGTGGCGCCCGGTCGCGACCGTGCGGCCGCCGTCCACCACGACGATCTGGTCGGCGTCCACCACCGTCGAGAGGCGGTGGGCGATCACGATCACCGTCCGGCCGACCGATGCGGTCTGCAGCGACTCCCGCAGCAGCTGCTCGTTGCGCCCGTCGAGGTTCGACGTGGACTCGTCGAGCAGCAGCACCGGCGCGTCCGCCAGCAGCGCCCGGGCGATCGCGAGCCGCTGGCGCTCGCCGCCGGAGAGCAGCACGCCCTCCTCGCCGACTGGCGCGTCGAGGCCCTGCGGATGCTTCAGCACGGCGGCCCGCAGGTTCACCGCGTCGAGCGCGTCGAGGCAGTCCGCCTCCGTGGCGAGCGGCGCCGCGAGCACCAGGTTCTCCCGGATCGTCCCCGCGAGCGCCGGCGCGTCCTGCTCCACGTAGCCGAACTGGCTGCGCAGGACCTCACGGGGGAGCCGTCGGATGTCCACGCCGCCGAGCCGCACGGTGCCGGCGTCCACGTCGTAGAAGCGCTCGAGCAGCGACAGCATCGTGCTCTTGCCGGCGCCGGACGGCCCGACGAGTGCGGTGCGCGTGCCGCGCGGCACCGCGAAGGACACGTCGTGCAGCACGTCGATGAGCGAGCCGTCCTCGCCCCGGTAGGCGAAGGAGACGTGGTCGAACTCGATGGCCGGCGCCGTGGGGGCGCCGGCCGCGTTGGCCGGGCCGGCGAGCGTCGCGTCCGCGGGATCGGCGGCGGTCTCGCTCGGGAGGTCGAGCACCTCCGTGATCCGCCCGAGCGCCCCGAGCGCGGATGCGACCGAGCTCGCCGCCCCGAACGCCTGCCCGAGCGGCATCACGAGCAGGAACAGGAAGAAGAGGAACGCCGACAGGTCGGCGATGCTCGTGGCCCCGGCCGCGACCTGGAAGCCGCCGACGCCGATCACGACGAGGAACGCGAGGTTCAGCGTCAGGCTGGCGACCGGCACGACGGGCGCGGAGGCACCGGCGACGCGCAGCCCGGCCACCCAGGCCTCCTTCGCGACGCCCACGACGGCCTCGGTCTCGCGGTGGGTCGCGCCGGATGCGCGGATCGTGCGGACCGCTCCGATCGACCGCTCGACCTCCGCGGTGAGCCTGCCGACCGCGTCCTGCTGCTGCCGGCTGGCCGTGCGGATGCGCCGAGCCAGGCCGCCGACCACGAGGATCGCGAACAGGATGATGACCACGGTGATCCCGAGCAGCAGCGGGTCGAACACGAGCATCCCGATCAGCGCACCGACGAAGGTGATCGCGCCGCCCGCCGCGTCGACGAGGCCCTGGGTGAGCACCGCGTAGAGCAGCGTCGTGTCGGTGCCGATGCGCGAGACGAGGTCGCCGGTGCGCCGGCGGTCGAAGTCGGCGACGGGCAGCCGCAGCAGGTGGCGGATGAGCCGCTGCCGGGCGGTGAGCACGACCGAGGTCCCGGTGCGCTGCAGGAGGTAGTGCTGGATCCCGTTCGTGATCGCGGCGAAGGCGACGACGGCCGCGATGATCGCGATCAGGCCGCCGAGCGGCTGGTCGTGCTGCACGCGCTGCACCACCTGCTGCAGGAGCAGCGGCTGGGCGAGCGACGCGAGCGCGCCCAGCACGCTGATGCCGATCACGACGCCGAGGACGCCGCGGTGCTCGCGGAGGTAGGGGAGCAGGTCGGTGAACCGGGCACGGGGCCCGGCCTCGGCGCGCATGCGGCCGAACCGGCGGGTGGAGGTGGTGGTCGTGGTTGCTGTGGTCATCGCTCGTTCATCGTCGTCCGTACCGTTTATGGACTGCCTGACGGGTCACCCCGAGCAGGGTCGCGATGAAGGCCCACGACGCCCCGGCGACCCGGGCCCGCCGTACCGCGACGGCCTCCGCGCGGTCGAGCTCCCGGCGCTGCGCGGCGATCCGCTTCAGCGTCGCCATCGGGTCGTCCGATTCCGCGGCCGCGACCGTCACGGCGTCCTCCATCTCCGACATGTGTCAACTCTAGTTGACGGATGAGGGGGAACCGTACCGAGCGCGCCGGCTGGCGTCAACTTCGGTTGACGCTTCGTCGCTTCCGCTGAACGGAACTCACACCGCGGTCCCTGCCTGCACCTGGCACGGTGGACGCGACGCGAAGGAGCGGCCAGTGAGCGAGCGGACCACCGTGGCGATCGTCGGCGCGGGCCCGGCGGGGCTGCTGCTCGGCCACATCCTCGCCGCCGGCGGCGTGCCGTTCGTGATCGTGGAGAACCGCTCCCGCGAGCACGTCCTCTCCCGCATCCGGGCCGGCGTGCTGGAGCAGTCGTCCGTCGACGTGCTCGACCGGTTCGGGCTGGCCGAGCGGCTGCACGCGGAAGGCCTCGTGCACGGCGGCATCCATCTGCAGGTCGAGGGCCGCCGGTTCCACGTCGACTTCGAGGACCTCGTCGGCCGCACGGTCACCGTCTACGGCCAGCAGCAGGTGGTCCTCGACCTCATGCGCCGCCACGACGAGCTCGGCAGCACCGTGTACTACGACGCGAGCGACGTGACGCCGGTCGACGTCGACGGTGACGACCCCCGCCTCCGCTTCGTCGTCGACGGCGAGCAGCACGACGTCGCCGCCCGTTTCATCGTGGGCGCCGACGGGTACCACGGGGTGTGCAGGACGGTGATCCCGCCCGAGGTGCTGCGGCCCTCCGAGCGCGCCTACGACTGCGCCTGGCTCGGTGTCCTCGCGGACGTCGCGCCCAGCACCGAGGAGCTCATCTACTCCCTGCACCCCGACGGCTTCGCGATGCACTCGATGCGCAGCCCGTCCGTCAGCCGCCTCTACCTGCAGGTCGACCCCGGCGAGGACCTCGCCGACTGGAGCGACGAGCGGATCTGGGCCGCTCTCCAGGAGCGGCTCGGCAGCCCGGGCTGGACGCTCACCCCGGGGCCCATCACGGAGAAGTCGATCACGCCCATGCGGTCCTCCGTGGCCCGGACCCTGGCGTACGGGCGACTGTTCCTCGCCGGCGACGCCGGTCACATCGTGCCGCCCACCGGAGCGAAGGGGCTGAACGCCGCCATCGCCGACGTCGCGATGCTGGGCGACGCCCTCGTCGCCGCGGCCGGCGGGAGCGAGACGGCCCTCGCCTCCTACAGCGATCGTGCTCTCGCCCGGCAGTGGAAGATCCAGTACTTCTCCCAGTGGATGACCGACATGCTGCACATCCCCGGGCCGGCCTCGCCGCCCGAGGAGCGGGACTTCCGCTACCGCAGCCGCGTGGGCCAGCTCGACTTCGTCACCGCGTCCCGCTTCGCCCAGCAGACCCTCGCCGAGCAGTACACCGGATTGGCCATCCCATGAGCGACGAACCCACCCAAGCCGACATCGACGCCGAGATCGCCGAGGCGCATCGCGCCCCGGGCGGACGGCCCGCGCGGCATCCGTCCCGCGACTTCCCGCCCTACCGATCGAGCGCCCTCCGGCACCCGACGCACGAGCTCGTCCGCGTCGACCCGGAGGAGATCGAGCTCGCCGCGCCCGCCTTCGGGCACGTCGACGTCGACCCGTACGAGAACGACCTGACCATCCAGCACGCGGGGGAGCCGCTCGGGGAGCGGATCATCCTCACCGGCCGGGTGCTCGACGGGGAGGGGCGCCCCGTGCGCAACCAGCTCGTCGAGGTCTGGCAGGCGAACGCCTCCGGCCGGTACGTGCACAAGCGCGACCAGCATCCCGCGCCGCTCGACCCCAACTTCACCGGCGTCGGCCGGACGCTCACGGACGACACCGGCGCCTACCGGTTCGTCACCATCAAGCCCGGGCCCTACCCGTGGCGCAACCACCGCAACGCCTGGCGCCCCGCCCACATCCACTTCTCGCTGTTCGGCAACGCCTTCACCGAGCGGCTCGTCACGCAGGTCTACTTCCCGGGCGATCCGCTGTTCGCGCTCGACCCGATCTACCAGTCGATCCCGGACCAGGCCGCGCGCGACCGGCTCGTCGCGACCTACGATCACGATCTGACGGTGCCCGAACGGGCGACCGGCTACCGGTGGGACATCGTGCTCACCGGCGCGACCGCGACATGGCGGGAGGACGACCATGGCGAGCGCTGACGAGGAGCGGCTCACCGCCCCCGAGCAGCTCGCGCGCGACGAGCCCCTCACCGGAGGCCCGGAGCTCGTGCAGACCCCGTCGCAGACCGTCGGCCCCTTCTTCGCGTTCGCGCTGCCGTTCGACGGGGGGCCGTTCCTCGTGCCCGCCGGCGCCCCGGGCGCGATCCGCCTGCACGGCGCGGTGCTCGACGGTGCGGGCGCGCCGGTGCCCGACGCCCTGATCGAGGTGTGGCAGCGGGACGCGGACGGCCGCGTCGTCGCCGAGCCGGGCAGCCGCCGGCGGGAGCGGGGCGCGTTCACCGGCTTCGGCCGGGCGGCGGCCGAGGTCGACGGCTCGTACGAGTTCCGAACCGTGCTGCCCGGGCCGGATGCGGCCGGCGCCCGCTGGGCGCTGCTCACCGTGTTCGCGCGCGGCCTCCTGCACCACCTCTTCACCCGGGTCTACTTCGTCCCGGAGGGCGAGGACGAGCCCACGGACGCGCTCCTCGACCGGCTCCCCGCCGAGCGCCGTCGCACGCTGATCGCTCGGGAGTCGACCGACGGCGCCTACCGTTTCGACGTGCGGCTGCAGGGCGAGGATGAGACCGTGTTCCTCGACTACCCCGGGCCGCGATGACCCCGTCCGTCGACCTCGGCCTGCTCGATCCCGCCACCGGCAGCGCCGCCGCCGCGATCTCGGACCACGCCTACGCCGCGGCGATGGTCGACGTCGAGCTCGCGCTCGTGCGGGCCCTCGTGGCGGTCGACGCCGCGCCGGAGCGGGACGAGGGGTGGGCCACGGACGCGGTGGATGCCGACGCCCTGGCCGTCGGGGCGCGGGCGAGCGGCAACCCGGTGATCCCGCTGCTCGCGCAGCTGCGGAGGGCGGCCCCGCCCGAGGTGGCCGAGGTCCTGCACCTCGGCGCGACGAGCCAGGACGTGCTCGACAGCGCCACCATGCTCGTCGCCGCTCGAACCCGGCAGCGGATCGACGCGGCACTGACCCCGGTCCTCGCGGGGCTCGCCGCGCTCGCCGACCGGCACCGGGCCACGCCCGCCGTCGGTCGCACGCTCGGCCAGCAGGCCGCGCCGACCGTCTTCGGCCTCCGCATAGCCGTGCTCCTCGACGGGGTGCGGCGTGCCGCACAGCACCTCGACGCGCTCGAGCTGCCCGCCCAGCTCGGCGGATCCGTCGGCACCCTCGCCGTGCTCAGCGACCTGCTCGGGGTCCAGCGCGCCGACCAGGTGCGCCGCCGCTTCGCCGAGGAGCTCGGCCTCGCCTTCCGGCCGACCGTCTGGCACGTCGAGCGCGGCCCCGTCGCCGAGCTCGGCGCGGCGCTCGCCGTGCTGATCGGTGCCCTCGGCCGCCTCGGCCTCGAGGTCGCGCAGGGCACCCGCGCCGAGCTCGGGGAGCTCGAGCTGCGCCTGGGGGCGGACGAGGGCGGGTCCTCCGCGATGCCGCAGAAGCACAACCCGGTGCCCGCGATCCTGCTCGTCGCCGCCGCGCGGCGGGCGCCCGGGCTCGCCGCGACCCTGCTGGGCGCGCAGCTCGCCCTCGACGACCGGCCTCCGGGCGAGTGGCACGCGGAGTGGCAGCCGCTGCGTGAGCTGCTGCGGCTCGCGCTCGAGTCCGCCGTGCTGGCCGCCGAGGTCGTCGCCGCCCTCGAGGCGGATCCGGGCCGCCTCACGGGCCATCTGGATGACGGCCACGGCGCCGTGCATGCGGAGCGGGCCCAGTGGGCGCTCGTGCCCCACCTCGGCCGCGCCCGCGCCCAGGAGCTGGTGCGCGCGGCCCTCGGCGCCCGCGACTTCGTGCCCGCGCTCCTCGCCTCGCTGGCGGACCAGCCGGAGGCGGCGGACCGCGTGCGCGCCGTCACCGATCCACGGACGCCCGTCGGCCTCGCCGGCCCGATGATCGACGCCGCCGTCGGGAGCGCGCGGTGACGCCCGTGCTGCGCGGCGTGGTGGATCCGACGTCCGCCCCCGGATCCGCCGCCCCGCTCCTCGTGCTCGGGCCCTCGCTCGGCACCACCGCCGACACCTGGTCCGCCGCCGCGGAGCGGCTGAGCGCCCGGTATCGCGTGCTCCGCTGGGACCTGCCCGGCCATGGCGCGAGCCCCGCGGCGGCCGGCCCGTTCTCGGTCGCGGACCTCGCCCGCGGGGTGCTCGCTCTCGTCGATTCGCTCGGCGACCGGCGCTTCACCTACGCGGGCGTCTCGCTCGGCGGTGCGGTCGGCATCGAGCTCGCCCTGATGGTCGGGCCCGACCGGCTCGACGGGCTGGCCGTGATCTCCTCGGACGCCCGGATCGGTGAACCCGACGCGTGGCGGGAGCGTGCCGCCCAGGTGCGCCGCCAGGGCACGGCCGGCATGGTCGCCGGGAGCGGGCGCCGATGGTTCTCCCCGTCGTTCCCGACTCGGGACCCGGACGCGGTCGGGATAGCCCTCGCGGACCTGCTCGATGTCGACGACGAGTCCTACGCCCTCTGCTGCGAGGCCCTCGCCGACTTCGACCGGCGGGACGACCTCGACCTGCTCGACGTCCCGGCCGTGGTGGTCGCCGCCGACAGCGACCCCGTCGTCACCGCGGCCGACGGCGAGGCGCTCGCCGCCGCCATCCCCGGTGCCGTGGCGCTCGTGCTCGCGGACACCGGCCATCAGGCGCAGCTCGAGCGGCCGGACGCCGTCGCTGCGGCCGTGCTCGACCACCTGCCCCAGACGGGGGATCGGTACGGCGCCGGCCTCGCGGTGCGCGGCGCGGTGCTCGGCGAGGACTACGTCGAGGCGTCCTTCGCCGCCATCACGCCCGAGACGGCGGACTTCCAGCGCTTCATCACGGAGACGGCGTGGGGGTCGGTCTGGACGCGGCCGGGGCTCGACCGGCGCATGCGCAGCGCCGTCACCATCTCGAGCCTCGTCACCGGTGGCCACTGGCACGAGCTCGAGCTGCACCTCCGGGCGGGCCTCACGAACGGCCTGAGCCGCGAGGAGCTGGCGGAGATCCTGCTGCACACGTCGATCTACGCGGGCGTGCCCGCCGCGAACACGGCGTTCGGGCGGCTGAAGCGGGTGCTCGCGGAGCACGACGACACGGACGAGACGTAAGGAGGCTCGGATGGACAAGCGAGTGGGGAGCGCCGCGGAGGCGGTCGCGGACATCCCGAGCGGGGCGTCGATCGCGGTCGGGGGCTTCGGCCTGAACGGCGTGCCGATCGAGCTGATCCGGGCGATGCTCGCCGGCGACGTGAAGGACCTCGAGGTGGTGTCGAACAACTGCGGCGTCGACGGCTGGGGGCTCGGGCTCCTGCTCGCCGACGGCCGCATCCGCCGGGTGATCGGCTCCTACGTCGGCGAGAACAAGGAGTTCGCACGCCAGTACCTCGGCGGTGAGCTCGAGGTCGAGCTCACCCCGCAGGGCACACTCGCCGAGCGGCTGCGGGCCGGCGGTGTGGGCATCCCGGCCTTCTACACGGCGAGCGGCGTGGGCACGATGGTGTCGGAGGGCGGCCTGCCGTGGCGCTACGACGCCGACGGCGAGGTGCTCGTCGCCTCCCCGCCGAAGCCCACCGCGGAGTTCGACGTGTTCGGCAGCGCCAAGGAGTACGTGCTCGAGACGGCGATCCGCACGGACTTCGCCCTCGTCCGCGCGACCAAGGCGGACCACCACGGCAACCTCGTCTTCGAGAAGTCGTCGCGGAACTTCAACCCGCTCGTCGCCATGGCGGGCCGGGTCACGATCGCCGAGGTCGACGAGGTGGTGGAGCCCGGCGGGATCGACCCCGACGCGGTGCACCTGCCGGGCATCTACGTCGACCGGGTCGTGCAGCTGACCCCGGAGCAGGCGAACGACCTGCCCATCGAGAAGCGCACCGTGCGCACGCGACAGGAGGCCTGAGGATGCCGCTCACCCGGGACCAGATGGCGGCGCGAGCCGCGCTCGAGCTCCAGGACGGCTCGTACGTGAACCTCGGGATCGGGCTGCCCACGCTCATCCCGAACTTCGTGCCGGAGGGCCGCTCGATCGTGCTGCATTCCGAGAACGGCATACTCGGCGTCGGTCCCTACCCCTGGGAGGGCGAGGAGGATCCGAAGCTCATCAACGCGGGCAAGGAGACGGTCACGATCCTGCCGGGCGCGGCGTTCTTCGACTCCGCGACGAGCTTCGGCATGATCCGCGGCGGCCGCATCACTGTGGCCGTGCTCGGCGCGATGCAGGTGTCGGAGCACGGGGACATCGCGAACTGGGCCATCCCGGGCAAGCTCATCAAGGGCATGGGCGGCGCCATGGACCTGGTAGCCGGTGCGAAGCGGGTCATCGTGCTGATGGAGCACGTCGCGAAGTCCGGGGACCACAAGATCCTCGCCGAGTGCACGCTGCCGCTCACCGGCCGGGCCTGCGTCGACCGCATCATCACGGACCGCTGCGTGTTCGACGTCACGGACGACGGCCTGCTGCTCATCGAGCTCGCGCCCGGCGAGACCGTCGACTCGATCCGCGAGCTGACCGGCTGCGATTTCGCCGTCGCCGAGCCGCTCGCCTCCGAGGTGCCCGCGTGACGGAGCTGCGCGAGGCGGTCGTCTGCGCCCCCGTGCGCACGCCCGTCGGCCGCTACGGCGGTGCGCTCGCGCCGGTCCCGGCGCAGGCCCTCGCCACGACGGTGCTCACCGCGCTGCTCGACCGCTCCGGCCTGCGCGGGGACGCCGTCGACGACGTGATCGTCGGCCAGTGCTACCCCACGATGGAGGCGGCCCCGATCGGCCGGGTCGCCGCCCTCGACGCCGGGCTGCCCGTCACCGCCACCGGCTACCAGCTCGACCGGCGCTGCGGATCCGGCCTGCAGGCGGTCGTGAACGCGGCGATGCAGGTGCAGACCGGCGTGTCGGACGTCGTGATCGCCGCCGGCGTCGAGTCCATGAGCAACGCGCCGTACTACACCGAGGAGGGCCGCAGGGGCCTGCCGCCCACCGCCCTCGTGCTGCACGACGCGTTGAGCCGCGGCCGCGAGCGGGCCGGCGGCCGGTTCCATCCGACGCCCGACGGCAACATCGGCACCGCCGAGACGCTGCGCCGCGAGTACGGCATCTCGCGGCAGCGGCAGGACGCGTACGCGCTGCAGTCGCACCGCCGGGCGGTCGCCGCGCAGGAGGCGGGCGCGTTCGACCGGGAGATCGTGCCCGTCACGGTGCCGGGGCGGAAGGGGGACCTCACCGTGTCGCGCGACGAGCATCCGCGGGCCGACACGTCGCTCGAGGCGCTCGGTGCGCTCCGTCCCGCGCTCGGCCGGTCCGACCCGGACGCGACGGTGACCGCGGGCAACGCGAGCGGCCAGAACGACGCCGCGGCGGCCTGCATCGTGACGACGCCGGAGCGCGCGGCGGCGCTCGGGCTCACGCCGCTGCTGCGCCTCGCGACCTGGGCCGTGGCGGGCGTCGAGCCGGAGCGGTTCGGCATCGGGCCCGTGCCCGCCGCGCGCCGAGCCCTCGAGCGGGCCGGCATCGGCTTCGAGGATCTCGACGTGCTCGAGCTGAACGAGGCGTTCGCCGTGCAGGTGCTCGCGTGCCTCGACGAGTGGGGGATCGAGGACGCCGACCCTCGGCTCAACCCTCGCGGCAGCGGGATCTCCCTCGGTCATCCGCTCGCCGCGACGGGCGTGCGGATGCTCGCGACCCTCGCGTACGAGCTCCACGACCTCGATGGCCGGTGGGCGCTCGAGACGATGTGCATCGGCGGGGGCCAGGGCCTCGCGGCGGTCTTCGAGCGCGTCTAGAGCCGAGGGTTGCCACTTCTTGCGGTCTTGACGGCCTCAAGACCGCAAACAGTGGCAACAGTCGGGCGGAGGTCGGGTCGGTCGTGGGGCGGGTCGGGCGGAGGTCAGGCCGGGCGGTCGGCCGCCACCGCGCGGCCGATCGCTCGCGCGGTCGTGAGCAGGGCGGGCACGAGCGGCCGGGAGTCGGTGTCCATCGCCCCGACGACCGAGACGGCGGCGACCGGCGTGCCGCGCACGACCACCGGTGCCGCGATGGAGACCTGCCCCGGCGTCAGGTGGCCGCGCAGCTCGCACCAGCCCGACCGGCGCGCGAGCGCCACCGCCGCCCGCAGCCGGTCGCCGTCGCCGATCGTGTCCGGCGTGATCCGCTCGAGCGGTCCCGCCGCGAGCCGGTCGAGCACGTCCGGAGCGGCTTGCAGCAGCACGACGCCCCCGCTGGTGGCGTGCGCCGGCAGGCGGCCGCCCGGCCTGCTGCGCAGCTGCACCGCCGTGCGGGCGCGCAACCGTTCGACGACCACGACCTCCGTGCCGTCGAGCACGAGCAGCTGCACGTTCTCGTGGGTGACCTCGTAGAGGTCCTCGAGGTACGGCAGCGCGATCTCCCGCAGGCCGTGGCCGCGCGGGGCGAGGGTGCCGAGCTCCCAGAGCTTCAGGCCGATGCGGTAGCGGCCGTCGGGGGAGCGCTCGAGCACCCGCTCCCGCTCGAGCTGGCCGGCGAGCCGGTGCGCGGTGGTCAGCGGCAGGCGGCAGCGCTGCGCGAGCTGGGTGAGGGTCAGCCCCTCGGCGGGGGCGGTCCCGAACGCGCCGAGCACAGCGGAGACGCGGGCGACGACGCCCGGGCCGGCGACGTCGTCAGCCGGGGACGCCGACACGGAACACCCGCAGCTGCAGGGCGAGGGTGGCGTAGTAGCCCACGAGCGTCGTGAGCTCGAAGACCACGCGCTCCCCGAGCACGGGGGCCGATGCCGCCCATTCCGCATCGGACACGTCGCCGGCCGCTATCGCGCGCGCCAACCGCAAGGCGGTGATCTCCACCGCGTCGCCCGTCTCGGGCACCTCGCCGCGGGAGAGGGTCCCGAGCTCGTCGTCCGTCAGCCCCACGCTGCGCCCGACCGCCTCGTGGGCGTGCCGCTCGAAGGCGGAGTCCCAGCGCGCCGCGACGAGCAGGATCGCGCCCTCGCGGATCCGCGGTGGGAGGGAGGTCGCGTATCGGATCGCTGCGCCGAGGCGTTGCAGCGCGTCGCCGAGCTCCGGCGCGAGCAGGAACGCGTTGAACGGGCCGAGCAGCGCTCCGTCCGGTCCCGTGAGCGCGAAGTGCTGCGGGCCGGTCGCGCGAGGTCCCCCTGCGATCGCGTCGTACAGGGTGCGCTGCGCGGGGTCGAGCACGTCCGGTAGCGGCGAGGGGATGCGGCTCACGCGGCGACCAGTCTGAGCCCGATCTCGCGGGCCGCCTGCCGGGTCCGGTCCAGGATGGGCCCCCGAAGGGCGGCGACGTCCTGCCGGGCGGCGGAGACCGCCACGTTGATCGCCGCGACCGGAGTGTCGCTCCCGCCGAAGATCGGGACCGCGACCGAGCGCAGGCCGAGCGCGAGCTCCTGGTCCTGCACCGCGAAACCGGCCTCGCGGATCTCGGCGAGCTGCGCGTCGAGCTGCTCCCGCGAGGTCACGGCGTTCGGTCCGTGTCCCGGCCCGAACGCGTCCGGCCCGAGCCGGGTCGTGATCTCGTCCGCGGGCAGGTAGGCCAGCAGGAGCTTGCCCATCGAGGTCCACACGGCGGGCAGTGTGGAGCCGACCTGGATGTTGGCGGTCACGAGGTCGGCGTTGCGGAGACGGGCGAGGTAGAGCACCTGGTCGCCCTGCAGCACACCGAGGTTCACCGTCTCGCCGGTCGCGGCCGCGAGCGCGCGGAGGGGCCGTTCGCTCGCCTCCACGAGGCCGGCGCCGCGCAGGGCGGACGAGCCGAGGGTGAGCACGGCGAGACCGGGACGGATGTTGCCGTCCTCGTCGCGCTCGAGGAACCCTTCCTCCTCGAGTGTCGCGACGATGCGGAACGCCGTCGGCATCGGCACGCCCGTGCGGTCCACGATCTCGCGCAGCCGCAGCGATGTCGTCGACTCGTCGAAGAGCCGCAGCACCTGCAAGCCCTTCGCGAGGGACTCGATGCGGTACTGGTTCTTCGACGACCCGTCGAAGGGCTGCGTCTCGGCGCTCATGAGTCCCTCCTCGGGGAACTGTCGCGCGCCGTTCCTGGGATACCGGGCGACACGCCGTCGTGCCGGCGGCTGCCGCGGCGCGTCGGCGGATCTCTCCGGAACGGTGCGATTCGGATGCGGTCCGGGCGCTGCGCACGGTAACGACGAGCGACCGCGGATGTCAATGGCGAACCGCCCCGGTGACCCTGCTCGTGAAGGCGAGCGCGGTCGCGAACAGGCTCGCGATGTCGGCGGCGCCGCGCCAGAAGTGGCCTGCTCCGGGCACGCGGATGAACTCGGCAGGCACGCCGTGCGCCGTGAGCGCCGCGACGAGGGCCTCGCTCTGCGCGATGGGGATGAGCTCATCCGCCTCCCCGTGCGCGACGAGGAAGGGCGGCAGTCCGGCGCGCACCTGGCGGGCGGGGCTTGCGGCCTCGGCGAGGTCGGGCCGCTCCCCGACGGGGCCGCCGAGGAGCCCTGCTTCCCGGGTCAGCGCGTCGCGGTCGAACCGGTCCGGATCCGCCGGGAACAGGTCGCGGCCCAGGCGGGTGAGGTCCGCAGGGCCGTACCAGTCGACGACTCCCGCGATACCGGTCGGCTCCCGGATGGCGGCGAGCGCGGCGAGGTGGGCTCCCGACGATTCGCCCCACAGCACGAGCCGCGCCGGGTCCACGCCGTACTCGGCTCCGTGCTCCCGCAGCCAGTGCACCGCGGCGACGACGTCGTCGACCGGTGCGGGGAACGGCGCCTCGCCGCTCAGGCGGTGGTCGACCGCAGCGACGGCGAACCCCGCAGCGGTGATCCTGCCGAACGAGTCGGCGTCGCCGAGACCGGGAGTGAAGGTGCGGCGGCTGCCGAGCCGCCACCCACCTCCGTGCACGAACACGACGACCGGCGCCGGACGCGCGTCCGGCAGGTGCAGGTCGAGGCTCAGCGGCCGGAAGCCCGGGAACTCCGCGAAGACGACGTCGCGGACGACCTCGGCCGTCACGGGGTCTGGTCGAAGCGGAACTCCGGCCGGAAGAGGGTGCCGTACTTCTCGCCCGCGGCCTGCATCTGCTCGCGCGACGGCACGAAGACCTCGTCGCGACCCGGGATGCCGGGTGTGTCGGTCTTGCGGCCCATCGCATGGAAGAACCGGCCGAAGCCCGCGGTCGAGGTACCGAGCACCTTCGAGGTCGCTTCGAACCGGTAGGCGTGCACGACGTTCTTCGGCACGTAGGCGAAGTCGCCGGTCGAGAGGATCCGGTCGGCCTTCGTGCCGTGCTCGTCGTCCATCCACACGTGCACGGTGCCGTCGACGACGTAGAAGATCTCGTGCGTCCACAGGTGCAGGTGCGCCGGGATCATGCTGCCTGCGTGGCCCTCGGCCGTGAAGACGTCGTACTGGCCCTCGGTCTCGTCACCGGAGAGCAGGATCGTGAACAGATCGCCGAACAGCACCGACTTCTCACCCTCGCCCTGCTGGAGGGTGAAGGGCACGGGCCGGCCGGGCAGCACGCCCGGGAACTGGTCGCGCTCCGCGGACTCGTCGACGCGGGGCGGGGTGTCGATCGTCATGGGCTGGACCTCCTCGTTGAAGTGACCGGGACAGGCTGGCCGCTACCCCGGGTCTCCCGCCAGTCCGGATCCGCTACTCGGCGATAGGCGGAGGCTACCGTTGCGCGCGTGGACGTCCCCATCTCGGCCCTCTCGTCGTTCTGCGTGCTCGCGGAAGAGCTGCACTTCGGGCACGCCGCCGCACGCCTACGGATGGCCTCGCCGTCGCTCAGTCAGCAGATCGCGCGCCTCGAGTCGCAACTCGGCGTGCGCCTGTTCGACCGGACCCCCCGCAGGGTGGTGCTGACCGAGGCGGGGAGGGAGCTGCTGCCCCTCGCGCTCGAGGTGCGGCGGGGGCATCGCGCCGTGCTCGATTGGGCGTCGGCCCGCAGCGGGAGCGCGGAGCAGCGCTTGCGCGTCGGGGTGGTGGCCGCGGGCGCCGGCGAGCTGACGACCGCGGTGCTCGCGCAGGCGGTGCAGCGGATGCCGCGGTTACGCCTCGAGATGCGCCGGCTCGGCTTCTTCGACGCTCCGACCGAGCTGCTCGCGGGCACGGTGGACGTCGCGTTCGCGCCCGCGCCCCTGCCGCTGCCGCCCGGGGTGCGGGCGCGGGAGGTGACCCAGGAGGGCCGCGTGCTGGTCGTCGCCCGCGACCATCCGCTCGCCGGGCGATCGTCGGTCGGCATCGGGGAGCTGTCGGACGAGACGTTCATCGCGCCCGCCGGCGGGGAGAAGGCGGTGCTCGACTGGTGGCTGGTCGATCCTCGACCGGACGGCGGCCACCCGCGTCGGGGGCCCGTGGCCGACGACATCGAGGGCATCCTCGAGCTCTGTGCCGCGGGTGTCGGGGTGAACATCGCGGCGGCGTCCGTGGAGGGTCACTACCGCCGGAACCAGGTGGCGTTCATCCCCATCCGCGACATCCCGCCGGCGTCCATCGTGCTCCTGGTGCTCGAGACCCGCGACGAGCCCGAGGTGCTCGCCTTCGAGCGGATCGCCCTGGAGCTGTCCGGCCGCGCCGGTTGACAGGGGGCCCGCGCAGCCCTACCTTGAAACTCGCTTTCGCAGAGTGAAGCGCAAAGGAGCGAGCCGGTGGAGGACGACCGAACGGGAGCCGGCTGGCTCGGTCTCGAGACCAGTCGGGTGCTCGTCGCGGGCGCGGGAGGCATCGGCGCCGCCTGTGCCAGCGCCTTCGCGGAGGCCGGAGCCCGCGTCGCCGTGGTGGACCGCAGCGCGGAAGCTCTGGCGGAGCTCGCCGCGTCCTTCCCCGGCGACCTCGTGGCCATCCAGGCCGACCTCACGGAGCACGGGGCCGGAGCGCGCGTGGTGGGCGACGTGCTCGAGCGACTCGGTGGCCTCGACGTGCTGCTCCACGCGGTCGGCATCAACGACCGCCGGCCGATCCTCGACTTCACCGAGGACGAGTGGGACCGGATCCTCCAGGTCAACCTCACGACCCTCTTCGGCCTCGCGCAGGCGGCTGGGCGGCACATGGTCGAGCGGCGCTCGGGCCGGGTGCTCGCGCTCTCCTCGGTCTCCGGGCTGCTCGCCCACCACTCGCACGGCCCGTACGCCGCGTCGAAGGGCGGGATCAACCAGCTGCTGCGGGTGATGGCCCGCGAGTGGGCGCCGTACGGAGTGACGGTCAACGCGCTCGCACCCGGCTACATCGAGACGCCGCTCACCGCGCACCACCTCGCGCAGCCCGGCAAGCGCGACGAGCTCGAGTCCCAGGTGCCCGCCGGGCGCCTCGGCACCCCCGGGGAGCTCACCGGGCCGGCGCTCTTCCTCTCGTCGCGCCACGCGCAGTTCATCACCGGGCACGTGCTGTACATCGACGGGGGCCGCACGCTCGTCTGAGCGCGGCCGACCACTCACACGAAGGAGTCGACTTGTGACGGAAGCGGAGGGCGCGCGGATCTTCCCGCGGTTCGCCGGCAAGACCGTGCTCGTGACCGGAGCCGGGACAGGGGTCGGGGCGGAGGTCGCGGTGCGCGCGGCGCAGGAGGGGGCGCGGGTCGCCATCCACTACCGCAGCTCGAAGGCCGGCGCCGAGGAGACGCTGCGGCGCGTGCGGGAAGCCGGGCAGGAGGGCGTGCTCGTCCAGGCCGACATCTCGTCCTGGGACCAGATCAAGCGGATGGCGAACGAGGTCTGGGAGGCGTTCGGCGGCCTCGACGTCCTCGTCAACAACGTCGGCGACGTCTCGAGCGAGCAGATGTCGTGGCGTGAGCTGACCCAGGAGGCGCTCGACGCGGTGGTCGACGTCGACGTGAAAGGCACTCTGCTCATGACGCACGAGTTCGGCGAGCGGATGCTCGAGCAGGGCCACGGCAGCATCATCAATGTCGGCTCCACCGTCATCGTGCGCGGCTCGCCCCGCGCCCCCCAGTACGCCGCGGCCAAGTACGCGATCCTCGGCATCACCAAGTCCTACGCGAAGGTGCTCGCACCCGCCGTCCGGGTGAACACGTTCGCGCCCGGCTTCATGGAGACCGAGCGGCTGCTGAACCGCGCGGACTGGAAGAGCGGCCGCCGCGAGGTGCTGCTGTCGCAGACGCCGATGGGCGTCATCCCGCCGCCCGAGTTCGTGGCGGGGACGTGCCTCTGGCTCGCCACCGAGGAGGCGGCCCATCTCACGGGCTCGTACCTGCTCGCCGACGGCGGCTTCAACATGGTCGGCGCCTGACGCCCATCCGGACGAGGAAGTAGGAACAGCATGAAGCTCATCACATTCGACGAGGGCCGCGTCGCCCGGCTCGAGGGCGACGACGTCATCGAGCTCGACGTGCCGTCCACCCGCGAGTACTTCGAGCGCGGCGGCGAGGTGCGCGAGACGGGGGAGCGCCTGCGGCTGCAGGACGTCCGGCTGCGCGCCCCCATCCGGCCGAAGAAGTTCTTCCACACCGCGGGCAACTTCGCCTCGCATCACGAGGAGCTGACGGCGGTCAACTGGTCGCATCCGGTGCACAAGGGAATCGTGTTCTTCCAGAACGTCGACGCGATCATCGGCCCGGACGACGACATCGTCTACCCCGCGACCCTGACTAAGGAGATGGACTACGAGCTGGAGCTCGCCGTGGTGATCGGCAAGGCGGGCAAGTTCTTCGGACCCGACGAGGCCGAGTCCTACATCGCCGGCTTCACCGTGTTCAACGACATCACCGCGCGCGACATCCAGCGCCGCGAGATGCAGTCGGGCGTCTTCTCGTTCAGCAAGGGCATCGACACCTTCTGCCCGATCGGCCCGTGGATCGTGACGGCGGACGAGATCGACGACTACCAGCAGCTCGCCATGCGCCTCCGCGTGAACGGCGAGGTGCGTCAGACCGGCAACACGAACGACATGAAGCTGACGCTGCCGCAGCTGATCTCGTACCACTCCCCGCAGGGCTACAGCGCGGGCGACCTCATCACGACCGGCACCGTGTCCGGCGTGGCCGCCGTCCAGCCGAACCCCTTCGACTTCTACCTGCGGCCCGGCGACGTGGTCGAGGCGGAGATCGACGGCGTGGGAACGCTGCGCAACCGCGTGGTCACGTGGGAGGACGCGTACGGGGAGCCGGAGCCCACGGCGGCGAACGCCGCATCCGCCCTGTGAGGGCGGCACTGTGAGGCTCGGGAACGCCGGCGGCCGCCTCCTCCTCGTCCGTGGGGAGGACCGGGGGATCGATGTGGCCGTCGCCAGCGGCGGCCGCTTCGGTCCGGACCCGCACGACGCGCTCGACCGGTGGGCCGAGTTCGCGGCCTGGGCGGCCGCCTGCACCGCGGAACCGGACGTGACGTTCACGCCCGCCGAGCTGGGACCGCCCGTCCCGCGCCCCGCGCAGGTGTTCGCGATCGGGATCAACTACCGGGAGCATGCGGACGAGGCGGGCTACCCGCCCGCGAGCATGCCGGTCACCTTCACCAAGTTCCCGACCTGCCTCACGGGCCCGGACGCGGTCGTCGAGCTGCCCACGCCGACCGTCGACTGGGAGGTCGAGCTCGTCGTGGCGATCGGACTCCGCGCGGAGCGGGTCGGACGGGCGGACGCCTGGGCGCACGTCGCGGGCCTGACCGTCGGCCAGGACCTCTCCGAGCGCACCAGCCAGCTCGAGGGCACGCGACCGCAGTTCAGCCTCGCGAAGTCGTATCCGGGCTTCGGCCCCACCGGCCCGTGGCTCGTGACGCCCGACGAGCTCGACGACCCCGCTGATCTCGCGATCTCCTGCTCCCTCGGCGACGAGGTCCTGCAGGAGAGCCGCACCTCGCGGATGATCTACGACATCCCCGAGCTGATCGCGCGCCTCTCGGCGGTCTGCCCGCTGCTCCCCGGGGACCTGATCTTCACCGGCACCCCCTCCGGGATCGGCAACGCCCGCACGCCGAAGCGCTTCCTCGTCGGCGGCGACGTGCTCACCACGACCATCGAGGGGCTCGGATCGCTCCGCACGCGGTTCACCGGCCCGAGGGAGGCGGCATGAGCGAGCCGTACGACCTGGCGCTGCGCGCCCCGGACCACGACTTCCGGATCCGCGTGTACCCGGCCGCCGAGCCGACCGGCGCTGCGCTCGTCTGGCTGCACGGGGGCGCGTTCATGTTCGGCACGATCGACATGCCGGAGGCGGACGAGGTCGCTCGGCGGCTCGCCGCGCTCGGGGTGCCGGTCGTCTCCGTCGACTACACCCTCGCGCCGCTCGCCGCGCTGCCCGAGTACCCGGAGGACCCGCCGGAGGGCATGCCGTCGCCGGAGCAGATCCGGGCGGAGCTCGCCGCCGCCGGCCCGCGGGCCCGCTTCCCCGTGGCGTCGCTGCAGACCGTCGCCGCCTTCGACTGGGCCGTCGAGCACGCCGCCCAGCTGGGCGCCGATCCGAGCCGGATCGCGCTCGGCGGCGCCAGCGCGGGCGGCAACCTCGCGGCCGGGGCCGCCGTACGGCTGCGCGACCGCGGCGACGCTGCGCCGGTCGTCCTGCTGCTCGCCTACCCGGTGCTCCACCGCGTCCTGCCCGACGCGGACGAGGAGCTGCTCGGCCTGCTCGAGGGGCTTCCCGAGCCGCTCACCTTTCCGCCGGACGAGGTGCGGGCGTTGAACCTGAATTATGTGGGGGACGAGGAGCTCCTCGTAGACCCGGCCGCCTTCCCCGCGGGTCACGACGCCCGTGGACTGCCGCGGACGGTCCTGGTGACCGCCGACAGAGACCGGCTGCGCAGCTCCGCCGAGGCTTTCGCCGCCGAGCTGGCCGTCGCCGGCGTCGACGTGGTCCTGCAGCGGGAGCACACCGCCCTGCACGGATTCCTGAACGAGGTCGGGCATCCGGCCGCCACCCGCGCGATCCGGCGGTTCGCGTCCGAGCTCGACCAGACCAGGAGCACCCCGTGACCGATCGACCCTTTCCCGCCGACTTCCTCTGGGGCGTGGCGACCGCCGGCCACCAGAACGAGGGCGACAACACGACCAGCGACACCTGGTTCCTCGAGCACGTGTCCCCGACGATCTTCCGGGAGCCCTCCGGGAGGGCCTGCGACGGCTGGCACCGCTGGCCGGAGGACCTGGACCTCGCGGCCGCGATGTCCCTGAACGCGTACCGGTTCTCCGTCGAGTGGGCCCGGGTGGAGCCCGAGGAGGGCCGGTTCGACGAGGCGGCGCTCGACCACTACGAGGCCCTCGTCGACGGGTGCCTCGAGCGGGAGCTGGCGCCGGTCGTCACCTTCAACCACTTCACGGCGCCCCACTGGTTCGCCGCGAAGGGCGGCATGCTCGCGGACGACGCCGCCGACCGCTTCGCCCGGTACTGCGACGCGGTGATGGCACGGTTCGGCGACCGGATCGCGTTCGCCCTCACCCTGAACGAGCCGAACCTGCCGCGGCTGCTCGCGTGGGTGCTGCCCGACGCGGTGGTCGACATCACCCGGGCCACGCTGCGAGCCGCATCGGAGGCGGCGGGGGTCCCGCGCTACCGCGCGTCGAACGTCGTGCAGCCGGAGGACTACGAGGCCATCGAGGACGGGCTGACCCGGGCGCATGTCGCGGGGAAGGCGGCGATCAAGGCGCGCCGGCCCGACCTGCCCGTCGGCTTCTCGATCGCGATGGTCGACGATGTCGCCGCGCCCGGTGGCGAGGCGCTGCGCGACCGGAAGCGGGACGAGGTCTACGGGCGCTGGCTCAACCTCGCGCGTGACGACGACTTCGTGGGCGTGCAGAACTACGAGCGGGTCGTCTACGGCCCGGACGGTCCGGTAGCCGCGCCCGAGGGCGCGGTGCTGAACGAGATGGGCTCGGCGGTGGAGCCGGCCTCCCTCGGCGGAGCGGTGCGATACGCCCACCACAGAACGGGCGTACCCGTGTTCGTCACCGAGCACGGCGTCGGCACCGAGGACGACGCGATCCGTGTCGGCTTCCTCCGGCCGTCCCTCGACGGGCTCGCCGACGCGATGGCGGACGGCGTTCCCGTGCTGGGGTACTGCCACTGGACCCACCTCGACAACTTCGAGTGGGTCGGCGGATACGGGCCCAAGCTCGGCCTGCATGCCGTCGACCGCGCGACGTTCGAGCGCACGCCGAAACCGAGCGCCGCGGAGTACGGCCGACTCGTCGAGCAGCACCGCAGGCCCCGGACCTGATCCGCGAGCCCTCGGGGCCGCGCCGGGTCCGCAGCCCTCGTTGGGGGCCGTGCGGGGAGCCGTCGGCCTCCTCAGCGTGTCGCCACGACGGCGCCACATCCGGAGCGCTTTCGCATCATGAAAGCCCTTTTCAAAAACGAGCCAACCTGGTAGAACCGTCCGGGACATCCCGTAGCACCTCGGTGCGGCGGCACTCAGCACACGATCTGCGCAAGGCGAAGGAGCCCATCCCCATGAACCGACCCCTACCGCTTCTGGCGGAGCCGAAGCGCTCGGCCTGGTTCCGTGCCGGCGCCGCAGCGGCGATCGTCGCGATGTCCGCGGGCCTGACCGCGTGCTCGGGTGCCGGCGGTTCCGGCAGCGCCGACGCGTCCGCCACCTCGAAGGTGACCATCGGCGAGAACGCGGATGCGGCCCCGAACGGTTACGACCCGATGCTGTACTCGGCGGGACAGTTCAACTTCTTCGCCGGTCTCTACGACTCGCTCTTCGTCACGGACGCCACGGGCGCCGTCAAGCCGAGCCTGGTCTCCTCGTTCACGAGCAGCAAGGACAACAAGACCCTCACGCTGAAGCTGCGCTCCGGTGTCAGCTTCACGGACGGCTCCAAGCTCACGGCCGCGCTCGTCAAGCAGAACCTCGATCGGCGCTCCGACTCGACGCTTGCCGCGTACGGCCAGATCTCGAAGACCGGCAGCAGCGCGATCACGAACATCGCGACGCCCGACTCCAGCACGGTGGTGATCAGCTGGGCGCAGCCGCAGGCGAACGGCGGGAGCGCCCTCGCCGACGAGCCGGGCGTCATCGTCGGCAGCAAGGGGCTCGCGAACCCCTCCTCGCTGAAGACCGCCCCCGACGGCTCCGGCCCGTACACGCTCGCCACCTCCGGGACCACGCGCGGCAGCAGCTACACGCTGACCAAGAACACGAAGGCGTGGAACGCCAAGGCGTTCCCGTACAGCACGGTGGTGTTCAAGGTCATCACCAACCCCCAGGCGCTCGCGAACGCGGTCGCATCGGGCCAGGTCGACCTCGCCGGGCAGCTGGACGGCACCACATTGGGCGTCGTCAAGGGGAAGAAGACCCTCACGCAGGTCGGCGGCACCATCGTCGGCTTCCCGGTGGCGGACAAGCTCGGCAAGACGAACCCCGCGTTCGCGAAGGTGGCCGTGCGTCAGGCGCTCAGCTACGCGATCGACCGCGCGACGGTCGTGAAGGACCTGCACCCTGGCGCGAAGGCGACGGCGCAGCTGTTCCCGTCGACCGCCGTCGGGTTCGACCCGGCCCTGAACACCGCCTACGCGTACAACCCCGCGAAGGCGAAGCAGCTTCTCGCGAGCGCCGGCTACCCGAACGGGTTCACGATCAAGCTCACCGTGCTCGGCTCGCCGACGAACGACGAGATCGCCGTGCAGCAGCAGTGGGCGAAGGTCGGCGTGAAGCTCGCCTTCGTCACCGCCACCTCGACGGATGCGGTCTTCGCCGCGGCACAGACCCAGCCGCTCCTGTTCGGGCCGTTCAGCATCGGCTCCAACCCGGCCGGCTTCGTCGCGGGCGTCGTCTACGGGGGCTTCATGAACCTGCAGCACGCGACCGACCCGAAGATCCAGGCGGCGCTCGGCGGCGCGCTCGGCGCGACGGGGGCCGCCCAGAAGACAGCTCTCACGCAGCTGAACGCGGCGATCACGAACGACGGCTGGTACATCCCGATCTACGAGTCGTTCAACTACTTCGGGTACGACGCGAAGAAGGTCGCGAAGCCGGCGCTGTACGCCAACTACGGTCAGATCGTGCTCTCGAGCGTGAAGCCCGCGAGCTGATCCTCACCGGGGCGGTCCGCGACGCGGGCCGCCCCGTCCTCGGCGACGACGCTGAAGTAGAGAGAGGGGGGCGACGATGCTCTCGTACGTGGGCCGGCGCCTCGCGCTGGCGGTCGGCACGGTTCTCGCAGCGGTGGTGATCAGCTTCCTGCTCGTCCACGCCACGCCCGGCAGCCCCGGCGCGGTGGTGCTCGGGCCGAGCGGGACCGCGGCGCAGATCGCCGCGAAGAACCACGAGCTCGGCTGGGACCGACCCCTGGTCGTGCAGTTCGCCGACTACCTGGGCCACCTGATCCGCGGGGATCTCGGGACCTCGTTGATCGACGGTCGCTCCATCGCGGGAGACCTGGGTGCACGCCTGCCCGTCACCGCATCGATCGCCGTGCTCGCGACGCTGCTGTCCGGCGTGCTGGGCGTGGTGCTCGGGGTGACGGCGGCCGTGCGCGGCGGCGTGCTCGCCCGCGTCATCGGCACCGGCAGCGGGATCGCCCTCAGCCTGCCCGCGTTCTGGGTGGGCATCCTCTTCGTCTACGTGCTCGCCCTGCAGCTCGGCCTGCTGCCGGCGACCGGGTACGTCCCCTTCACCGAGAACCCCGTCGGATGGCTCGGCAGCCTGCTGCTGCCCGTGCTCGCCCTGACGGTCGGCGGCGCGGCGATCATCGCCCGCACCGCCGCCGCCGGGATGCGAGACGCCCTCGCGCAGGAGCACATCCGCACGCTGCGCGCGCTCGGTACCCCGACGTGGCGGATCCGCTACATCCACGCGCTGCGCTTCGCGAGCGTGCCGGTCGTCTCCGTGCTCGGCATCCAGTTCATCGGGCTCTTCGGCGGTTCGGTGATCATCGAGAACCTCTTCGCTCTGCCCGGCCTCGGGCAGGCCAGTCAGGCGGCCGTGTCCGCCCACGACTTCCCCGCCCTGATCGGGGTCGTCGTCGTCGCGACCGTCGTCGTGGTCGTCACCAACCTGCTGCTCGACCTCGTGGTCGCGGCGCTCGATCCGAAGGTCCGTACCGCATGAGCGTGCTGCCCCTCGACGTGGCCGACGAGGTCGCCACCGAACCCGCGCAGCCGTCCCGGCGTCGCCGCCCGCCCGGCTTCCTGCAGCGACCCGGCGGGCTGCTCGGTGCGGTCTGGTTGGTCCTCGTCGTGATCGCGTCGTTCACCGCGCCGCTCTGGCGTCCCTACGGCGTCGCCACGCAGGACCTCGCCCACCGGCTGGCACTGCCCTCTGCGGCGCACCTGCTCGGCACCGACCCGCTCGGCCGCGACCTGCTCAGCCGGCTCGCCACCGCGGGCGCCGAGCCGCTGCTCGCCTCCGCCGTGACGGTGCTCGTCGCGTTCGGCATCGGCCTGCCCCTCGCCCTGATCGCGGCCGAGCGCGGCCCGCGGGTCGAACGGGTCCTCAGCCGCACGACCGAGGTGTTCCTCGCCCTGCCGCTGATCATCATCCTGCTGGCGGTGATCGGCGTGATCGGTTCGCGGACCTACGTCGTCATGGCGGTGCTCGGGGTGCTCATCTCCGCCGCCGTCTACCGCATCATGCTCGGCGTCGCGCAGTCCGTGCGGCAACGGCTCTACGTCGACGCCGCCCGCGTGAACGGCCTCGGCTCGCTGCGCGTCAACCTCGTGCACGTGCTGCCGTCGATGGCGACCGTGGCCGCCGTGCAGGCGGCGCAGCTGTTCGGCATCGGCCTGCTCATCAACGCCGGGCTCTCCTTCCTCGGCTTCGGGCCGGCGGAGCCGCAGCCGAGCTGGGGCCTCATGATCCAGGACGCCAGCGCGCACGTGTACGACGACCCCTGGCTCATGGTGCCCAGCGGACTCGTGCTCTCGCTGACCGTCGTCGCGGCCAACGAGCTCGTGGACGCCATCGCCGGCAGGACGACGAAGGGGCGGGTCAGAACCCGCACGCGCCCGGTCGCCCGCGTCGCCGCCGTGGACAGGGGCGGCCGCGCGTCCGCCGCCCTCGAGGTGCGCGGCCTCACCGTCGCTGTCGACGGCGGTCCCACCCTCGTCAGCGGCGTCTCCTTCCGCGTCCAGCCCGGTCGCGTGCTCGGGTTGGTGGGCGAGTCCGGCTGCGGCAAGACCATGACCGCGCGGTCGCTGCTCGGCCTTCTGCCGGAAGGCGTGTCCGTCGCCGGAGGCGCGATCCTCTGGCAGGGGCGGGATCTCGCGGGCCTCTCGGAGCGGGAGCTGAATGCGGTCCGGGGCCGGGAGATCGCGATGATCTCGCAGGAGCCGATGGTCGCCCTCGATCCGATGTTCTCGATCGCCTACCAGCTGGTCCGGCCGCTGCGGCGGTTCCGATCGATCGGCCGCGGGGAGGCCAGGCGCGTCGCCGCGGAGCTGCTGAGCCAGGTGGGGATCGTGGACCCCGAGCGCGTGCTGCGCAGCTACCCGCACCAGCTGTCGGGCGGGATGGCGCAGCGCGTCGCGATCGCGCTCGCTCTGACCGGCCGCCCGAAGCTGCTCGTCGCGGACGAGCCGACCACGGCGCTGGATGTGACGGTGCAGGCGGAGATCCTCAGCCTCCTGCGCGGCCTCGTGCAGGAGATCGACCTCGCGGTCGTGATCGTCAGCCACGACCTCGGCGTCGTGGCGGACATCTGCGACGACGTCGCGGTCATGTACGCCGGCGAGGTGGTCGAGTCCGGGACCGCGGCGGCGGTGCTGGACGACGCGGCGCATCCGTACACGATGGCGCTGCTGAGGGCGAACCCGCATGTCGCCGAGGGGCATGCCGTCCCCGTTCGTCTCGCCTCCATCGCCGGCACCGTGCCCGCACCGGGGTCGTGGCCCGCCGGCTGCCGGTTCGCCGGCCGCTGCCGGTTCGCGAGCGACGCATGCCGGGTCCCGTTCGTGCCGCTGCCCGCGCACGGCGGCGGATCCGTCCTCTGCATCCGTGCCGAGGACCTCGCCCGTGAGAACGCGACGTGGGAACGGGAGCGGGCCGGCGCCGAGGTCGGCGCGGAGGTGCGGGCATGAGCGCGCTGGCCGCGTCCCCGGCCCCGCCGGCGCTGGAGATCCGCGACCTCGTCGTCCGCTACGGCGCGTCCCGCGCGGCCAAGCGGAACCCGCCCGCCGTCGACGGGGTCAGCTTCGACATCCGGCCGGGGGAGACCGTGGGGCTCGTCGGGGAGTCCGGCTCGGGCAAGTCGACGATCGGCAAGGCCGTCCTCGGCCTGCAGCCGCCGAGCGCGGGCACCGTGCGGCTGAACGGCCAGGACATCACGCAGTCGTCGCTGAAGCAGCGCAGGCGGCTGGCGGTCGACCTGCGGGTGGTCTTCCAGGACCCGTACTCGTCCCTGAATCCCACCCGGACGATCGGGCAGACGCTCGTCGAGCCGCTCCGCGTGCTCGGCGTGCCCTCCCGCGAAGGGGAGCGCCGGGCCCGCGAGACCCTCGAATCGGTCGGCCTGCCCGCCGACACCGTCGAGCGGTACCCGTCCCAGTTCTCCGGTGGCCAGCGGCAGCGGATCGCCATCGCGCGAGCGCTGGTCTGCGACCCGAAGGTCGTCGTGCTCGACGAGCCGGTCAGCGCGCTCGACCTCTCCACCCAGGCCACGGTGCTCAACCTCCTCGCCGACCTGCGCGACCAGCGCGACCTCGGCTTCCTCTTCATCGCCCACGACCTGGGCGTCGTCCGGTTCCTCGCGCAGCGCGTGGTCGTGCTCTACCGCGGCCAGGTCATGGAGTCGGGCTCGGTCGAGCCGGTGACGCAGGCGCCCCGGCATCCGTACACGGTCGCGCTCACCTCGGCGGCGCCGGTACCGCGGCCGGCGGAGCAGACGGCGAGGCGGCAGGCACGCGAGGCGTTGGGCTTCCGCACGGCGGGCGCCGCCGCCGGGTCCTCCACCGGCTGCCCCTTCGCCCCGCGATGCCCGCTCGCCACCGAGGAGTGCCGGACCGAGCGGCCGCTGCTGCGTCGCGTCGAGCAGAGCCTCACCGCGTGCCACCACGCCGAGCAGGTGGCCGCGCTGACCGGGGCGGCCGGGGTGCGGCCATGACCTCGGACTCGGGCCTGCGTGTCGCGGCGAAATGCCGGGTGATCCTCGACAACGACTGGGCGGGCGACCCCGACGGACTCGTCGCGCTGGCGCACCACCTGCTCTCGCCGGCGAACCGGATCGAGCTCGTCACGAGCTCCTTCCTCAACCCCGTGTTCGAGTCGCCGGGCGGTGCGCGGCGGGGTGCGGCGCTCGCCGAGGATCTTCTCGACCTCATCGGCCCCGCGGAGCGACCGCCCGTGGTCGCCGGGTCCGAGGCCGCGCTCGGCCACTCGTCCAGCGCCGCTGCGGAGGCGATCGTCGAGACGGCGCGTCGCGACGATCCGCTGCCGCTGCTCCTCGTCTGCGCCGGCCCCCTCACGAACGTCGCGGAGGCCTTGCGGCTCGATCCCGGCATCGCCGGCCGCATGACGCTGGTCTGGGTCGGGGGCGCGGCCCCCGACCGCGGGTTCGAGTACAACCGGGACACCGACCCCGCCGCCGCCGATCTCGTGCTCGCTCAGGCGGGGCTCCCGATCGTGTCGTTCCCGCTCGAGGCGTACGAGCGCTGCGCGTACTCGGTCGCCGAGCTCGAGCAGGACCTGCGAGGCTCGGGTCGCGTCGGTCGGTGGCTGTGGCAGCGGTTCGTCGGCCTGCCGCTGCCGGAGGGGTTCCCGATCGGCGCCACCTGGGCGCTCGGCGACAGCCCGCCGCTGCTCGTGACCGCGCTGACCGAGGCCTCGAGCACCTTCGTCGTGGAGCCGACCGGCCCGGGGGAGCGCCGCCGGTGCACGGCGGTGGACTTCCGGCTGCTCGTCGGCGACCTGCTCGCCCGGCTGCGGCTGCACGAGGCGGCGACCTGACGTCGCCACCTCGAGGCCGCCGTTCCGGCCGTAGGGCGCCGTCCCGGCCGTAGGGCGCCGACCGGCGTGTCGACCTTCACGCGGGACGGCTGCCTACACGCTGGGCATCCGGAGGTCGCCATCTCCAGCGGTGCCGAACCGGTGGGTCCCGGGCCCTACGATGACGGCCGCGGCGCCGGGCGGGGTGACCTCGCACTCGGTGCCCGGCGGCACCTCCACGTCCAGCACGACGCCCTGCTCCACCCGTCTCCACGCGCTGCGGATCCGGCCGTAGGGCGAGTCGTGCGTGGCCTCCGCCCACTCGAGCCGCGCATCCGGCACCGGTGCGATCGCGAACCGGCGGTACCCGGGCTCGAGGGTCCGGATCCCGGCGGTGTACCGGTGCAGGAACGCGATCACCGCGCCCTTCGAGTAGTGGTTGTGCGAGTGCGAGGGCATCCCGTCTGCGTCGTAGCCCTCCCACCGCTCCCAGATCGTGGTCGCGCCCCCGTCGATCATCTTCAGCCAGCTCGGCCACGTGTCCTGGAAGAGGAGGTCGTAAGCGACGTCGGCTCGGTCCGCGTCGGCGAGGGCGGGGAGCAGGAGCGGCGTCGACAGGAATCCGGTCGTGAGGTGGCCGCCCGCCTCGCGCACGAGGGCGGCCAGCTGATCCGCCACCGCCCGTCGGGCCTCATCGGGCAGGAGGTCGAAGACGAGCGCCCGCACGCAGGTCGCCTGGGTCGCCGGCGTCACCCGTCCCGCCCCGTCGAGGAACTCGGTCGCCCAGGCCTCGCGCACCCGGTCGGAGTAGGCGGCGTAGCGCCGCGCCTCCTCCTCGCGACCGAGGACCTCCGCGATGCGCGCCGCGAGGCGGGTGGAGTGGCGCAGGTAGGCCGTCGCGACCTCGCTCTTGTCCGCCGCGACGAACGCCGGGAAGCCGAGCCGCTCCACCTCCGGCTCCGGCTCGAGCCACTCGCCGAACGAGAAGCCCGCGTCCCAGAGGTACTCCTCGTGCGGCAGGGCCGTCGGCCGCGCGGCGACCCGCTCGGGGTGCCGCTGCTTCCGGGCGATGGTGGCCGCCCGGGAGAGCCACCGGACGAGCGCCGGCCAGGCCTCCTCGAGGATCCCGGTGTCGCCGTAGGCGAGGTACTGCTCCCAGGGCAGGATCGCGATCGCGTCGCCCCATCCGGCCGACCCGGCGAGGAAGGCGTTCGGACCCTCCCGGCCCTCGAAGCGCGGTTCGGGCGCGGTGTTCGGCAGCACCCCGTCCGGCCACTGCCCGGCGACGAAGTCCCGCAGCCACTTCGTGCCGAAGCCCGCCACGTCGAACAGGAACGCGGCGGACGGGAAGAACAGCTGCCAGTCGCCGGACCAGCCGGCGCGTTCCCGGGTCGGGCAGTCGGTGGGGATGTCGCACGCGTTGGCGAGGAAGCTCCCCCGGGCCGCCTCGTGCAGTCGGTCGATCCGCAGGTCGCTGCACGCGAAGGTGCCGGTCGCCGCCAGGTCGGTGTGCACGACGACGGCCGTGACGTCGGCCGGATCCAGGAAGTGGTCCAGCCCCTCGACCGCGACGTAGCGGAACCCCTTGGTGCTGTGGCGGGGCTCGACGACCGCATCCGGCTCGTCGCCGACCAGCACGGTGTCGACCTGGCCGGCAGGCAGCGGGTGCGGCAGCATCGGCACGTCGGGCACGATGTTCGCCTGCGTCAGGTCGCCGGATGGATCGAGCGCCTCCCCGTAGGTGAGCACCAGGCGGGACCCGGCGGCGCCGAGGCCGCCGAGCCGGATCCAGCCGTTGCTGTTGCGTCCGACGTCGACGATCTGGCGCGCTCCGACTCGCGACACGGCGACCGCCGGCAGGGTTCCGACGCGCCGGACGGGCGGGGCGGGGGAGGCGACCAGGTTCTCGAGGCCGTAGTCCGCGACGCGGACCGGCTGCCACGTGTCCAGAGGGCCGGGGTGGCCGAGGTCGAGGGTCTCACCGTCGATGAGGTCGGCGAGATGGCGGGAAGGCGCCGAGGTCCACGCGCCGTCGGTCGCCACGGTGGTCCGCGCGCCGTCGGCGTCCTCCACCTCCAGCTGGGCGAGCAGTCCCGTCGCGTCGCCCCACTGACCGGAGGCGCGGAAGAGGCCGACCTGGCCGCGCCACCAGCCGTCGGACACCTCGACCGCGAGCTCGTTCCGCTCGCCGGTGCGGATGAGGCCCGTCACGTCGAACGTCTGCACCTGCAGGCGGTGCTCGTACTGCGTGTACCCCGGCGTCAGCTCCATGTCGCCGACCCGGACGCCGTTCAGGTGCGCCTCGTAGACGCCGTGAGCCGTGATGTACAGCCGCCCTCGAGCGACCGTGGCGGGAGCGAGGAAGGTCGTGCGCAGCCAGTTGGTGGGCCGGGAGCCGGCCGCGGCCCGTTCGGGTTCGAGGGGCTCGATCCATCGGGCCGACCAGTCCGCGGGGTCGAGGAGGCCGCATTCCCAGGAGGAGTCGTCCGACCAGGCGGTCCAGCCATCCTCGGTCAGGATGCGCACCCGCCAGAGGATGCGCTCGCGGCTCGAGGTCGGAGGGAGAGGTGCCGACACGAGCACCGACTCGCGCGACGCGACGAGGCCGGTGCGGGACCGCTCGCCGCCGCGCTCGGCCTCGATCTCATAGCCGCGCTGGGCGGGGCTTCCGGCCGGGAGCAGCCAGGACAGGCGGGGGAGGCGATCGCCGATCCCGAGCGGCGTGACGAGATGCTCGACGCGGAGTCCGTGCGGGCGGCTCTGCTGCATGCGCGCCATCCTCCTTCAGGTCGCGGCGGCCTGCCGCCGGCCTCCTTGGGCGGCCGGAAGCAGGGGCGTGTGCCGCTCGGCTCGGGCTCCGCGATGGACGGTGATCCGTGTTGACAGCGGGCCACCTGGCCCCTACGGTGACCACCAGCCACCTTGAAAACTTACTTTCGTCTGTCGAAAGTACCGGATCGGCGATGGAGGCGCAATGACGCGACTGCTGGAAGTCGACCGGCTGCGGGTGACGTATGGGGCCGTGGTCGCGGTGAACGACGTCTCCCTCGCCGTCGACTCCGGCGAGGTCCTCGGCCTCATCGGGCCGAACGGCGCGGGCAAGTCGTCCTTCATCGACGGCCTCACCGGTGGCATCCGCCGCGGCGGGTCGGTCCGGTTCGAGGGCGCCTCGCTCGACGGCCTGCCGCCGCACAAGGTGAGCCGCCGGGGGCTCGTGCGCACCTTCCAGTCGGTGGAGCTGTTCGGTGATCTGACCGTGGAGGAGAATCTCCGACTGGCCGCCGACCGCCCGACGGGGTTCGATCTCCTCCGCGACCTCGTCGTCCCGTCCCGGCCGCGCGGGCTCGATGACGTCCGCTGGGCTGCGGCCGTCTGTGGGCTCGAGGACGCGCTCGACGCCTTCCCGAGCGAGCTGAGCCACGGCCGGCGCAAGCTCGCGGGCGTGGCGCGGGCGCTCGCCATGCGCCCCCGGCTCGTGCTGCTCGACGAGCCCGCAGCCGGCCTCGACACCGAGGAGAGCGTCGCGTTCGGCGAGCGGCTGCGGTCGTTGCCGGCGAACGGCGTGAGCGCGCTACTGGTCGACCACGACATGGAGCTCGTGCTCGGCGTGTGCGACCGCATCACGGTGCTCGATTTCGGGTCCGTGCTCGCCACCGGCAGCCCGGCCGAGATCCGCGCGGATCAGAAGGTCATCGACGCCTACCTCGGGGGCAGCCGTGCCGCGTGAGTCCGCCGTGCTCGAGGTGACCGACCTCACCGCCGGCTACAACGGCCTGGCGGTCGTGCGTGGCGTGACCGTGACGGTGGGCCGGGGCGAGGTGGTCGCACTGCTCGGGCCGAACGGGGCAGGCAAGACGACGACCCTGAAGGCCGTCGCAGGCCTCCTGAAGCCGCTCGGGGGCACCATCAGCGTCGACGGCGCCGCCACGGCCGGTCGTCCCGCCCACGTCCTCGCTCGACGGGGCGTGGCGCTCGTGCCCGAGGACCGGGCGATCTTCGCCGACCTCACCACGCGCGAGAACCTCCGTGTCGCCGCCTCGGGCAAGGCGAAGGATCGCGAGGCGGAGGTCCTCGACCTGCTGCCGGAGCTGCGCAAATGCCTGAACCGGAAGGCCGGCCTGCTGTCGGGTGGCGAGCAGCAGATGCTCGCCGTCGGCCGGGCGCTTGTCGGCCGCCCGAAGCTGCTGGTGGTCGACGAGATGAGCCTCGGGCTCGCGCCGGTCGTCGTCCAGCGGCTGCTGCCCGTGCTGCGCGACGTAGCGGCGCGCGGGACCGGCGTGCTCGTCGTCGAGCAGCACGTGCACCTCGCCCTCGAGGTCGTCGACCGGGCGTACGTGCTCACGCACGGGCGCCTCGTCATGGAGGGCACGGCCGAGCGGCTGCGCTCCGACGAGGGCCTGCTCGCCGCCTCGTACTTCGGTGACCAGCGCGCCGCCGAGCGGCTGGTCGCGTCCTCGGGTGGCTCCGCGGAGTCGCCCGAGGCGGCACCGCTCGAACCTCGCGGCCCCCTTCCCTGAACTCCGGCACCGCCGGACCCGCACCATCCCTGCACTGCACGAAGGAGCGCACATGCACATCAACCCGAGATCCCGTGGAACGGCCGCAGCCGCAGCCGCCGCCGGGCTCCTGCTCGCCCTGACCGCCTGCTCGTCGAGCGGCGCAGGCTCCGGTGGTTCGTCTTCACCTGCGTCCGCGTCCTCGTCCTCCGGCACCGGCTCCGCCCCCGCCGCTGATGTGCTCGGTACCGCGAAGAAGGCGGCCGGCTCGCCGGTCGTGCTCGGCGTTCTCAACATCGAGTCCGGCCCCGTGACGTTCCCCGAGGTCTACCAGGCGGAGCAGGCCGCCGTGGCCTACGTCAACGACTACAAGGGCGGCATCGGCGGGCACCCGATCAAGCTCGTGCACTGCGCGACCGACGGCCAGCCCTCGACCTCCCAGCGC
Organism: Amnibacterium sp.; assembly: GCA_025936735.1. GTDB lineage: Bacteria > Actinomycetota > Actinomycetes > Actinomycetales > Microbacteriaceae > Amnibacterium. Next base: position 33,491 of record JAICSU010000002.1, read on the forward strand.
TGCGCGAACCAGATCCTCGACCAGAAGCCGGTCGCGATCCTCGGCGCCGCCGACACCGGATCGCCCGGCGCGATCCCGGTCTACCAGCGGGCGAACCTGCCCTACCTCGGCGGGATCGCGTTCACGCCGGTCGAGCAGAACGACCCCGACGCGGCCATCTTCTCGAGCATCTCGACGGGCGACAACGCCGCCATGGCGGTCTACGCCGCGAAGAAGCTCGGCGTGAAGAGCGCCGCCGTGATCTACACGTCGGACACGCAGGGCACGGCCAGTGCGCTCGGCACGATCGTCCCCACCATGACGAACGCGGGCATCACGAAGATCACGAAGATCGCCGTGCCGCCGACCTCCTCCGACGTGTCATCCGCGGTCGCCACCGCCACGAGCGCGTCTCCGGACCTCGTCTACGTGGACACTCCCGCGGCCTGCCCGAACGTCCTGTCCTCGCTGAAGCAGCTGGGCTACACCGGGAAGATCGCGGGCATCGATCCGTGCACCGCCCCGAAGGCGATCCAGGGCGCCAACGGCGGAGCCGAAGGGCTCTACTTCGCCGCTCCCGTCCTCGACCCGTTCTCCACCGACAAGGACGCCCAGATCTACCAGGCGGCCCTGAAGAAGTACGCGCCGGCGGACATCGCACTGGACTCGCTCGCGACCATCGGCTTCCAGTCGGTGATCAACGTGCAGGCGGCGCTCGCGAACTTCACCACGGCGGACCTCACGAAGGACAAGATCCTCGCCGCGTTCCGCACGGGCAGCGACCACCCGAACTTCATGGGGCATCCGTACACCTGCGACGGCAAGGCGATGGCCGGAGCGACCGCCGTCTGCAACGCCTACGAGCAGATCCGGCAGCTGAAGGGCGGCAAGCCGACGGTCGCCACGCAGTGGGAGACCGCGGGCACCTACTACAAGCCCGCCCACTGAGCCGGATCGCACCGGATCGACGAGGACGCTCTGTGAACCTGGTTCTGCTCTTCCTGCTGCTCGGCCTCGGGGCCGGCGGGGTGTACGCCCTGCTCGGCCTCGGGCTGGTGCTGAAGTACCGCGCGACCCAGGTCATCGACTTCGCGCATGCATCGGTCGCGATGTTCAGCGCCTACGTCTTCGTCAACCTGCGGTCCACCGGGCGGCTCGAGCTGCCCTGGATCCTGCTCCCGCACGAGATCCCGATCGCGAGTGCCGGCATCGACGTGCTGCCGGCGCTCGCGATCACCCTCGTCTACGGCACCCTGCTCGGCTACGTGCTGTTCCTCGTCGTCTACCGGCCGCTGCTGCGGGCGGCGCCCCTCACGAAGGTGTGCGCGTCCGTCGGCGTCATGCTCGGGCTCGAGGCGATCGCGGTCCTGAACTTCGGGACGACGTCGCTCGCGACCGGTCCCGTGCTGCCGAGCGTCCCGATCCGGATCGCGTCAGTCGCCTTCCCGTCCGACCGGCTCGTGCTGCTCGGGATCGTGGTCGCGGCGGCCCTCGCCCTGCTGGCGCTCTACCGGTTCACGCGGTTCGGGCTCGCGACCCGCGCGAGCGCCGAGAACGAGACCGGCGCGGCGCTCATCGGGATCTCGCCGACCGCGATCGCCACGCGGAACTGGGTGATCGCCAGCGCCTTCGCCGCGCTGTCCGGCATCCTCATCACGCCGATCTCGTCCCTCGACCCGACGTCCTACACACTGTTCGTCGTCCCGGCGCTCGGGGCCGCCCTCGTCGGCCGGTTCGCATCGTTCCCCTGGACGGCGGGAGCGGGGATCGCGCTCGGGATCTTCCAGTCCGAGGTCACACTCCTGCAGGCCCAGGTGCCGTGGATGCCGCGCCAGGGCCTCGGCGACGGCGTCCCCTTCCTCCTCATCCTGATCGCGATGACGGTCAGCGCCCGCCGCCTCGGCGTCCGCGGTGACCCCGGCACGATGCGGAACCCGTCGCTCGGGCGACCCACCCGCCCGCTCGCGACGAGCATCGTCTGCCTCGTCCTCGGCCTGATCGTGCTGGTGGCCCTTCAGGGCTCCTTCCGCGCGGCGTTCATCTCGTCCCTCATCACGACGTGCATCTGCCTCTCCCTCGTGCTGCTCACGGGGTTCGTCGGCCAGGTGTCGCTCGCCCAGATGTCGTTCGTGGGCTTCTCCGCCTTCGTGCTCTCGCAGCTCGGGGCCATCGCCGGGCTGCCGTTCCCGATCCCGGCCCTGCTCGCCGCGCTCACGGCCGTGCCGCTCGGCGTGCTCATCGGCCTGCCCGCGCTCCGGGTCCGCGGCGTCAGCCTCGCCGTCGTGACGCTCGCCGTGGCGGCCGCCATGGATGCCCTGGTGTTCAGCAACGCCGCCTTCAGCGGCGGGCTCGGCGGCCGCACGATCGGCTCGCCGACCTTCTTCGGCATCGACCTCGGCATCGCCCAGGGCCACGACTACCCTCGCGTGATCTTCGGCGTCGTGGTCCTCGTCGTGGTCGTCCTCGTCGGGTACGGCGTCGCCCGCCTGCGGACCAGCTCGACGGGACGGGTGCTCGTGGCCATCCGCTCCAACGAGCGCGCCGCCGCGTTCGTCGGCGTCGACGTCGCCCGCATGAAGCTGTTCGCGTTCGCCCTCTCCTCCTTCATCGCCGGGCTCGCCGGGAGCCTCCTCGCCTATGACCAGGGCACCGTCTCGAGCGCGTCGTTCGCGACCTTCACCTCGCTCACGGTGCTCGCGATCGCCTATGTCGCCGGCATCGGCCGCATCGCGGGCGCCGTCATCGCGGGCCTCATGTTCGCGTCGGACGGCCTCTTCGTCTCGTTCCTCGACGCGTGGCTGCACATCGGCCAGTACCAGCAGATCGTGGCGGGCGTCGCGCTCGCGTTCACCGCCATCCAGAACCAGAACGGCGTCGCCGCCGAGCTGGCGGGGGAGAAGGGCCTGGCGCTGCGGATCGCGCGCCTGCGCGACCGCATCCTCCCCGTGCGGTGGTTCGGGGGCGCCGCTCCCGCGCCCCTGCGCACCCGGTCGACATCGGATGTGACGAGGACGGCGGCCGCCGAGCCGGCGGTCGCAGTGAAGGAGGAGGCCGGTGCCCGAAACCCGTGACATCCCGCTCGCCGAGGCGCGAGCGCTGGTCGCCCGTGCCGTCGACAAGGCCGAGCAGCTCGGCCTCCGCGGCGGCATCGCGGTGGTCGGGGGGACCGGCGCCCTGGTGTCGACCTCGCGGATGGACCGCGGCGGTGCCGGCGGCATGGCCCGCGCGCGGTCGAAGGCCTGGATCTCGGCGACGCAGCAGATCCCGAGCGCCGAACACCTGCAGCGGATGAACTTCGTCTCCCCGCCGGTGGAGAAGGGCTTCGTGCTCTGCTCGCCCGAGGCCGCCTTCCCCGGCGCCGGCGGCATGCCGATCGTCGACGGCGACGAGGTGATCGGCGGCATCGCGGCCTCCGGCGCGACCGTCAGCCCCTTCTTCCCTCAGGGGGTCGAGCAGGAGCGGATGATCGCCGAGGGCCGGCCCGCCAACCCCGAGGACCTGCTCATCCACTACGCGCTCGGCCTGCCCTACGTCGGGCAGCACGGCGACGACGTCGAGCGCTGGGCGCGCAGCTTCGGCCCCTTCCCGGAGGACGCCCCGACGGGCATGGGCATGGCGGAGGCGCCGCGTGCCGCCCGGCAGCAGGAGCTGGCGCAGGCCATCCGGCTCGCCGACGCCGTGATGGCGGAGGCCGAGCGCCGCGACGCTCTCGTCGCCGTCGCGGTGGTGGACCGCCGAGGCGACCCGATCCAGCAGGACGGCATGGACGGGTCGCCCACCGCCGCGGGGTTCCTCGCGCCCGCGCTCGCCGCCACGGCCGCGACCTTCGAGCTGCGCAGCGACGAGGTCGCCGGGCGGGTTCCGCAGGCGATGCTCGACCGGCTGCTGCCCTACGCGACCGCCACCGTCGCCGGCGGCGTGCCCGTCGTGCGCGACGGGCGCGTGGTCGGCGGCCTCGGCGTCGCCGGCACGGATCCGGCGCTGGCGGCGGAGATCGCGGTCGCCGCGCTCGAGGTGACCGCATGACGGCGGCCACCCGCGTCTGCGTGGTCGGCAGCGGTGCGATCGGAAGCCTCTTCGCCGCGCATCTCGGACGCCTGCCCGACGTCGACGTCTGGGCCTACGACGTCTCGCCGGCACACGTCGACCGGATCAACGCCGACGGCCTGCGGATCACCGGCGCCGCGGAGTTCCGCGCGGAGGTGCACGCCACCACCGACCCGTCCCGCATCCCGCCCTGCGACCTCGGGATCGTGGCGGTGAAGTCCGCCTACACGAGAGCGGCGATCGCGGCGACCGCGCCGGTCTTCGAGGACGCCGCCGTGGCGAGCGTGCAGAACGGCCTCGGCAACGAGGAGCGCATCGCCGAGGCCGTCCCCCGCGTCATCCGCGGCACGACCCTCGCGGCGGGCGCCATCACGGCGCCGGGCGTCGTGCGGTACGACGCGACGGGCGGCACCTGGTTCGGCCCCTTCGAGCCGAAGCCCGCGCGGATGGGGGAGGTGACGCTGCTCGCCGACCTGCTCGAGCGCGGCGGGATGACGGCGGCGGGACTGCCCGACGCGCGCGGCGCGCAGTGGACGAAGCTGCTGTTCAACGTCGGCACGAACGCACTCGGGGCGGTCACCGGCCTGCCGATCGGCCCGATCGGCACCGACCCCGCCGTGCGTGGGCTCGCGAGCCGGCTCATCGAGGAGGGCCGCCGGGTCGCGCACGCCCTCGGCATCACGCCCGACGCCGATCCCGAGGCGATGATCGACGACGCGGTGGCCCGCGCCTTCGGGCACCGAGCGAGCATGCTGCAGGACGTGACGGCCCATCGGGTCACCGAGGTCGACGTGCTGAACGGCGGCATCGTGGCCGCGGCCCGAGAGGCGGGCCTCCACGCGCCGCTGAACGAGGCGATGGTCGCCCTCGTCCACGGCATCGAGGCGAGCTGGTCGCTCGAGCACGACGGGAGCCACGCATGAGGCTCACGCACCTCGGTCACGCCTGCCTGCTCGTCGAGACCGGGTCCGCCCGCCTGCTGTTCGATCCGGGTGTGCTCTCGGACGGCTTCGAGACCGTCGAGGGCCTCGACGCGATCCTCGTGACCCACCAGCACGCGGACCACGTCGATCCGCGGGTGGTGGCCGAGCTCAGGCGGAGGAGTCCGGATGCCGTGCTCGTCGCCCACCCGGCGACGATCGCGGCCGTCGGGCTCACCGGGGCGACTCCGGCCGTCCCCCGAGACGAGCTGCGCATCGGCGGCAGCACTGTGCAGGTGCGCGGCGGCAGCCACGCCCTCATCTATGAGGACTTCCCGGACGCCGAGAACCTCGCGTTCCTCGTCGACGGCGGCGCCTTCCTGCATCCCGGTGACTCCTTCGAGCGCCCGGACGTGCCGGTCGAGGTGCTCGCCGTGCCCGTCGCGGGACCGTGGGTGAAGGTAGGCGATGCGATCGCCTACCTCCGTGCCGTCGCCCCGCGGGTGGCGGTGCCGTTCCACGACGCCGACCTGGCGGACACGACCACCGCGTTCGAGATGCTGCGGATGTTCACGCCGGAGGGGAGCGCGTTCGTCCCGCTGCGTCGCGGCGAGGCGACGGATCTGGGGGAGGAGCAGGCGTGAAGGTCCTGGGACTGTCGGCGGGCAACGCCGGTGGCAGCGCGGAGATCCTGCTGAAGGAGGCGCTGCGCGCCGCGCAGGAGGTCGGCGCGACGCCGGAGCTCGTCCGCATCGGCGACCTCGAGCTCGCCACGGGGCCCGGCGCCGACCGCGACGACGCCCAGTGGTTCTGGGACCGCCTGATGGAGAGCGACGGCCTCATCGTCGCGAGCCCGATCTACTCCCGCACGGTGCCGGGGATCCTGCGGCTGCTCGGCGACAAGATCTCGGGTCCGCAGGCCGACGTCGCCTTCACCGCCGAGCTGCTCCGGATGCGCGCCGACGGCGCCGAGATCGCCGTCGACTTCCCGATCGACGAGCGGGTGCTGAAGCCACGCGTCGCCGGGTTCCTCGCCGTCGGCGGCTCCCTGCCGACCTACTGGAAGACCCTGGCGCTGCCGCTCATGCACACCCTCACCGCGTCCGCGCAGATCGCGGTCGTGGACCAGGCCGAGTTCGCGGGCGCCGGCAGCCCCGCCTCGATCGTCCTCGACCCCGACGCCCTCGCCCGGGCCGCCCGGCTCGGCAGGAACGTCGGCGAGCAGCTCGGCAGGCCCTTCGACGAGGCCGAGTACCGCGGCGAGCCCGGCCTGTGCCCCGTGTGTCACCTCTCCGTGTTCGCCTTCCGCGGCGGCGCGGCCGTCGAGTGCGCCGCCTGCGGTGCGGGCGGCACCCTCCGCACTGAGAACGGGGCGCTCCGCGTCGAGTTCTCCCCGGAAGGGCTAGCGCAGTCCGTCATCGCCCTCTCGGAGAAGCACGCCCACTTCCAGGAGGTCCAGGAGACCGCGGCGCGGCAGGCCGCGTACCGCGCCGAGATCGAGCGGCGGACGGCCGAGTACCTCGCGTGGGATCCCCGGATGGTGCCGGAGCGCGGATGAGGCCGGCGATCGCAGGACGCCGGGCGCGGGCGGTGCCCGCATGACGGTGATCGACGACCTGAACGGCTCGATCCCGGAGTCGGCAGCGGTGCAGCGGCGCCTCTGGAGCGCGGATCCGGAGGGCTGGGCCGCCTTCAGCGAGCCGCACACGCGGCCCCTCTTCCTGGCCGTGCTCGACGCGGTCGGCGCCGGCCCGGGCATCCGCCTGCTCGACCTCGGCTGCGGCACCGGCCTGCTGCCCGCACTCGCGCACGGCCGCGGCGCCGAGGTCCTCGGCCTCGACATCGCCCCCGCGCTGCTCGCGGTGGCCGAGCGGCTCGTCCCCGAGGCCGAGCTCCACGTCGCCGACCTGCAGCGGCTGCCCTTCCCCGACGAGTCGTTCGACGCGGTCACGGCCGTGAACGCGTTCCAGTTCGCGGCCGATCCGGTCGCGGCGTTCGGCGAGGCGGCGCGCGTGCTGAGGCCGGGCGGCCGGCTCGGCGTGGGGCTCTTCGCCGAGCCCGATCGAGCCGAGTCGACCGCCGTGCATCACGCGATGTCGCGGCTCAGTCCGCCGGCGCGAGCCGGCGATCACGCGCCGTACGCGCTGTCCGAGGGCGACAACCTCCCCGGAGCGCTGCGGTCCGCCGGGCTGGTGGTCACGGACGACGGCGAGGTCGAGTGCGTCTGGGCCTACCGGAGCCAGGACGACGCCGTGCACGGTCTGATGGGATCCGCCGGCGGCACTCGAGCCGTCGAGCACGCCGGGGCCCGCGCCGTGGCCACCGCGATCCGCGCGGCACTCGCGCCGTTCACCGATCGCTCCGGAGCCGTGGCCATGCACAACATGTTCCGCTGGGTGCTGGCGACGAAGCAGGAGGACGTGATGATGAATGGCTGAGGCGCCGAGCCGTGGCCTGCACCACATCGCCTACTGGACCGATGACCTCGCGATCGCGATGGCGGACGCCGAGGCGCTGCTCGGGGTCGGTCCGTTCCGGGTCATCGACCGCGTGCCCCTCCGGAGCTTCCGCTTCCAGGGAGAGCCGGCCGTGCTGGACCATTCCGCGGCCTTCGCCGCGTGGGGGCCGGTGCTCCTCGAACTGAACCAGGTGCACGACGTGCAGCCGCCGGAGCTGCGCGCCGCGCTCGGCATCTCGCCTGGGTCGGTCAGCCACGTCTCGTGGTGGACGGACGACCTCGAGGCGGAGTGCCGGCACATGGCCGCGAGCGGGTGCGCCCTGCTCACGACATCCGTCGGGGGAGCGGTTGCGGGCTGGTTCGAGGGTGGCCGCCTGTTCGCGCATCCGGTGGAGATCCATCGACCCACGCCCGCCGTCCGCGCCATCTGGGACTCCCTGCTCCCACGGGCGTCGAGCCGGCGCGATCAGAACGGGTAGCGCTCGATCTCGCCCTGCGCGGTGATCCACCGCGTCTCCGTGAAGGCCTCCGCGTTCGCCTCGAACCCGCCGAACCGCGCGCCGGTGCCGGAGGCGGCCACGCCGCCGAACGGGGCCACGGACTCGTCGTCGACCGTCTGGTCGTTGATGTGGACGATGCCGCTGGGCAGCCGCTCCGCCAGGCGAAGGCCGCGCATCACGTCGCGGGTCAGGATGCCGAGGGACAGCCCGTACTCGCTGCGGTTCACGATGTCGACGAGCTCCTCCTCGCCGTCGAAGCGCAGCACGGGCGCGACGGGGCCGAAGACCTCCTCCGCGAACGCGCGGCTGTCGGCGCGGACCCCGGCGAGCACGGTCGGCCGGTAGAAGAGGCCCTCGTAGGTGCCGCCGGCCGCGAGCCGAGCGCCTGCATCCACGCTGGCCGTGACCAGCTCGTGCACGTGGTCCCGCTGGTGCTCGTCGATGATCGGCCCGAGCGCCACGTCGGAGGTGCGCGGGTCCCCGACCGGCAGCCGGTCCGCGGCCGCCGCGAGGCCCTCGACGTAGCGGTCGTAGAGGGAGGCGGCCACCAGATGCCGTCCCGCCGTCATGCAGATCTGGCCCTGGTGCAGGAACGATCCCCAGGCGCCCGCACTGACGGCAGCGTCGAGGTCGACGTCGTCGAGCACGACGAGCGCGTTGTTGCCCCCGAGCTCGAGGTGCACGCGCTTCAGCAGCCGGCCCGCCTGCTCGCCGACGCGGCGGCCGGCGGCGGTCGAGCCGGTGAACGAGATCACCCGGACGGCCGGATGGGTGACGAGCGCCTCACCGACGTCCGCGCCCCCGGGCAGCACCGAGAGCAGCCCGTCCGGCAGACCCGCCTCCGCGAGCAGGGCGGCCAGGAACAGGCCGCCGCTGACGGCGGTGCGGGGATCCGGCTTCAGGACGACGGCGTTGCCGAGCGCGAGGGCGGGGGCGACGCTGCGCATCGACAGGATGCCGGGGAAGTTGAACGGCGAGATGACGCCCACCACGCCGACGGGGACGCGTTGCGCGAGGCTCAGCCGCGGCTTCGTGGAGCGCAGGATCGACCCGGTCGGGGCGAGCGCGAGCGCGGCCGCGAGGTGCAGCTCGGCGGCGACGAGGCCGACCTCGAAGCCGGCCTTGCCCTGGGCCGAACCGGCCTCCTTCACCAGCCAGTCGGCGTACTCGGCGGCGTTGGCCTCGAGCAGCCGTCCCGCCTCGCGGAACACCCTGGCCCGCTCGTCGAAGGGCGCGTCGGCCCACGCCCGCTGGGCGGTGACGCCTGCCGTCACCGCGCGGTCGACGTCGGCGGCGTCCGCGACGCCGAACCGGCCGAGCTCCGAGGCGTCGGAGGGGCACACGATCGGCCGGGCGCCGCCCGCGCCCGGCTGCCATCCGCCGCCGAGGAAGAGTCGGCCGTCGGCGGAATCGGTATCGAAGAGGGTCATTCTCGGCTCCATCGCCGGGACGTCATCGACCGGCTGAGCGGAGTGTAGGCGCCGCCGTCGGGGGCCGCCTCAGTCCTCCTCGTCGCCGATGGCCTCGAGCTCGGCGCGCATCAGCACGAGGTCGCGGGCATGACGGTCGAGCCGGCGGTCCTCGTCGCTCACGAGCGGGATCGGCGGGACCGCGGAGGCGTTCCCGTCCGCGCCGGGGCAGACGGAGATGGTCATGCACTGGGTCGTGAGCGCCGGCTCGCCGCCCGTGACCGGCCGCGACCGGACGTGGGTGGCGAGATGGATGCTGTGCGGGCCGGTGTGCAGGATGCGTGACTCCACCTCGACGACCGTGCCGATCGCGATCGGCCGGTGGAAGTGGATGCCGCCGGCGTAGACGCTCACGGTCGGCCGCCCGGTCCAGCCGGTCGCGCAGGCCTGCGCCGCCTCGTCGATCCACCGCATCACGGTGCCGCCGTGCACGGTGCCGCCCCAGTTCACGTCGGTGGGCTGCGCGAGGAAGCGCAGCACCAGGCGCGGCGCCGTGCCCGCCTCGGTGTAGGTCTCGGCCTCCATGGCCGATCGGATGCGCGCCCGCGCCGCGACCCGCTGCCGCCCGCGGTCCGTGAGGTCGAGCTCGGCCATGCTGGCCGGCAGCCACGGGGGCACCGGCCTCGGTCGCCGCTCGTCGTCGACGGCGACGAACACGAGCAGGCACCGCGTCGCCCGCTCGTATCCGCCGACGGTCGGATCCGCGGTGGCGACCGTGACGAGCACCTGCATGCTCGTGCGACCCGTCGAGATGATCCGCGCCTCCGCCTCGACGAGGTCGCCGACCCGGATCGGCCGCGCGAAGTGCACATCACCGACGTACGCGGTCACGCAGTAGGAGCCGCTCCACGCCGCAGCGCAGGCGAAGCCCGCCCGGTCGATCCACTCGAGCACGCGGCCGGCCTGCATCGAGCGCCCGTCGACGCCCGCATCGGCCGGCAGGGCGAGGAAGCGGAGGGTCGTGCGGCCGCGCTCGGTGCCGAGAGCCGTGCCGAGGCTCACGCGTACGAGCCGAGCCGCCAGCGCAGCTGCTGGAGCCGGCGCGTGAGCGCCCGCGGCACGCGGTCCCCGAAGCGGCTGAAGAGCCGCTCGATCTCGTCGCACTCGTGTCGCCAGCCGGCGGCGTCGACGGTGAGCAGCTCGCGCACGTCGGCGTCGGGCAGCTCGAGGCCCGCGAGGTCGAGGTCGTGCCGGTACGGCAGCAGCCCGATCGGGGACGAGACGGCGTCGGCCTCCTCCTCGATGCGGGCGACGACCCATTCGAGCACCCGGATGTTGTCGCCGTAGCCGGGCCAGAGGAAGCGGCCGTCGGCGCCCTTGCGGAACCAGTTGACGCGGAAGATCCGCGGCGCCTTCGCCCCGAGTCGCTCGCCGACCCGCAGCCAGTGGTTCCAGTGCTCGGCCATGTCGTAGCCGCAGAACGGGAGCATGGCGAACGGGTCGAACCGCAGCTCGCCGACCGGGCCCTCCGCGGCCGCGGTCTGCTCGCTCGCGATCGTGGCGCCGAGGAACACCCCGTCGACCCAGTCGGCCGCCTCGGTGATGAGCGGGACGTTGTGCGCCCGCCGGCCGCCGAAGACGATCGCGTCGACCGGCACGCCGTCCGGGGAGTCCCAGTCGTCCGCGAGCACGGGGCACTGCTCCGCCGACACGGTGAAGCGGGCATTCGGATGCGCGGCGGGCCGGCCGGAGTCCGGCGACCACGGCTCGCCCCGCCAGTCGATCAGGCCCTCCGGCGGCGTCGGCGTCATGCCCTCCCACCACACGTCGCCGTCCGGCCGCAGCGCGACGTTCGTGAAGATCGTGTTGCCCCACATGGTCGCCATGGCGGCCGGGTTGGTGCTCTCGCCGGTCCCGGGCGCGACGCCGAAGAAGCCCGCCTCGGGGTTGATGGCCCGCAGCCGCCCATCGGGCCCCGGCCGGAGCCAGGCGATGTCGTCCCCGATCGTCTCGACCCGCCAGCCGGGCCTGCTGGGCTGCATCATCGCGAAGTTCGTCTTGCCGCAGGCCGACGGGAAGGCCGCGGCGACGTGGTAGACGCGGTTCGCCGGCGACGTGAGCTTGATCAGCAGCATGTGCTCCGCGAGCCAGCCCTCGTCACGGCCCATCACGGACGCGATGCGCAGCGCGAAGCACTTCTTCGGGAGCAGGGCGTTCCCGCCGTACCCGGAGCCGTACGACCAGATCTCCCGGGTCTCCGGGAAGTGGGCGATGATCTTCACGCTGTTCGAGGGCCACGGCACGTCGGGGATGCGCGTCCCGGAGTCGTCCACGAGGGGCATGCCGACGGAGTGCACGGCGGGGACCCACGACGTGTAGCCGTCGATCTCGGCGAGGGCGGCCGCGCCCATCCGCGTCATCAGGCCGAGCGAGAGCACGACGTAGGGGGAGTCGGTGACCTGCACGCCGAGCTGCGAGAGCGCTCCGCCGACCGGCCCCATCGAGAACGGCAGCACGTACATCGTGCGGCCGCGCATGGCGCCCGCGAACCGCTCGGTGAGCTCCTCGCGCATCTCGGCGGGGTCGCGCCAGTTGTTGGTGGGGCCGGCGTCCGCGGGCGAGGCGGAGCAGATGAACGTGCGGTCCTCGAGGCGGGCGACGTCCGCCTCGTCGCTGCGGGCGAGGTAGCTGTTCGGCCGCCACTCGGGGTTCAACCGGATCAAGGTGCCGTCGGCGACCATCGCCTTGGCCATCCGGTCGGCTTCCGCGGCGCTGCCGTCGCACCAGACGACACGGTCCGGTTCGGTGAGGGCGGCGACGCTGCCCACCCAGTCCTCGAGTGCTGCGCGGCCCTGGAACCGGGCGGCGGACGGAGCGAAGGGGACGGGCAGTACGGACACGGTGCCTCCCGAGGCAAGAATCGGCTTGTCTTCCACTGTTGCGCCATCGGTGGCTGTCGTACAGGCTGAGGAACCGAGAAGATCGGGCGATCTTTCCGAACGGAGAAGAAGCGTGGATGCCCTCCTCGTCGGACGACAGATCCGAGCGCGGCGCAAGGCCGCCGGCCTCACGCTCGACGGCCTCGGCGCGAGGGCCGGCATGGCGGCGAGCCGGCTCTCGCTCATCGAGAACGGCCGGCGCGAGCCCCGGCTGTCGCAGCTCGCGTCGATCGCCGCCGCACTCGGCGCCGAGGTGCCCGCGCTGCTCGCCGACGAGGCTCCGGACGAGCGGACCGCCCTCGAGGTCGAGCTCGAGCGCTTCCAGCAGGAGCCGCTCTACACGGAGCTCGGCCTGCCCGCCGTGCCGGCGTCGCGGAGCCTCCCGCAGGACGCGCTCGAGGCGCTCGTCGGCCTGCACCGCGAGCTGCGGCGCCGAGCAGAGCAGGCGATCGCGACGCCGGAGGAGGCCCGCAGGGCGAACACAGCCATCCGGCGGGCGAGCCGTGAGCGGAACAACCACCTGCCCGAGATCGAGCGGGCCGCGCTCGACCTGCTCGCCGTCGTCGGCCACGAGCGCGGCGCCCTCACCCACCGGTCCGTCGGGCTGATGGCGAAGCACCTCGGCTTCTCGATCATCCACGTGAACGACCTCCCGCACTCGACCCGGTCCGTCACCGACCTCGAGAACGGCCGGATCTACCTGCCGCCCGCATCCATCCCCGGTGGCCACGGCCTGCGCGCCCTCGCCCTGCAGGCGATGGGGCACCGGGTGCTCGGGCACCACGAGCCCCGCGACTACGCCGAGTTCCTGCAGCAGCGGCTCGAGATCAACGCCTTCGCCGCCGCCTGCCTCATGCCGGAGCCGGCGAGCGTGGAGTTCCTCACCGCCGCGAAGCAGCGACGCGACATCGCCGTCGAGGACTTCCGCGACGCGTTCGGCGTCACCCACGAGGCCGCGGCGCTGCGACTCACGAACCTCGCCACCGTGCACCTCGACCTACGGCTGCACTTCCTCCGCGTCGCGGGCGACGGCTCGATCACCAAGGCGTACGAGAACGACGACCTGCCGCTGCCCGCCGACGTGTCCGGCTCGGTCGAGGGTCGCTTCGTGCACCCCGCGTGGGCCGCCCGCGCCGCCTTCGAGCGCACCAACCGGACGACCGAGTTCTACCAGTACACCGACACCCCTGCCGGGACCTTCTGGTGCTCCACCCAGACCGGCACCTCGGCGTCCGAGGAGTTCTCGATCACGGTCGGCGTGCGGTTCGCGGACGCGAAGTGGTTCCGCGGCCGGGAGACCGCCCAGCGGGCGGACGCGCGGGTCGCCGGCGCCCGCAGGGACGGCCGGGACGCGGAGCTCGCCCGGCAGTGGCGCGGGAAGGCGTGGCCCAGCGCGAAGCTGCACGCCCACATCCTCTCGCCGCTGCCCACCGGGACCTTCCCCGGCGTCGACGACGCGGAGGTCTACCGCTTCCTCGCGTCCCACGCGAGCCGGTAGCGGGGCGGCGCCATGCGTGCGCTCGGATCATGATCGACGTCGGAGGGCGGCGCGCTAGCCTGCGCTTCATCCTCTGACGGAGGAGCGGGCATGGCCGAGGCGTTCGACCCGCGGCGCTGGCGGATCGGTGCCCGTCGCGTGCTGCACTGGGTGTGGCCGTCCTCGCCGACCACCTGGCGGGAGGTGCCGGCGCGGCTGCGGCCCGAGGCGGGCCAGATCGCGCGCCTCACTGTCGCCGCCGTCGTGGCCTACGCGGTCGCCGACGTCGTCTCGCCGGGCATCCTCGACCTCACCGCGCCCCTGACCGCGCTGCTCGTCGTGCAGGCGTCGACGGTCGGCACCCTGCGGATGGGGGTGGTCCGCGTCGGCGCGGTGCTCACCGGCGTGCTCGTCGCGGTGGCGGTCTCGACCTGGATCGGCCTGTCGTGGTGGAGCCTCGCCCTCGTCATCGCCGCGTCCCTGGCGCTCGCCAAGCTGCTCCGCCTCGGCGAGCAGTCCCTCGAGACGCCGATCAGCGCGATGCTCATCCTCGCGGTGTCGTCGCACGACCTCGCGGCCCAGGTGCGCATCGTGAACACCCTGATCGGCACGGCCGTGGGGATCCTCTTCAGCCTCCTGGTACCCGTCGCGATCCCGAACCGCACCGCGGGCGACGCGGTGCGGCGGGTGGCGCGGTCGCAGGCGGCGCTGCTCGACGAGGTCGCCTCGACCCTCGGCGCCCGGCCGCCGGATCCCGAGGAGCTCGAGGCGTGGAGCGCCTGGGCGGAGCACATCGGCGCGGAGGTCATCGAGGCGTCGCTGGCCATCCGCGCCGTGGAGGAGGCGCGGCGCCTGAACCCGAGGGCGCTCGGCGCCGCCGCCCTCCATCCCGTGCTCCGCGCCGCGCTCGGCCGCCTCGACCGCTGCCTCGCGGCGGAGCGGGCCCTGCTCGTCGTCATCGGCGCTCAGGAGGCCGCGCCGAGGAGCGAGTCGTCCGGGCCGACGGCCGGCGAGGTGCGCCGCGTCTTCGCGGTGGTGCTCGACGACATCGCCGACGCCCTCCGCACGTACGGCGACGGGATCGGGGCCGCCGACCACGGAGCCGACCGCGGGGCCGCCCTCGCCCGCACCCTCGACGCCGTGCGGGAGACGCGCGCCGTGCTGACCGAGCTGCTGCTGCTCGACGTCGATCCCCGCGAGCAGCCCGACCTCTGGATGCTGCAGGGCTCGGTGCTCGCCGCCGTCGACCACGTGCTCACCCAGCTCGACGAGGTCGAGGACGACGTCGCGTCCCGGTGAGCGGGGTCACCACCCGTCCGTCAGCGCCCGGTCGAGGGCGTCGACGAAGGCGTCCGCGCTGCGCTCGCTGATGCAGAGCGGCGGCTTCACCTTGAGGATGTTCTGCCGGTCGCCCGTCGGCTGCACGACCACGCCGAGCTCGAGCATCCGGTCGCAGATCCGCGCCGTCTCCGCCGTCGCGGGCGTGAGCGACGCCCGGTCGCGCACCAGCTCGACGCCCTGGTACAGACCTCGTCCGTGCACCGCGCCGATCAGCGGATGCCGGTCCCGCAGCGACTCGAGCCGCCGGTGCAGCCGGTCACCGACCTGGCGGGCGTGCTCCATCAGGCTCTCGTCGGCCATCACGGCGAGCACCTCGCACCCGATGCGGGCGGACAGGGTGCTGCCGCCCGCCGACGAGAAGAAGGAACCCTGCGCGGCGAGCGCGTCCGCGATCTCCCGCCGGGTGATCACCGCGCCGAGCGGATGGCCGTTCCCCATCGCCTTCGCGATCGTGATGACGTCGGGCAGCACGCCCTCGTGCTGCTGGTAGCCCCAGAAGACATCGCCCTGGCGGCCGTAGCCGACCTGCACCTCGTCGTCGATGCAGATGCCGCCGTGCCGGCGGACTGCCGCGTGCACGGCAGCGAGGTAGCCGGGCGGTACCTCGATCGCGCCCGCGTTGCCGTTCCGCGGCTCCGCGAGGAACGCGCCGAGGGGCCTGCCCGCGGCGGTGAGCCGGTCGATCTCCGCCACCGCGTCCGCCGCATAGCGGGCGCCGGCATCCGGGCCGCGGTACCGCCCCCGGTAGGCGTTCGGCGCGTCGACCACGTGGACCCAGCCCGGCCGCGTCGTATCCGCGAGCGGGTTGTCCGACACCGACGTGGAGACGGCGTCCGAGGCGAGGGTCCAGCCGTGGTACGACTCCCGCACGACCAGCGCGTCCTCCCGCCCGGTGAACGCACGGGCGAGTCGCAGCGCGAGATCGACGGCCTCGCTCCCGCTGTTCACGAGCAGCACGGTGTCGAACGGTTCGGGCACGGTGGCGAGGAGCCGCTCGCTGAGGTCCGCGACGGCGCCGTAGTGGAAGCGCGAGTTGGTGTTCAGCATCGACCACTGGTCGGCGGCCGCCGCCGCGATCCGCGGATGCGCGTGGCCCACGGCGGTGACGTTGTTCACCATGTCGATCAGGTGCCGCCCCGAGGTGTCGATCAGGAACTCGCGCCAGCCCCGCTCGATCCGGGGCGGTTCCGCGTAGTAGTGGGCCTGCAGCGCCGAATAGCTGCGGACGCGGCGGGCGAGCACCCGCGCGGCGGCCTCCTCGGCGGCGGCGGGCACGAGGCCGAGCAGCGGCGACGGGTCGGGGCAGCGCGCCGCCCACGCGTCCAGCTCGGTCGCCGGGACGAAGCGGGGCGGATCCGACCGGCCGCCGGGCACCACGGCCTGGATCCACACGGAGCCTGCGGCCGTGCCGAGGCGGTCGCCGGCGGAGACCGTCCCGTCGGGCCGGTCGCGGAGGAGGCCGTCGAGCCTCAGCTCGAGCCGGTCGCCGAGAAGGCGGAGGCCCTCGCCGGCCGCCAGGACGCGACCGGCGAACGGCGCGGTCAGGGGCTGCGGCCGGGTGAGTCGCAGCTCGATGCCGAGGGCGACGTTCCGCGGTTCCTCGGACGCCGGGGCGCCGCTGCGGGTCAGCCGGGCCTCGCCGTAGCGGGTGGCGGCGGCGCCGCCGGCCGCAGCGGCCGCATCGAGCAGCCGTTCCTCCGTCGCGCGGCCGCAGTCGAGCCAGTCGCCGGCGTGCAGCGCCCGGCTCGACCAGCCGAGATCGATCACGGCGGCTGGGACCGGGAGCAGCGTCGCCGGCGCGGCCGGGAGCACCGGCGCTGCGACGGGGCGGCCGAGGTGCCGCCGGATCGCCGCCGTCGCCACCGCCGCGTCGAAGTCCGCCGGTACGGCGAACATCCGCCACTCCCGGTCCCGCGCGGCATCGGCATAGGCGTTCTCGGGATCGATCGCCACCTGCTGCTCGCCGGACACGACGAGCGTCGCGCCGCGCAGCACGAGCAGCGGCCACACCGCGGCGATCTCGTCGTCGGTGAGCCCGACCCGGGCGTCGAACGCGGCGAGCACCGGCAGCACCGCGAGCGGCGATCCGGGGTCGTGGTGGAACACGGCGCTGCACGCCACGGCGACCTCGGCGACCCGCCACCCGAGCGCCGCGTCCCCGAAGTCGATGACCCCGGTGATCCGCGGGCGTCCGTCGTCGCCCGGCTCGGCGACGGTGTTGTCGTCGGTCAGGTCGCCGTGCACGACCTGCAGCGGCAGGCGGTCGACGAGCGGGGCGAGCGCCGCCGAGGCCGCGGCCGTGGCCGACGCGACCTGCGCGCGGCGCTCCTCGTCCCCGACAAAGGGCAGCAGGTCAGCCACGACCTGCTCCGCATGCCGGAGGTCCCACTGCAGTCGCCGGTCGAACCCGGGGTGCTCGACCGGCGCGAGCGCCTGGACCACGGCGCCGGCGACGTCCCCCAGCTCCCACGCGGTCGCCGGCGCCAAGTAGCGCCGGTCGGTGAGCGGTGCGCCGTCGACGAACGTGAGCAGCCGGACGACGTGCGGCAGGCCGTCGAGCTCGACCACGGGGCACTCGGCCCCGTCCCGCGCCGGAACCGGGACGGGGCAGCGGATGCCGTGGGCCGCCACGGTGCGCATGGCGAGGTTCTGCGCGGCCGCCTCGGCCGGCCGGAACGCGGGGTTCGCCACCTTGAGCAGGAACGGGCCGCGCGCACCGTCGATCCGGAAGTTGCGGTCCTGCTGGCTGCCGAGCTCCTGCATCTCGCCGGACACGCCGAACAGCCGCTCGGCGAGCGAGCGGGCGAGATCGAGGTCCACCTGGGGCCGGGGGAGACCGCCGAACGCGGGATCGCTCATGCGTTCAGCCTTCCGCATGTCGCCGCCTCGCCCGATCGGGGTGCCGGCGAGGCGGGAGCCTCGCGGCCCCGACGCCCCCCGTCCGGGGGACAGGGCGGTGGGACTGTCCTGACTGATCGATGAGAACCCGCCGAAGGAGGCGTATGCAGGCTGCCGTCAGGTGGTCGAGTGATGCATACCGCCCGCACCGGGCGGTCGCCTCGCACGGGACCCCGTGCGCGACTGAAGGAGAACATCATGGGTTGGCTCTGGTCCATCGTCGTGCTGATCGTCATCGGCCTCATCGCCGGGTTCATCGCACGAGCAGTCGTGCCTGGCCGGCAGCACATGGGCATCGGAGCGACGATCCTGCTCGGTGTCATCGGCTCGTTCGTGGGCGGTTTCCTCGGCGCCCTGATCTTCCGGCACGACATCCAGGACGGTCTGCTCCAGCCGTCCGGCATCATCGGCTCCATCATCGGCGCGATCATCGTGCTGCTGATCTGGCTCGCCATCAGGGGCCGCCGCGGCGCGCGCGTCTGACTCTCCCGCCCCCCACGCAGAACGGTCGCCCCGTCCCGCGTCGCCCCACCAGGGGCGCCGTGGGGCGGGGCGACCTGCGTGTGCAGGCGGGCGAGCGTACGGGTTGCGTCAGGCGCGGGCGCGGGGCACGAGCCGTTCGAGCTGCGTGACGTGCCGGGGCTCGAGCTCCTCGATCGAGTGCGCCCCGAGCAGCTTCATGGTCCGCACGATCTGGTCGGCGAGGATCGCGATCGTCCGGTCGACGCCCGCACGCCCACCCGCCATCAGCCCGTAGAGGTAGGCGCGGCCGATGAGGGTGAACTTCGCCCCGAGCGCGATCGACGCGACGATGTCCGCGCCGTTCATGATCCCCGTGTCCACGAGCACGTCGAGGTCGCGGCCGACCTCCTTCACCACGTCAGGCAGCAGGTGGAACGGGATCGGCGCCCGGTCGAGCTGCCGGCCGCCGTGGTTCGACAGCACGATCCCGTCGACCCCGAAATCCGCGAAGCGCTTCGCGTCCTCGACGCTCTGCACGCCCTTGATCGCGAGCTTGCCGGGCCACAGCTCGCGGATGGTCTTCAGGTCGTCGAAGCTGATCGTGGGGTCCATCGCGAGGTCGAGCAGGTCGCCGACCGTGCCGCCGGTGGCGGTGAGCGATGCGAACTCGAGCTTCGGGGTGGTGAGGAAGTCGATCCACCACCACGGCCGCGGCGCCGCGTCGAGCAGGGTGCGCAGCGTGAGCTGCGGCGGGATGGAGAACCCGTTGCGCTTGTCGCGCAGCCGGGCGCCGGCGACCGGGGTGTCGACCGTGAAGAAGAGTGTCTCGTAGCCGGCCGCCGCCGCCCGCTCGACGAGGCCGTAGGAGATGTCCCGCTGCCGCATCACGTAGAGCTGGAACCAGTTGCGGCCGTCGGGGTTCGCCTCCTTCACGTGCTCGATCGACGTGGTGCCGAGCGTGGACAGCGTGAACGGGATGCCCGCCGCGTTCGCCGCGCCGGCGCCCGCGGTCTCTCCCTCGGTCTGCATGAGACGGGTGAACCCGGTGGGTGCGATGCCGAACGGCAGGGCGGACGGGGCGCCGAACACCGTCGCGGTGGTGTCGACGTTCGCGACGTCGCGGAGCACCTCGGGGTGGAACTCGACGTCCTGGAACGCCTGCCGCGCCCGGGCGATCGAGATCTCCGCCTCGGCGGATCCGTCCGTGTAGTCGAACGCCGCCGTCGGCGTGCGCCGCTTCGCGATCCGCCGCAGGTCCTCGATCGTCAGCGCCGACTCCAGCCGCGCCTTCTTCCGGTCGAGCTCGGGCTTCTTGAACTGCAGGTACTCGAAGACGTCGGCGGCCTTCGGGAGCTGTCGCTGCACCATGGGTCAGCCTTTCGGGTCGGCGCGGGTGCGCGGGGCGTAGGCGCGGAGGGGGAAGGAGAAGGCGACGACGCTGCGGAGCGCGTCGAGGTCCCCGGTCAGCAGGCCGTGGGTGCGGGCCTGCACGAGCAGGTTGCCGACGGCGGTGGCCTCGACGGGCCCCGCGACGACGGGCAGGCCGCACGCGTCGGCGGTCAGCTGGCAGAGCAGCTCGTTCTGGGCGCCGCCGCCGACGAGATGGACCGTGCGGATGGTGCGGCCGGTGAGCCGCTCGATGTCGCGGACGGCGTCGGCGTACGCGTTCGCGAGGCTCTGCAGGACGCTGCGCACGAACTCGCCGATGGTCGCGGGCGGCCGGACGCCCTGCTCGGTGATGAGCGCCTCGATGCGGCTCGGCATGTCCCCGGGCGGCAGCAGCCGCGGGTCGTTCGCGTCGAACACCGGCACGTCGGCCGGCGCGTCCGCGGCCTGCTTCAGCAGGTGCTCGAGGTCCTCCCGCTCGCCCACCTTGGCCCACGCGCGGACCGACTCGGACAGCAGCCAGAGCCCCATCACGTTCTTCAGGAACCGGATGCGGCCGTCCACGCCGCCCTCGTTCGTGAAGCCCGCGAGCCGGGCCTCCTCGGTCAGGACGGGCGACGGCAGCTCCGTGCCGACGAGCGACCACGTGCCGCACGAGATGTAGGCGGTCTCGTCACCGGACGACGGGACGCCGACGACCGCCGACGCCGTGTCGTGGGAGCCCACCGTGGTGAACGGGAAGGCGTGCCGGATGCCGAACTCCTCCCGCATGACGGGGGAGACGACGCCGAGGTCGGTGCCCGGCTCGACGATCGGCGGCAGCAGGTCGTAGCGGAGGCCGAGGCGGGAGAGCAGCTCGGCGTCCCACTCGTTCCCGCCCGCGAGGACGAGGCCGGTCGTGGAGGCGTTCGTCCGCTCGGCGACCTTGGTGCCGGTCGCCCACCAGCCGACGAGGTCGGGGATGAGCAGGAACCCGTCGGCGACCTCGAGCGCTTCGGAGGCGGCGGACGCGGCCAGCTGGAAGACCGTGTTGAAGGGGAGGTGCTGGAGGCCGTTGCGGCGGTACAGCTCGGCGGGACCGATCAGCGCGTGGACCGCTCGGACGCCGAGCTCGGTGCGGTCGTCGCGGTAGTGGTACGGGTTGCCGATCAAGCGGTCGCCGAGCAGCAACGCGTAGTCCACCGCCCACGCGTCCACCGCGGCGCCGATCAGCTCGGGCTCCTCGCGGGAGGCCGCGCCGAGGCCGTTCATCGCCGCGGAGTAGAGGGAGAGGACGTCCCAGTGCAGCCCGTCGCGAAGCCGGACCGGGGTGTTCGGGAACCGGGCGACGGTCCGGAGCTTCACCTCGCCGTGCCCGACCGAGCCGAGGATCACTCTCCCGCTCGTGGCGCCGAGGTCGATCGCGGCGACGGTCTTCATCCGGCCCTCCCCTCCGCGGCGGCATGAACGACGGAGTTCCCGTCGCCTGGAGAGGATGTCATGCGGATCCAGGGCCTGCTTCGCCGAGAAGTCCGTCGTTCATGCAGGAGCAGGTTCTGCATGAGCAGCCGCCTCATCGCAGGAACGCGGCAGCGACGCCCGCGTCGACGGGGATGTGCAGCCCCGTCGTGTGGCTGAGGTCGGGGCCGGTGAGCACGGCGACCGCGTTCGCGACCGTCTCCGGCAGCACCTCGCGCTTGAGGATCGTGCGCTGCGCGTAGAACTTGCCGAGGTCCTCCTCGGGGATCCCGTAGGTCTTGGCGCGGTTCGCGCCCCAGCCGGAGGCGAAGATGCCGGAGCCGCGCACGACGCCGTCGGGGTTGATGCCGTTCACCTTCACACCGTGCTCCCCGAGCTCCACCGCGAGCAAGCGCACCTGGTGCGCCTGGTCGGCCTTCGTGGCGGAGTAGGCGATGTTGTTCGGGCCGGCGAAGACGGAGTTCTTGCTCGAGATGTAGATCACGTCGCCACCCATGCCCTGCTCGATGAGCGCCTTCGCCGCGGCCTTCGAGACGAGGAACGAGCCCTTCGCCATGACGTCGTGCTGGAGGTCCCAGTCGGCCGCGGTGGTCTCGAGCAGGGGCTTGGACAGGGAGAGGCCGGCGTTGTTGACGACGAGGTCGAGGCCGCCGAAGGCGAGCACGGTGGCGTCGATCGCGGCCTGCACCTGGGACTCGTCGGTGACGTTCGCGGCGACGCCGATCGCGACGTCGGCGGTCCCGAGCTCGGCGGCCGCGGCCTGCGCCTTGGCGAGGTCGAGGTCGGCGATGACGACGCAGGCGCCGTCCGCGGCGAGGCGGGTCGCGATGGCCTTGCCGATGCCGCTGGCCGCACCGGTGACGAGCGCGATCCGGGTCGCGTGGCTCTTCGGTCTCGGCAGCCGCTGCAGCTTGGCCTCCTCCAGCGCCCAGTACTCGATGCGGAACTTCTCCGTCTCGTCGAGGGGGGAGTAGGTGGAGACGGCCTCGGCGCCTCGCATGACGTTGATCGCGTTGACGTAGAACTCGCCGGCGACCCGCGCGGTCTGCTTGTTCGCCCCGTAGCTGAACATGCCGACGCCGGGCACGAGGACGATCGCGGGATCCGCGCCGCGGATCGCGGGGGAGTCCGCCGTCGCGTGCCGGTCGTAGTAGGCCTGGTACTCCGCCCGGTACGCCTCGTGCAGCTCCTTCAGGCGCGCCACCTGCTCCTCGACGGTCGCCGTCGACGGGAGGTCGAGCACGAGCGGCTTCACCTTCGTGCGCAGGAAGTGGTCGGGGCAGGAGGTGCCGAGCGCCGCGAGTCGCGGATGCTCGGCGCGGGCCAGGAAGTCGAGCACCTCGGCCGAGTCGGTGAAATGGCCCACCGTGGGCCGGTCGTGGGAGGCCAGGCCGCGGATCGTCGGGGCGAGAGCCGCGGCGCGCGCGCGCCGTTCGGCGTC
The DNA here is from genome assembly GCA_025936735.1 of Amnibacterium sp. Classification (GTDB taxonomy): domain Bacteria; phylum Actinomycetota; class Actinomycetes; order Actinomycetales; family Microbacteriaceae; genus Amnibacterium. Next base: position 56,206 of record JAICSU010000002.1, read on the forward strand.
GGGCAGCGGCTCGTACCCGGGCAGCGCCGGGCCGAAGGGCTCGGGCTTGCCGTGCTCGGCGAGGTACGCCTCCGCCGTGCGGATGATCTCTAGCGAGTTCGCCTCCGCCTCCTCGCTCGTGTCGCCCCACGCGGTGATCCCGTGCCCGCCGAGGATCGTGCCGATCGCCTGCGGGTTCGCGCGCCGGATCTCCGCGATGTCCAGCCCGAGCTGGAAGCCGGGCCGGCGCCAGGGCACCCACACGACGCGGTCGCCGAAGATCTCGCGGGTCAGGCGCTCCCCGTCGGCGGCCGTCGCGATGGCGATGCCGGAGTCGGGGTGCAGGTGGTCCACATGCGCGGCGTCGACGAGGCCGTGCATGGCGGTGTCGATCGAGGGCGCGGCGCCGCCCCGGCCGAACAGGGTGTGGTCGAAGGCGGCGACCATCTCGTCCTCGCGGTCCACGCCGGGATAGACGTGCTGCAGCGCGCGGAGGCGGTCGAGGCGGAGCACCGCGAGACCCGGCTCCGTGAGAGTGCCGAGGTCCCCGCCCGAGCCCTTCACCCAGAGCAGCTCGACCGGCTCGCCGGTCACGGGATCCGTCTCCACGCCCTTCGCGGAGGTGTTGCCGCCCGCGTAGTTCGTGTTCCGCGGGTCGGCGCCGAGCCGGTTCGAGCGTGCGATCAGTTCGGCGGCGGTGGGGTTCGTCATCGTCCTCGTGCTTCCGGGTCGTGCTGGTCGGTGAGCTGGTCCTCGAGGTGGAAGACCTCGGTCAGGTGAGGGGCGCTCGCGTCCGCGCGCCCGCCGAGGTCGGCGAAGAATCTCGCGGACTCGGCCTCCCACTCGGCCGTTCGCGGGTCGGCCGCCAGCGCGGCCGCACTGGCGGCGTCGTCGTCGGTCTCGTAGTACCCGACGAGCAGGCCGTCCTCACGCAGGAAGAGGGAGTAGTTGCGGCGCCCGGCATCGCGGATCGCGGCGAGCATGCCGGCTTCCACCGCGCGGTGGCGCTCGACGTATTCGGTCATCAGCTCGGGTTCCACCTGCAGGCAGAAGCAGACCCTGGCCATCAGCGGCTCGGCCGTCCGGGACGGACGAGGGATCGGTCGCCGCGGGTCCTCCGGCCCGGAATCCGCGTCACGCGCCCCATCCCGCCTGGCTGCCACCGATGCGGTCCGCTTCGATCCGCTCCTGGTGGCCGGACTCGGCGTAGGCCCGCATGGGGTCGGCCGGCAGTCCGCGCGACTCGCGCCAGGCGGCGAGGTCGGGGCGCACGTCGCGGTAGAACGCGTCCATGTAGACCGAGTTGGCGCCGAGCACGTCACCGGCGCGCTGCGCCGCCGCCAGGGCGTCGCGGTCGAGCAGCAGCGCCCGTGCGGTCATCTCCTGCACGTTCAGCACGCTGCGGATCTGACCGGGGATCTTCTTCTCGATGTTGTGGCACTGGTCGAGCATGAACGCGACGCCGCTGTCCTCGCCGTACCCGCCGCCCCGGATGACCTCGACGAGGATGCGGAACAGCTGGAACGGATCCGCCGCCCCGACGATCAGGTCGTCGTCGGCGTAGAAGCGGGAGTTGAAGTCGAACGAGCCGAGCTTCCCGAGGCGCAGCAGCTGCATGACGATGAACTCGATGTTCGTGCCCGGCGCGTGGTGCCCCGTGTCGAGGCACACGAACGCCTTCTCGCCGAGGGCGGCGACCTGGGCGTAGGAGGTGCCCCAGTCCGGCACGTCGGTGTGGTAGAACGCCGGCTCGAAGAACTTGTACTCGAGCACGAGCCGCTGCCCGTCCCCGATCGCGGCGTAGATCTCCTGCAGCGACTCCGCGAGCCGGTCCTGGCGGGCTCGCAGGTCGTCCTGGCCGGGGTAGTTCGTGCCGTCCGCCAGCCAGATCTTCAGATCCCGGCTACCGGTCTCGCCCATGATCTCGATGCAGCGCAGGTGGTGCTCGATGGCCTGACGTCGCACCGCGTCGTCCTGCGACGCGAGGCTGCCGAGCTTGTAGGCCTCGTCCTGGAAGGTGTTCGAGTTGATCGTGCCGAGCGCCACACCGAGGTCCTCCGCGTGGCGCCGCAGGGCGGCGAAGTCCTCGACCTCGTCCCACGGGATGTGCAGCGCGACGGACGGCGCGAGGCCCGTCAGCTCGTGCACCTTCGCGGCATCGGCGATCTTCTCGAACGGGTCGCGCGGCACACCGGCCTGCGGGAACACCCGGAAGCGGGTCCCCGAGTTGCCGAACGCCCAGGACGGCAGCTCGATCGCCTGCTGGGCGAGCGCGGCGGAGACTTCGCTGAAGGACGGCATCGTTCCTCGTTCGTTCGGGTGTCTTGAATCGTTTCAGAGGCTAGAGCATGGAGGCGGGAATCGGAAGGGGCGAGGGGCGGAAAACGGTCTCAGTTCTGAAGCGCTTCATGCTCTGGTCGCGGCTCGCGCTCACCGGTACTCCGGCGGCGGGACCCGCGTGAACCACGCCAGCTCGTTGTCCCGCACGAACCGCGACAGCGTCGCCGATGCGGGTAGCACGGCGCCGGCGACTCCCTCGATCACGGCGAGGACCGGCGCAGCGCGGTCCCTGCTGGGTGCCGTGACGAGGTCGGCCAGGGCGTCGGCGAAGCCGGCCGGGGCGCCAGGGAGGTCCCGGACCCGCTCCAGCAACTGCTTCGGGCCCGGGTGCCGCACGTGCCCGACGGCGAGCAGCGTCCGCGCCGCGGCGACCGCGAGATGCACGGCCGCGTGGGCCGTGAGCAGCGGATCGGCGTGCTCGAGGCCGTGCGAGAGGAAGTACTGGCCGTGCAGTCGTGCCTGCGCGAGCTGGGATGCCGCGAGATCCTGCCACCGGGCCTCCGACACCACCGCGGCCCGGCGGAGCAGCTCGGGCAACCCGATTCCGCGGTCAATCAGGGATTTCGCTGTGGCGAGGCTGTCTCGCACCGGGTCGTCGCCGCGCTCCGCCGCGGCGGTGAGCTGCGCCACCGTGGCCAGCTTGACGTCGTAGTACCCGTGCTCGTAGCCGATCCCGTCGGTCTCGGTGTACATGATGCGTTCCGCGCGCACCGCGGCCTGCCACGTCGGCTCGTCGACCACGAGCACGAGGTCGACGTCGGAGTCGGGGCGCTCCTCGCCTCGCGCGAGCGAGCCCGTGAGGGCGAGGCCGAGCACCTCCGGTCGGCGCCCGGTCCGTGTCGCGAACCGCTGGATCGCCTCGTCGTGGTGCCGCACCAGGGCCTCCTCCCTCAGTCCTTCGCATCGAACCCGGTCGAGGCCGATCCGTGACGCGCTCGTTACCTGATCGTTACCGTCGCCTCGTTGAATCCTGCGCTCAGGACCGTACCCTGCGTTGAAGCGTTTCAACGTCTCGACGGCGCCGTCCGGCGCTCTTACAAGGAGGTAAGGATGATCCCTCGTACCAGGAAGGCGCGGGTGACCGCGGTGCTCGGTGGCGCTGCGCTGCTCGCGACCGCGCTCGCCGGATGCTCGTCCGGCAGCTCGAACTCCTCGAGCAGCAGCAGCGTGAGCGGCCCCGTGACGATCAAGCTGCTCGCCGGGGGGAACGACCCCGTCAGCATCGCCACCGCGAACGCCTACGTGAAGGGCTTCCACGCGGCCAACCCGAAGATCACCGTCACTGTCGAGACCCGACCGGGCGGCACCGACGGCGACAACCTGATCAAGACGCGTCTCGCCACCGGCAACATGGACGACGTCTTCCTCTACAACTCCGGTTCCCTCTTCCAGGCGCTCGACCCCGACAAGACGCTGACGCCGCTGACGAACGAGCCGTGGGTGAAGAACGTCAGCAAGGACTTCAAGTCGGTCGTGAGCACGCCCAACGGGGTCTACGGGGCTCCGGTGGGCACGACCTTCGGCGGCGGCGTGATGTACAACAAGAAGGTCTACGCGCAGCTCGGTCTCAAGATCCCGACGACGTGGAACGAGTTCATCGCGAACAGCGAGAAGATCAAGGCGGCCGGCAAGGTCGCGGTGCTGCAGACCTACGGTGACACCTGGACCAGCCAGCTGTTCGTGCTCGGCAGCTTCGCGGACATCAGCGCGGTCGATCCCAAGTGGGCGTCCGAGTACACGGCGAACAACCCGAACGCGAAGTACTCGAAGGAGCCGGCGCTCGACGGGTTCATCCACACCGCGCAGGTGCACCAGCTCGGTCTGATGAACAAGGACTTCGCCTCGCTCACCAACGCCAACGGCCTCAAGGAGCTCGCCACCGGCGAAGCGGTGCAGTACCCGATGATCGGCGTCGTCATCGGCAACGTGCTGCAGACCAACCCGAAGCAGGTGAACGACATCGGGATGTTCCCCCTGCCGGCCGCCTCCGCCGCGGACACCCGGCTCACCATCTGGGAGCCGGGCGGCGCCTACATCCCGAAGACCACGACGGGTGACAAGCTGATCGCCGCCAAGAAGTTCGTCGCGTGGCTGAACTCGCCGGCCGGGTGCGCGATCCAGAACAAGACGGGCCTGCCTGCCGGCCCCTATGCGATCACCCAGTGCAAGGTGCCCAGCTCCGCCCCGGCCATCGCCGCCGACACCCAGAAGTACATCGACGAGGGCAAGTCGGGCCTGGCGCTCGAGTTCATCTCGCCGATCAAGGGACCGAACCTGGAGAAGATCCTGATCCAGGTCGGATCGGGCATCTCGACCGCCGCGCAGGGTGCAGCGCTGTACGACAACGATGTGAAGAAGCAGGCGCAGCAGCTCGGGCTGAAGGGCTGGAGCTGACCGGTCCTCGGACCGCACCGGGGCCGGCGGGGACACCCGCCGGCCCCACCCCTGAAGCAAGCCGCTCGATGAGGAGTGCCCGATGACCGCCAACACGACGTCCGCGGTGAAGCCCGCGGCGGCGTTCACCCGAACGGGCGGCGCGCCGAGCGCGCGTCGCAAGATGAAGTCGTTCTATCCGTCGTGGTTCTTCCTGCCGGCGATGGTCCTGTACGTCGTGTTCTTCGCCGTGCCGACGTTCGCGTCGTTCTACTTCTCGCTGACGCGCTGGTCGCTCTTCAACATCCAGTTCATCGGGTTCGCGAACTTCGTCGAGTTCTTCCAGGACCCGCAGCTGGTCAACGGGTTCATCCACACCTTCGAGTACGGGTTCGTGACGAGCGCCGTGAAGGTGGTGCTCGGCCTCCTCTTCGCCCTGCTGCTGACCGGCCCCGTGATCGGGCGCGGGTATCTGCGCGCGGTGATCTTCTTCCCCGTGCTCGTCTCGACGATCGGGGTGGGGATCATGTGGAAGAACCTGCTCGACCCCTTCCATGGCATGGTCAACGCGGTGCTCGGGTTCTTCCACCTCGGGCAGCCGGGCTGGTTCACGGACCCGAAGCTGGCGCTCATGACGATCGCGGGCGTCGACATCTGGAAGGGCGTCGGCATCGCCACGCTGATCTTCATGGCCGGGATCGTCGCGATCCCCCAGGACTACTACGAAGCGGCGCGCCTGGACGGCAGCGGCTCGTGGCAGATCTTCCGCTCGATCACCCTGCCGCTGGTGCGGCCGGCGATGGGCACGGTGATCATCCTGTCGTTGATCGGTGGACTGCGATCGTTCGACATCATCTGGGCGACCACGGGTGGCGGGCCCGGCTTCACGAGCGACGTGATCGCGTCGGTGATCTACAAGGAGTACCAGGCCGGCTTCTACGGTCTCTCGACCGCCGGGAACGTGATCCTGTTCCTCGTCGTGACGGTGATCATGGTGCCGATCTCGGCCTTCCTGAACCGCCGGGAGGTGGACCTGTGAGGGCCGAACGCATCCGGGCTCGCGTCGTCGGGGTCGTCGCGATCATCGCCACGATCGTGGTCTTCATCATCCCCTTCCTCTTCGTCGTCGATCAGGCTGCGAAGACGCCCGCCGACGCCGCCTCGCTCGCGTTCTCGTGGCCGACCAAGTGGCAGTTCTTCGAGAACCTCGTGGGGGTGGTGCAGTACAACGGCGGGGTCATCTTCCAGGCGTTCATCAACAGCGCCGTGCTCACCGTGTTCTCGGTGCTCATCACCACCGTCTTCGCCGCCATGGTCGGCTACGTGCTGCAGCGGAAGCCGTCGCGCTGGAACCCGGTGATCAACTTCTTCGTGCTCGCCGGGCTCATCGTCCCGCCGGCCGTCGTCCCGACGATCTGGGTGCTGCAGGACCTCGGGATCTTCCAGACGATGCTCGGGATGATCCTCGTCGAGGCCACGTTCGGGCTGTCGTTCAACATCCTGCTGTTCCGCGCCTTCGTCGCCACGATCCCGAAGGAGCTGGACGAGGCCGCCGTGCTCGACGGCTCGGGCCCCATCCGGATGTTCTTCTCGGTGATCCTGCCCCTGCTGCGTCCCGTGCTCGCGACGGTGATCGTGGTGCAGGCCGTCGTCGTGTTCAACGACTTCGCCGGCCCTCTGTACTTCCTGCCCGGCCAGCCGACGGTGCAGCTCACCCTCTACCAGTTCCAAGGACAGGCGCTCAGCTTCAACAACCTGCTGTTCATGGACATCCTGCTCATCACCATCCCGCCCCTGGTCCTCTACGTCTTCTTCAACCGGCAGATCGTCGCCGGTATGACCAGCGGCGCAGTCAAGGGCTGACCCGCCCCTCCTGCCCAACCCCACCTTCCGTCGAAAGGAAGCCATGACCTGGCACGCCCGCATGATCGCCGCCGACACCGAGTTCGACGGCGCGCCACTGCTCCGACGCGAGTTCCGGCTCGAAGACGGCCACGGCGCCGTCCGCTCCGCCGTGCTCACCCTGTCCGCGCTCGGTGTCGTCGAGGCGACGCTGAACGGCCGGCCGGTGTCGGGCGACGTGCTCACCCCGGGCTGGACGAGCTACGAGTGGCGCGTCCGGTACACCGAGATCGACGTCACGGCGCTGGTCGAGACGGAGTCGGTGCTCGGTCTCGCGCTCGGCAACGGCTGGTACCGCGGCCGGCTGGGCTGGGGCGGCGGCCGCGCGTACTACGGCGAGGAGCTCGGCGGATTCGCGGAGCTCACGATCACCTTCGAGGACGGCTTCGAGCAGCGCATCGTCACGGACGAGTCGTGGACGAGCGGCCCGAGCGCTGTCGTCGCGAACGACCTCTACGACGGGGAGACGATCGACGCCCGCCGCCGTGACGACGCATGGCAGCGGCCCGGCTTCGACGGCGACGGCTGGACGGGCGTCCACGCTCTCGACTTCGATACGGCGAAGCTGACCCCGTACATCGGCCCCACAGTCTCCCGGCGCGAGGAGGTCGCCGTGCAGCGCGTATGGACGTCGCCCTCCGGCCACACGCTGCTCGACTTCGGCCAGAACCTCGTCGGCTGGCTGCGGATCCGCGCCCAGGGGCCGGCCGGCACCGAGATCACCGTCCGGCACGCCGAGGTGCTCGAGCACGACGAGCTCGGCACCAGGCCGCTGCGCAGCGCGGAGGCCACGGACCGTTTCGTGCTCTCCGGGGGCGACGACGAGTTCGAGCCCACCTTCACCTTCCACGGCTTCCGCTACGCGCAGATCGACGGCTGGCCGGGCGAGCTCGATCCCGCCGCGGTCACGGCCGTCGTCATCGGCTCGGAGCTCGACCGCATCGGCACGTTCCGCTGCTCCGACGAGCTGCTGAACCGCTTCCACGAGAACGTCGTCTGGGGGATGCGCGGCAACTTCGTCGATGTGCCCACCGACTGCCCGCAGCGCGACGAGCGCCTCGGCTGGACGGGTGACATCGCGGCGTTCGCGCCCACCGCCGCCTTCCTGTTCGACATCGACGGTTTCCTGAAGGACTGGCTGCGCGACGTGGACGCCGAGCAGCGCAACCACGACGGCATGATCCCGTTCGTCGTGCCCGACGTGCTGAAGTACATCCCGCGGCCCGCCGGGAGCCAGTTCCCCGACCCCGACTCGACCGCGCTCTGGAGCGACGCCGGTGTCTGGGTGCCGTGGACGCTCTGGGAGGCCTACGGCGACCGGGAGGTGCTGGAGGCGCAGTTCGACTCGATGACCTCGCACGTCCGGCGGGTGCGCTCACTCCTGTCACCCACCGGGCTGTGGGACACCGGCTTCCAGTTCGGCGACTGGCTCGACCCCGACGCACCGCCGGAGAACCCCGCCGCCGCCAAGGCCGACAAGGGCGTCGTCGCGACCGCATGCGCCTACCGGTCGGCGGACCTCGTCGCCAGGACCGCGCACCTGCTCGGCCGGGAGGACGAGCAGCGGGAGTTCGCCGAGCACGCCGCGCGGCTCCGCGCGGCGTTCAACGAGCACTACGTCGACAACGGTCGCGTGCAGAGCGACTGCACGACGGTCTACGCGCTCGCCATCGCGTTCGGGCTGCTCGACGAGGAGGACGAGCGGGTCGCGGGCGATCGGCTCGCCGAGCTCGCGGAAGCGGCGCAGTACCGGATCTCGACCGGCTTCGCGGGCACCCCGTTCATCACGGACGCGCTCTCGAAGACCGGCCATCTCGACGTCGCTTACCGGCTGCTCACCGAGCGGGCGTGCCCCTCCTGGCTCTACCCCGTCACGATGGGTGCCACGACCGTGTGGGAGCGGTGGGACTCGATGCTGCCGGACGGCTCGATCAACCCGGGCCAGATGACGAGCTTCAACCATTACGCCCTCGGCGCGGTGGCCGACTGGATGCACCGGGTGGTCGGCGGGCTCGCCCCCGCCGCCCCGGGCTACGCCACGGTGCTGATCGCACCGCAGCCGGGGGGCGACATCACCGAGGCCGAGACCGTGCTCACCACGCCGCGTGGACGGGCGTCGGTGTCCTGGACCCTGCAGGGCGGCAGGCTGCACGTCGAGGCCGAGGTGCCGGAGGGCGCGGATGCGGTCGTGCGGCTGCCCGGTCAGGAGGAGCAGCGCGTCCCCGCCGGCCAACACGTCTTCGACGTCGCCCATCAGGAGACGTCCGACTCCGTCGCCACGCGATGACCGGCGAGGGGCGCCCGTGGCCGCGGTCCTGGGCCGGGCACTGGATCACGGCGGCGCCACCGGCCGACCCGGGCACCGAGGGCTCCCTCGGCGCCCCGGGCGGCGGCGGGACGTTCGCGAGGACGCTCTTCCGGACCGCGGTCGAGCTGGAAGCCGTTCCCGCAGCGGCCCCCGCGCGGATCACGGCCGACTCCCGCTACCTGCTGCTCGTCAACGGCGTGGAGGTCGGCCGCGGCCCGGTGCGATCGCAGCCGCACCGACTCCACTACGACGAGTACGACCTGGCTCCGGCCCTCGTAGCGGGAACGAACCGCATCGTGGTCCTCGTGACCTACTACGGGACCGCGAACTCGTTCTGGCAGCCGGCGGCGGCGAACCAGGGGCTCGGCCGGGCAGGGGTCCTGGTCCTCGAGGCGGACCTCGGAGACCGGCTCCTCGCCACCGACGACACGTGGGAGGTCGCGGAGGTGCCCGCGTGGACGGCCGTCCCGATGCGGGGGCTGGACGGCGTCCCGGTCGAGTGCCTCGACGCCCGCCTGCTCGACCCCGGCTGGCGCTCCGGTGCCGCAGCAGGCTTCGCTCCGGCCCGGATCGCGCCGGCGATCCACCTCGGTGCGCTCGCGCGGTCGCAGCCGCCGACGGATCCGTACGGCCCCCTCCTGCCGCGCCCGATCGGGGCGCTGGGCGGTGACCGCGTCACGCCCCGCACGATCCGGGTCGCGCGTGCCGACCCCGGCGATCCCGGGACCGACCCCGTCGACCACGTGCTGCGGCGTGCCCGGGAGCCGGGCCCGGACGCGCAGGACCACCTCGAGACGACCGTCGACGGCCCCGCCACCTTCGTCCTGCGCGCCGACTTCGGGCGGGTCGTCGCGGGCCTCGTCGAGTTCGACCTGGAGGCCCCTGCCGGCACGGTCGTCGACCTGCTCTACCGGGAGAAGGCGCCCGCCCCGGGCGACGCCCGCGTGAACTCGGTTCCGCGCACAGGAGCCCGCTACATCGCGCGCGGCGCGGGCGACCGCTTCAGCGCGCTCGAGGTCAACGGGTTGCGGTACGTCGATGCGCTCATCACCGTGCCCTCCGGTGGCGACGTGGCGCTGAGCGGCCTGGCGGTGCAGGAGCGGATCCAGCTGCGTCAGGGCGACGCCTTCTTCCGCTCCAGCGACCCGGAGCTGGACGCCCTCTATGCCGCAGGCATCCGGACGGTCGAGCTGAACGCCCACGACTCCTACATCGACTGCCCCACCCGGGAGCAGCGCGCCTGGGTCGGCGACGGGGTCGTGCACCAGTCGGTGCAGCTGACGACCTCGACCGATTGGCGCATGGCGGCCTGGTACGTGGAGCTCGCGGCGTCGCCGCGTCCCGACGGCATCCTGCCCATGAGCGTGGTGGGGGAGATCGAGTCGGGCGGGGGCCACACGATCCCGGACTGGTCGCTCTACTGGATCCGGGGCGTGCGCAGCCTGCTCGAGTACACCGGCGACCGGGCCGCGATCGAGGCGGCTGCGCCGGTCGTGCGGCGGGTGCTCGAGTGGTTCGTCCCGTACGTGGACGACCGCGGTGTGCTCGCCGACGTGCCCGAGTGGGTGCTCGTCGACTGGTCGAGCGTGCTGCTCTCCGGCCCGAGCTCGATCCTCACGGCACTCTGGGTCCGGGGGCTGCAGGACTACGCGGTGATCGCCCGGTTCCTCGGGAACCCGGGCGATGCGGAGTGGGCCGAACGCCACGTCGAGCGCGTGCGCGCCGGGTTCGACCTGTTCTGGGACGAGGAGCGCGGCACCTACGTCGACCACGTGGTCGAGGGCGAGCGGCGGCTCCCGGCCTCGCAGCTCGCCGGAGCGACGGCGATCGTCTCGGGCCTCGTTCCGCTCGAACGGGTGCCGCGCGTCATCGACTGGATCGGAGACGAGCGCCGCCAGGTCGTCCGCTCCTGGGTCGGCGGAGCGGGGGGCTACGACGAGCAACGGATCCTCGCGCAGCTGCGGGGTGTGCAGGAGATCGACTGGGACGCGGCCGCCGAGGTCGTCGTCGCCGAGCCGTTCGCCGCGCACCTCGTGCACGACGCCTACCTGGAGGCCGGACGCCCCGAGCTCGTGCTCGCGTCGATCCGCCGGTGGTCGGTCTTCCTCGCGGACGGCTACGACACGTTCGGCGAGTGCTGGGGCTGGGGGACGCCGGTGCACGGCTGGAGCTCGACGCCCACGCGCGACCTGGTCGTCGGCCTGCTCGGCGTGACGCCCGTCGAGCCCGGCTTCACGCGGGCGCGTGTGGCGCCCGCGTACGGGCTCGTCGACGAGGTCGAGGGGGCCGTGCCCACTCCGGCGGGCCTGCTCCGGGTCCGCGTCGGCCGTGACGCCGTTACGGTGGGATCGCCGGTCCCGGTGCTGCTCGTCGGTCCCGACGGGGTCACGACGGAGCTTCCGGCAGGGCGGTCGGCTCTCGCGCTGCATCCCGTCCCGGCGGACTGACGGAGGGCGAAGCGATGGCGATCAGCGTCCGCGACGTCGCGGAGCGTGCGGGGGTCTCCGTCGGCACGGTGTCGAACGTGCTGAACACGCCGGGGAAGGTGGCCCCGGACACGACGCAGCGCGTGCTCACGGCGATCGACGAGCTCGGCTTCGTGCGCAACGACGCCGCCCGGCAGCTTCGCGCGGGATCGAGCCGCAGCATCGGGCTGCTCGTGCTCGACATCGGGAACCCCTTCTTCACCGACGTCGCCCGCGGGGCGGAGGAGCGGGCGACGGAGGCCGGCCTGTCCGTGCTGCTCGCGAACACCGACGAGGACCAGCGCCGGGAGGCCGCGTACCTCGACCTGTTCGAGGAGCAGCGGGTGCGCGGCATCCTCATCACGCCCGTCGACGAGGTGCTGCCGCGCCTCGAGCGCCTGCGCTCGCACGGCATCCCTTCGGTGCTCGTCGACCGGCTCGCGACGACCGGGGGATTCTCCTCCGTCTCGGTGGACGACGTCGCCGGCGGCCGGATGGCTGCCCAGCACCTGCTGGACGGCGGTCGCCGACGGCTCCTCTTCGTCGGCGGCCCGCGCGACCTGCGTCAGGTGCGGGACCGTCTGACCGGCGCCCGCCAGGCCGTCGCCGACGTGCCGGGAGCCCGTCTCGAGGTGATGGACGTCGCGTCCCTGACGATGCTCGACGGCGTCTCGGCCGGGCGCCGCATCCTCGGCCTGCCCGAGCGTCCGGACGGGGTGCTCGCCGTCAACGATCTCGTCGCCCTCGGGGTGCTCCAGGGGGTGAGCATCCTCGGCGGGGTGCGGGTGCCGCAGGACCTCGCGATCGTCGGCTACGACGACATCGACTTCGCGGCGGCCGCGGCCGTGCCGATCACCTCCATCCGGCAGCCCCGGAACCGGATGGGGGCGGAGGCGCTGGACCTGCTGCTCGCCGAGATCGACGGCAACGACGTGCACCGCCGCATCGTGTTCCAGCCGGAGCTCGTGGTGCGCGAGTCGACGAGGGCGTGAAGAGGCGGCGCGGACCGTACCATTCCGGCGTGGCGGTCACCCCGGGGCTCGAAGGTCGGCGGCCGAGGCTCACCGAGGTCGCGGCACGGGCCGGCGTCTCCCTCGGAACGGTCTCCAACGTGCTGAACCACCCGCAGCGCGTCACCCCGGGTACCCGCGCGAAGGTGCAGAGCGCCATCGAGGAGCTCGGCTTCACCCGCAACGACGTGGCGAGCGCCCTCGCCCGCGGGGACACCCGCACCATCGGGCTCGTCGTCGTCGACCTCAGCAACTCCCTGTTCGTCGACATCGCCCGCGGCGCCCAGCGGATGGCGCGGGAGCAGGACCGCTACCTCCAGCTCGCGACGGCGGAGAACGACGACGCCCTTCTGCACGCCCACATGGCGGTGATGACGGGTTCCCACGTCTCGGGGCTGGTCATCGCGCCGATGGAGGACCCTGCCGAGGCGGTCGACCGGGCCCGCCGCGTCGGGTGTCCGGTCGTGGTGCTGAACTACGACTCGGCGGACCACGACTCCTGCAGGGTGCTGATCGACAACGAGCAGGTCGGGTACCTCGCCGCGACTCACCTGATCGGGCTCCGCCGGCGCCGGATCGCCTTTGCGGGTGGCAGGGACACGTTGCAGCCGGTGGCGAGGCGGCGGCGGGGCATCGCGCGGGCGATCGCCGAGGCGAACGGGGCCGTGCGCCTCGAGGAGTTCGACGCCGACACGCTGGAGCCGGCCGCCGGCGTCGACATCGCGCGGAGGCTCGCCGCCCGTGACCCGGAGGAACGGCCGGACGCGGTGATCGGGGTGTCCGATCTCGTCGCGATGGCCATCATCAGCGAGTTCCGGTCGCTCGGGATCCGGGTGCCCGAGGATGTCGCCGTGATGGGGTGCGACCACAACTCCGCCGCGTGGGGAGGGGCGGTCCCGCTCACGTCCGTCACGATGGAGGGCGCGGCGATGGGTGCAGAGGGGGTCCGCCTGCTGTTCCGCGAGCTGACCGAGCCCCCCGAGGCGCACGTTCATTCGACCGTGCTGCTGGAGCCGCGGCTGCTTCCGAGGGAGAGCACGCTCGGTCGGCCCCGTTGAGCCCCGCGTGGAAGCACGCTGGGCATCAACGAGCTCCGGTCCGAGCAGGCCACGGATGCCGGTCGGGCTAAGGTCTCCGTTCGTGGCCCCTGAACAGGACGCTGCGAGGTTGGAGAGGCTGCGACGCCTGCTCTACCGGCCGGGCGCCACGGACGCGGATCGTGCGGCATACCTCGCCCTGCGGGACGTGAGGGCGCCGGTCGTCGCGGAGGGCCCGAGAGCCTCTGGAGGCCGAGGCGATGAACCCTCCTGCCATGCGGCGCCCGTGCGGTGCCCGGCGACGCCCACCCGCGGAACCGGGTGCCTCGCCGGACGCGTCGCGCTGCTCGTAGGGGTCTTCGGTGTCGTGGGGGCCGTGGCGCTCGCGGCGCTGACGTCGGTGCCACCCTCGCTGACCCTGGCACGGGGGAGATCCATCCGGTTGGAGGCGTTGTACGAAGCCCGGCCGCCGGTCGGGATCGCCACGCTTCCCCAGGTCGCTGGTTCAGCGGAGACGGCGCGGTACTTCTCCCACACGCCGGCCCCGCTCCTCGAGCGGACGACCTTCGCGCGGAAGCAGTTCTTCGGGTCCGGGCGCGGCGCGACCGACTTCTCGCTGCGGGGGTTCGATGTCGGAGCGAGCAGCTTGTCCATCACCGTCGCTACGGACCGGCCGGGACCTGTGGAGATGGACCTCGCCACCGAAGACGCACGAAAGCAGCTCGGGAGAGCGATGATCGCCCGTGGAACGGCCGCAGCGGCGATACCGATAGCAGGCTGGACGCCGCTGAGGGGCACAGACGATCCAGCCGTGCTTCGCGTCGTGGTCCCGCCGAACACGCGATTCGTCGTCCGCGCTGTGTTCCTGGAGGCGGAGGATCGGGGCACGATCAGGTGAGATCACCTGCTGCTGCCACGAGAGCACGCCGGTTGCCGGCTAGGGGCCGGTCGGGCGCTCGAAGGTCGTGCCGACGAACACATCCCATGCCTGGTCCGGCATGGAGCGCCGCGCTGTCATCAGAAGCCGCGCGGACGGGGTGACCGGGATCCGCGGCGCGGGGGAGCGTCGGCGGATCGCCCGCTCCACGGCGCGTGCGACCGCGTCGGGGTCGCCGCCGATCGCGGCGAGTGGACCGGCATAGGTCTGCCGCGTCGTGGCTGCGACGGCCTCGTTGAACCGCGCGTACGGCCCGTCGCCGACAGGCGTGAGGGACGCGGCGGTCTCCGCGAACTCGGTGCGGATGAAGCCGGGCTGGATCAGCACCACCTTCACCCCGAATCCCGCGACCTCGAAGCGGAGTGCGTCGCTCAGCGCCTCGACCGCGTGCTTCGTCGCGTGGTAGGCGCCCCCGCCGGGGAACGTGAGGCGGCCGCCCATCGAGCCGATGTTGACGATGCGCCCCCACCGCGCGCTGCGCATCCCCGGGAGGACGAGTTGCGTCATCCGCACGAGCCCGAAGACGTTCGTCTCGAACTGTCGCCGGAGGTCGTCCATCTGGAGCGTCTCGACCGCTCCGGACAGCGAGTACCCGGCGTTGTTGACGAGCGCACCCACCGCGCCGTGCTCGGCCTCCACCTGCTCGACCGCGCTCGCCATCGACGACTCGTCGGTCACGTCGAGCGCGAGTGTCGTGCAGCCCTCCTGACGCAGGTCGGTGATCGAGTCCTGGCGGCGCGCGGTCGCGATGACAGTGAGTCCGGATCGCACCAGGCGGAGGGCGGTCGCCCGGCCGATGCCGGTCGAGCAGCCGGTGATCAGCACGGGACGGGAGCGGACGGCCATCCGGGAAGCGTAGGAGGTGCACCGATGTGCCGGCCCTGGGTCGGTTCCCGGGGTGCGGGAGGATGAGGCCGTGGCCGTCGTGTGGGTGCTCGGGAGTCTGAACGTCGACGCGATCGTGCGGGTGGAACGCCATCCCCTGCCGGGGGAGACGGTGCTCGGTGGGCCGGTCGAGGTGCGGTTCGGGGGGAAGGGCGCGAACCAGGCCGTCGCGGCGGCCGCCGCGGGTGCCGCGGTGCGCATGATCGGCCGCGTCGGGGACGACGCCGAGGGCCGGGCCTATCGGGAACGGCTCGCGGCGTTCGACGTCGACGTGCGCGACGTCCGCGTCGACCCGGGGGCGGCCACCGGTCGGGCCGCGATCGCGGTGGCCGCCGACGGGGAGAACACGATCATCGTGTCGCCCGGCGCGAACGGGAACGTGGGAGCCGACGACCTCGCGCCGCTCGCGGCCCTCGCCCCGGGGGACGTGCTCCTCGCGCAGCTCGAGATCGACCTCGCCACGGTCGCGGCCGCCGTTCGGATGGGGGCGACGCGGGGCGCGAGGGTCGTGCTGAACACGGCTCCCTACGCGGCGCTGCCGGGGGAGGTGCTCGCACTCGCCGACCCGGTGGTGGCGAACGAGGCGGAGGCGGCGGCCCTCGCGGCCGCGGGGGCGCAGCCGGTGCAGCTGCTGGTGACCCGCGGCTCGGCCGGCTCCGAGTGGGGCGACCTGCGCGTCCCGGCGGACCCGGTACCGGCTCCCGTCGACACGACCGGCGCCGGGGACACGTACTGCGGCGCCCTCGCCGCGGCGTTCGCGGCGGGCGCGGGGCCGATCGACGCCATGCGCGCCGCGGCGGCCGCCGCCGCGCGCTCCGTCACCTGGCTCGGTGCCCAGCCGGACCCGCCCGTGACCACTGGCAGGATCGGGGCATGACGGAGCGCCCTTTCGACCGGTTCGACGGCGTGCTGTTCTTCCCCGTCACCCCCTTCGACGAGCACGACCGCGTCGACGTCGCGGCGCTGGAGGAGCACGTCGCCGATCGGGTGGCGCAGGGCGCGGGCGGCGTCTTCGCCGCCTGCGGCACGGGGGAGTACCACGCGCTCGGGCTCGACGAGATCCGGGCGGCCGTCGGGGCGGCCGTCAGGGCGACGGCCGGCCGGCGGCCCGTCGTCGCCGGGACCGGTGGGCCGATCGCTCACGCGGTCGCCGCGGCCCGTGCCGCGGCCGAAGCCGGGGCCGAGGGGTTGCTCGTGCTCCCGCCGTACCTGGTTTCAGCGCCCCAGGAGGGCCTCCTGCGGTACGTCGAGGGCGTCGCCGCCGCGACCGACCTGCCCCTCGTCGTCTACCACCGCGGATCCGCCGCCCTGACCGAGCCGACCGTGGAGCGGCTGCTCACGGACCCGCGCGTCCAGGGGCTGAAGGACGGCGTGGGCGACCTCGCGCTGATGCAGCGCTTCGTGCTGGCCGCAGCCCGCGCCGGTCGCGACGACGTGCGGTTCTTCAACGGCCTGCTCACCGCCGAGGCGAGCCAGGCCGCCTACCGGGCGATCGGCGTGCCGCTGTACTCGTCCGCGGTCTTCGCGATGGCGCCGCGGATCGCCACGGCCTTCTTCGACGCCCTGCAGGCCGGTGACCCGGTGCGCCAGCGGCTGCTGCTCGATCGCTTCTTCGTGCCCCTCGTCCGGCTCCGCGACGAGACCCCGGGCTTCGCCGTCTCGCTCATCAAGGCCGGCCTGCGGATCGGCGGCGTCCCCGTCGGGTCCGTCCGGCCACCCCTGACCGACCCGACGCCCGAGCAGACGGACCGCCTCCGCGCCCTGCTCGACGCCGGCCACGAGCTGGTGGCGTGACGGAGCCGCGCATCCAGCGGATCGACGTCCGCCCGATCCGCGTTCCGCTCGCCCGCGCCTGGGCGCCCGACGTGCGGGCCGTGTCGGTGATCGAGGTGGTGCTGCACGACACGGACGGCGGCGTCGGCCGCGGGTTCTCGTGGACACCCTCGATCGGCGCATCCGCCGTCGCCGCGCTGCTCCGCGACGACGTCACGACCTTCGCGGTCGGCCGGCCCGCGGAGCCCGCCCTCTGGCAGGCGGCCTGGGAGCACCTGCACGAAGCGGGCGGGGGAGGGATCACGACGATCGCGCTGGCCGGCCTCGATCTCGCGCTCTGGGACCTCGCGGGGCAGCGGGCGGGCCTCGCCCTCGCCGACCTGCTCGGCCGCCGCACGCCGAGCCAGCCGGTCTACGGCAGCGGCGTCAACCTGCACTACACGCTCGACGAGCTGGTCGAGCAGGTCCGCCGGTGGGTCGCCCGCGGGCTGCCGGGCGCGAAGATCAAGGTCGGGCGCCCCGACCTCGCCGAGGACCTCGACCGGGTCGCGGCGGTGCGCGAGGTCCTCGGGCCCGATCGCGCCCTCATGGTCGACGCGAACCAGCGGTGGGACCTCGCGCGCGCCCTCGCCGCGGCCGAGTCCCTCCGGCCGTTCGACCTCGCGTGGCTCGAGGAGCCCCTGCGTGCCGACGACACCGCGGGATACGTCGCCCTGCGGCGCGAGGCGGGCATCCGGATCGCGCAGGGCGAGAACGCGCACACGGTCCACCGGTTCCGGGACCTGATCGACGCGGGAGCCGTCGACGTGGTGCAGCCGAACATCGTCCGGGTGGGCGGCATCACGCCGTACCTCGCGATCGCCGCGCTGGCGGCCGAGCGGGGCGCCGAGCTCGCGCCGCACCTGCTCCTCGAGCTGTCCGCGCAGGTCGCCGCGACGCGATCGCAGCGGACCTGGGTGGAGGACGTCGAGGGGGCCCGGTTCGACGAGCTCGGCGTGCTCGTCGCGGGCACGGGCATCCGCGTCGGCGACGGGAGCGCGACGCCCGGCACCCGCCCGGGCCTCGGCATCCGGTTCGCCTGAGGGCAGGCGCGATGCGGCCGTCGTCGGTCCGAGCCGGGCCGGGCTGCACCCCCCGTCCGGGGGACATGGTTTCGCCCCGCAGCGGCGAGCCTGGTAGTCGGCCCATATCCATCGACGAAGATGGGGCCACGTGACCGTGACCCAGCGCTCCACGCATGATCTGCCGCCCGCCGAATCCGGCGTGCGGGACCGCACCCTGCCCTCGGGCGGGGGAGGTGCGGAGCGGCCGCGGGATGCCGGGAGCCGCGGAACCGCGGTCCGCGCGGACATCCAGGCCCTCCGCGCCGCCGCCGTGGCGATGGTCGTCCTCTACCACTTCTGGCCGCACCGGCTCACGGGCGGCTTCACCGGCGTCGACGTCTTCCTCGTCATCTCCGGGTTCCTGATCACGAGCCATCTGCTCGCGCATCCGCCGAGGAGGATGGGGGACCTGCTGGCGTTCTGGTCCCGCCGGATCCGCCGACTCCTCCCGGCGTCGCTGCTCGTCCTGCTCGTGACCCTGGTCGGGTCACGCCTCGTCAGCCCGGAGACCACCTGGGCCGACACCGCCTCCCAGGTGAAGGCGGCGGCGCTGTACGTGGTCAACTGGCGCCTCGCCGACGACTCCGTCGACTACCTCGCTTCCCAGTCGGCCCCGACGCCGGTGCAGCACTTCTGGTCCTTGTCGGTGGAGGAGCAGTTCTACTTCTTCTGGCCGGTCCTGCTGCTGCTCCTCGTCGCGATCGGCCGGAGAGTGCGGCGGGGACACCGCGCGATCGTCGCCGCAGGTGTCGCGGTCGTCGTCGTCCTGTCGCTCGCCTACTCGATCGTCGAGACCGCGGCCGAGCCGGCCCGCGCCTACTTCGTGACGCCGACGCGGGTCTGGGAGCTCGGTGCGGGCGGACTCCTCGCGGCCCTGTCGGTGGGTGCCCGGGGTCGACCCGGGATCCTCGACGGCACCCGCCTGCCCGTGCCGGTGCGGACCGTGCTCGCCTGGCTCGGCTGGGCCACCATCGCCGGGACGGCCGTCGCCTTCACGGGCTCGCTCCCCTTCCCGAGCTGGACGGCCGTGATCCCCGTGCTGGGAGCGACCGCCGTGATCGCGGCCAACGCTTCGTCGGGTGCGGGGTCGCCCGCCCGCCTGACGGCGCTGCGGCCGGTGCAGGGGCTCGGCAACATCTCCTACTCCGTCTACCTCTGGCACTGGCCGCTCCTGGTCCTCGTGCCGTCGGCGCTCGGACATCCCCTGAGGACGGTGGACAAGATCGTCGTCATCGCGGTGGCCCTCGTCCTCGCGTTCCTGACGAAGCGGTACATCGAGGACCGGTTCCGCACCCCCGCGTGGGCCCGGCCCGTGTGGAAGCCCTACGCCCTCGCCGCGGCGGCCATGGCCCTCGTCGTCGGGACCGGCCAGCTGCAGCTGGCCGAGGTCGACCATCGCGCCACCGTCGCCCAGCAGGAGCTCGCCGCGCACCTCTCGGGCTCCACCCCCTGCTTCGGCGCCGCAGCGCTCGCCGCCCCCGCCGGCACGTGTCCGCAGCGGAACTCCGGTCCGCTCTACCCGGCGCCGGTCGAGGCCGCCACCGCCAAGTCCGACGCGTGGGACCTCCACAGCGGCAGGAACTGCTTCGCCCATCCGCCGTCGTTCCAGATCACGACCTGCACGACCGGCCCGTCCGACTCGACGGTGCGGGTCGCCCTCGTCGGGAACTCGCACGCGGGGGAGTGGTACGCGGCCATGAAGTCGGTCGCGGCACGGGAGCACTGGCAGGTGACGACCTTCATCGCCTCGCAGTGCGCGCTGGCGGAGCTGGCGCAGAACATGGACACGCCTGCGCACTCGGCCAGCTGCGCCGCGTGGGGACGACGGGTGATCGATCGTGTCACCCACGGCCGCTTCGACCTGGTGGTCATGTCCGACCGGGTCTCCGTCTCCGCGGTGGGGCACGACC